>CAMCMT010000038.1 GCA_945875915.1 Synechococcus sp. UW140 | reverse complement strand
TGCCCGATGTCAACTACTTAGGCGGGTCGCGTCAATTACGTAGGCGGGTTACCCCGGGTCCTCCCCCTGCCATGGGAGGGGGAGGCGACAGCGAAAAGTGAGCCACCCTTGCCCGGTCCTCTGCCATGGATCCGGGATCCTCTGATCGGCCCCAGGCGTCAAGCCCGTTTGCCGGCGCTCTTGTTGCCGTCCCATCTGAGCGCTGCAGTGGAGCGCACGAGCCGGCGGACCCCATGGTCCGGCGGCAGCGCGGAGCCCACACCGGCACCTGGCGCCAGGGGTGGCATGTGGTTGTCGGGTAATTGACGCCTGGTCGCGGCGACGAATCAACCCGAGCTGGGGCGACCAAGGCGGCGGGCCCGCTTGCGGCGGTAGCTCTCGCCATTGATCTGGATGATCGTGCTGTGGTCCACCAGCCGGTCCACAGCCGCCACGGTCATGGCGCTGGTGGAAAAGACGTTCTCCCACTCGCTGAACGGTTGGTTGCTGGTCACCAACAGGGATTTCCGTTCGTAGCGGTGCATCACCAGCTCGAACAGCACCGAGGTCTCGGCCTCGTCCTTGCGGACGTAGCCGATGTCGTCGATCACCAGCAAGGCGTAGCGATCCAGCCGGCTCAGCGCCTTGGCCAGGGCGTAATCAGCCTTGGCCCGTTGCAGCTCCTGCACCAGCGTGGTGGCCGAGAAGAAGCGTGCCGAGCGATCCAGGCCGATCAGGCTGCGGCAGATGCCTACTGCCAGGTGGGTCTTGCCCACACCGCTGGGACCGAATAGCAGCAGGTTCTCGGCGCGGTCCAGCCAGCCCGTGTCGTGGGCGAGCTGCTCGATCTGGGGACGCTCCAGATCCGGGATGGCGTTCCAGTCGTAGTCCGCCAGGGTTTTGGGGACCGGCAGCTGGGCCTCATGCAACAGCCGCCGCTGACGCGCTTGATGCCGCTGCTGGTGTTCCTGCTCTGCCAGCACATAGAGGTAGCTGGCTGGACTCCAGCCATCGGCTGTGGCCTGCTGCTCGGCCGCCTGCCACTGGCTGCGGAACTGGGGCAGTTTCAACTGTTTCAACACCGAGGGCAGTGCCGTTTCCAGTGCCGGCCTGCTCGGGGGTTCCAACCAGGAGTTCGTCATAGCTGCTGAGGGTGTGTTCGGGGATGTCGAGCTGGGGCATGGCCGCCAGGCCCCGGGGGGGCCGCAGGCCGTAGTGATCGCGCAGGGCTGTGAGGTTCAGCTCACCGCGGCGGAGCTGTCGCCGCAGATAGCGCTCCACAGCGGCCAGGTCGTCCGTGCGTGCGGCGACATGGAGGGCATCGACCGTTACCTTGGCGGCCTCATCCGGCGGCAGGGCCGCCAGGAGTTGGCGCCATAGCTGCCGCCAGTTCTCTCCTGGGAGCAGGTCGGACTGCAGCTGGGCACGCAGCAGCGCCCGGGGTTTGCGGCGCAGACTCTCGATCACGTGGCGGAAATCGATCCGCCGCAGGGGCCCGCTTTCTCCCGCTCGCCGATGCAGGCGCGGCAGGGTCAGGGCGAACTGGCTGCGCAGGAACAGATCCAGCCGGTCATGGCGCAGGTGCACCGTCAGCTGCTGGCCGATCAGCCGCGATGGGACGCTGTAGGTGACTGAACGCACCTCGATCGTGCTGGTGCTCCGCACCCGCGCCACCACCGGCTCGTAGTCGGCAAAGCGCTCCACCGGCAGGGGCTGCAGATGCAGCCGCTCAATCTCCAGGTTCCCCTGCACCTGGTAGCGGCTGTTAAGGGTGTTGGTGACGTGGGCGACCAGCTGCCGGTATTCGGTCTCGGTGGCGAAATCGCGGCTACCGCGCTGGATCAGCTGCTGCTCCAGCCGGTGTTTCCAGTGCCCGTGGGGGCCCTCGATCGCGCCGTTCTCGTGGGCGACGCCGCGGTTGTTGCGGGTGGCGATCACGCTGAGGTGCGCACAGAGCTCGCGGTAGCGGCTGGTGTAATCCCCCGCGTAGCTGCCGTCACGGTTGCGGAAGCAGGCACTCAGGCTGTCGGTGCGGTGCTCCGCCGGCACCCCACCGCAAAGGGCGAGAGCGTTCTGCAGCGCTTCTGAAAGGGCGACAAAGCTCTCACCGCCGTGGATCACCGCCACATGGCACCAGCCCGAATAGGGCAGGCGGAAATGGAACAGCCGGTGCTCCAGCACCTCCCCCGTCACGGTGATCGGCTCGCCTTTGAGCAACGTGAAATCCGAGATCCCCAAAACCCCGGCCCGGTGCTCCTGCAGGAACATCACCTCCTGATCCGGGCCATGTAGGGCCCGCCACTGCTCGACGCGGCGCTGCAGGGTGCGCTTGCGCCGGTACCACTCCTCTGCTGGCCTGATTTGCTCCAGGTGCAGTAGCAGGGTCTGGGGTTCCAGCTGCGGCGTCTTCTCAAGCATCGGTTCCAACACGCTCTCCCAGACCTCGGCCAGGGGATCGGCGCGGGTGCGCCAATGGCGACCGCGCTGCTGCTGTTGCCCCTCGGGCTGCAGCTCGCCGCGATCGATCCGTTGCGCGCTGCGCACCGAAATCCCCGCCGCATCAGCCGACACCTGTTGGCTGAGCCCATTGGCCCGTTTTGCCATGTACCGCTCCTTGATCCGTAACGACAGAGGGGCAGGCATCGCAGGGCTCCAGACCGGAATCGGAACCTTGTTGTCGCGTCCTGAGACCCGCCTATGTAGTTGGCGCGACCCGCCTACCTAATCGTCGCCGAACAGTCAATATTCTGGCAGCGCTCACGAACCTGTATCTCGCTCGAGGCTATCTACTGGCCACGGGATAGGCGCAGTATTGGTGTGCCTACTGGGCTCGATTTGGGACCAAAATAGGCACAAAGTGGCTCTCAAAGAGTAAGAAGAAGATAAATTAGAGCTGGATCACCCAGAAATCCACCTATCTGCAAAATTGCTCTGTGCTGCCTGCGTGAAACCCTCGTTGACCAGAGGTTCCCTAGCAGCCAACAACCGATCGATTTACTTTGTGTCGCTGTTGATTGACTTCACAGCATTGGATTCGCTGTCTTTTTTGTAGATGCGTCAGGCTGCTGATCAGCGTATAGATTTTAGCCAGATTATGGCTGCGTGTCAGGATCGCTGTCGGCTGGTGGTGGCGATCTATATATTTTCAATGCTGGTTCCCCACCACGGCGCTTTATATATTTTATGTTTGCCAGGTTCAGTTATTTTGGCCGGGATGTTTGGCTATTTTCCGCTCTCGCTCCGTCCGTTAGGTGACTTGCTAGCCATTGGTGAACGGGCGTTGCCGGCGGCCGAAAGGGCCTGGAGCGGCTTCCATGGGACGTCACACCCTTGTTTTGGCGGGGCTAGGGATTTCGTGCTTGGCGTGGCTATTGATTAAATCAAGGATGCGCCTGTGCGTATAGTCCAGCACCTCCAGATCCACGTCCTCAGCCGAGCTCGGGTCGCTGAAGCCAAAGGGATTGTCGATGTCACTGATCAGGTGGAGCACAAACACCAGTAGGAATGAAATGACAAACAGGAAAAAGGCCGAGTCATCCTGTTCATAGCCGTTCGAGAAGATCAGGCCGCCGCAGAGAATGATTGTGGCCAGGTTTGCTAGCCAATACACCATCGTTACGAAATCGGTTTCACGGATCACGTCAACGCGGTGGATGGATCGAAGCAGGTTGGAAAGTTCTGTCATCAGGCGGCCCTTCAGGGAAGAGGCATCCAGCCAAAGGCTGACAAGCACCACTTGGTCGTGGGCGTGGTCGTAGACCCTCAAAAGCTCTTCAGTAGGGCTATCGGATTTGATCCACCTGAGAACCGAGGCGGAAAGATCACCAATGGCCAGCATGGCCTCTTCCACATTGGCCTTGGGGTTGTGGATTGACACAGCCCTTGTTTCCCGGGCAATCGCCATCAGGCAACTGGCAATCTCACCGGGAAGTTTCTCGCTTTCTTTATAGTCTGAAAGCACACCATTCAGCAAAAAGCCGAGTAGGAATACGGTGGATGCGACTAGGGCGGAAAAAAGCGGGTTGATTGAAATGAATTCCCAGCCCAAGGCATGGCAGACCGATTTAGTCCCAGTGATTAGGAGGGCTACAAGGGCGACCCGCGTCAGGACGATGATTCTGCGATTTCGCTTTGCCCTCATGATGGAATTTACTGGTTGAAACTATTGATCTGTTGTGATTGTTTCATGGACGCGTGCCACTTGGCTAGTTGCGTCAAAGCAATCCCAGCTTGCTTATCAAGGCGCGCGGTCATGATTGGTATGAAGCAACACCTTCCCTGGTCGGCAGGCCCACTCCTGGCTGGCGGTCCGTGCAAACTACGACATGATCTATGATAAGAGGATTAAGAGCATTTCCATGCAACGGTTCACGTTCGGGCTGGTCCTTGTTTTCACCAGCCTTTCGGCCTCCCTTCAGCAACCAGCTGGCGCCGTGGTGGTTTGCACCGGTCCTGGAATTCCAGCCGGCTGTGTAGTGGCTAGGCCCCGGGCGCTGGCCACGCCCGGCGTCGGAGCTCCTGGCGTGCCGGCTGTAGGCGCTCCAGGCTACGGGGCCCCGGGGGTGCCTGCTGCGGGAGCCCCCGGGTATGGCGCCGCCGGTCGGGGAGCCAATGTCAATGGGGGAGTGAATAGGGCCGGCCGACGCTGAAGTGCTTGGCAGGCAATTATTGCAAGGTGTTAATCGCCCTAGACACAACAATGACCAGCAAAATGAGCATGGCAGAGGATTGCATGAGTTGCAATATTTTTGCTTTACCGCCGATTATGCTGTGATTTTCCGGCGGCCCCATGGTGTTGCTTGATAGCACGGTGAAATAGAGATAGTCCAAGGCAGTGGGAACCCAGCGGGCGTTTGCGTCAACTGCTTCACGTGGGAACCAGATCGAGCAGGGGGTTTCCGGGTGGATCAGTCGTCTTACTTGGGTGGGGAAATCGTCATACCAATACCAGAAAAAGAAAACTAGATTCAACGAAGTATAGATCCCGGTGGCAAGGCCCAGTAGTAGAAACGATCCCACTTTGAAGGAGTAGATGCCGATAATCATAGTTATTAGATTCAGTACCAGGTCAATCGTGGCCAGAGTCCCGAAGCTCAGCAGGAGTTTACGAAAGAAACGCACCCGGTGAATGATCGATTTGACCATCACCACAGCCATGACCACCAGAATCACTTCCAGGACGCTGGAGCTAATTGTTAAAATCCAGCGATCAGGCGGCACCACCTTTTCAGCTCTGGGTAAATTGACAGGATCTGACCAATAGAGCTGGAATGTGATCCAGCGCACCAGCATGTTGATAATCGGCGATAGGGTTAGGGCCAGGATGTAAACAATGTTGGTCTTACGATTGGGTAAATGGTGTAACGATTCATGGGGCCGCATCTCCATAATTAATTTTATCTCTGCTGCATGGACGGTTCGATTCTGGACGTTTTTTGCTGGGTCTGGGCCTTCGTAACAAGTTTTACTGGGTCGCCTTGCCGTTAGGGGTGCTGGTCTGCTTAGGGACCCGCTGGCCCCAGCCACGAGCCCGGCCCCGGGTCACTTGCAACGCAGGCCCTGCCGCTGGGATGCCGGAAGGGTGCGGCAATGGTGCTGCGGCGGGAATCCGCCCAGGGGCTGAGTTAACCCGTAAGGGCTAGAGCCAGCCTTGCTTTTGCGTCTTTCTGGCCGGCGAAATTCCGTTCCCCGGCCCAGGATGACCGGATCAGCACCGTTGGGCCGCCCAGGGGAGCACACCAAACCATGCGGACGGGCTGTAAGGTGGTATGGATTCTAAGATTTCTCTTGAGCGAGCTCATCACTTCCTGAGGGCTGTCGAAGGATCGGTTCATATCGTTTTCCGTTCATGACAATTTACGTGGGTAATCTTTCCTTCGATGCCGAAGTGGAAGACCTCCAGGGCCTGTTTTCCCAGTATGGGCAGCTGAAGCAGTGCAGCTTGCCCCTCGATCGGGACACGGGTCGCAAGCGCGGTTTTGCGTTTGTTGAGCTTTCCACTGATGCCGAGGAAACCAAGGCCATCGACGAGCTTCAGGATGTCGAGTGGATGGGTCGCATGATCCGGGTCAACAAGGCTGAGCCCCGCGGCGGTGGCGGCGGCGGCGGCGGTGCCCGTGGTGGTGGCTATGGCGGTGGCGGCGGCGGGACCGGTGGCGGCTACGGCGGCGGCGGCGGCGCTGGTGGTGGTGGTGGCTACGGCGGTGGCGGCGGTGGCCGCAGCCGCTACTGAGTCTTTGCCCAGTTGCTGAGCTAGTCGTTTTTGAGGTGCTGGGATGATTGCCAGGGGGATCTGCTGATTCCTCTGGTGGTCCCAGCCCGTTCCATTCGAGTAGCAATTTGTTTGGGCCATGGGTGCTCGGTTCCGCCAGGCTCTCGGACCCTTTTCCCCCTGGCTTCTGGCCAGGTAATTCACAACCCCAATAACCATCTCCCCGCTGGTGAGCTGGTTATTGGGGTTGTTTTTTGTTTGCGATTGCCCCGGTTTCCCCAGGGTTGCCTGGCCCCGGAGCTGGCTACGGCGTTGAGGCTGTTGCTGTTGGTCCCGGCCCGCAATGAAGCCCGCACCCTTCTTCATCTCCAGGTTGCTGGCGCCACGCTGCTGCCGAGCGTCCCCCTACCAAGCAGTTGGACTGGTAAATATTGGGCCTAGCACCAGGCCAGCTTGGGCGAACTACACCTCTTGATTGATGCCGATATCCAGCCAGGGCCAGCGCTCCAGTTCGGTGCGCTGGCCCTCGATACTGGTGATCAGCCGCTAGAAAGCCTGGCTGCCCGATGCCGGCGCCCTGTTTGGGGGGCCTGATTGGAATAAAGGCTTGAGGTTGCAACCAATCGTTTCGAGGCGCGGCCAGAATGAATGGATGCAGGATTCCAGTACCGATGGGGGCCCCTATCGGGTGCGCTTTGCCGATCGCCACGAGCGCAGTGTTCCTGATGAGGTGGGCGGGCCGCGCTTTGGCTGCCTGGATGATGCCCTGGCCTTCGCCCACCTCCAGGTGAACAGCCGCAATGCTGCCCTGATTGTCGAAAAGCTGGCCCCAGGGGGCTGCTGGTTGCAGATGGCTCGCCTGGATTAGGGCCTCAGCGGCGGCCTAGCAGGTCCTCCCAGGTGGGAGCGGAGGCTGGGGCGCTGGGGAACGGACGGGGCTGGGGCGTGGTGCCGACTGGGCGGCTTGATCCGATCGCGCGCCGAAGGGCGGAAGGGGTGCTGGTCATGGAAAAACGAACAGATGGTCGGTATGGATTTCGCACCGGGTGGCAGTCCTTCCCGCAAGGGGAAATCACACTGGAATGCCTGGCATGGACCTTGTTGCTGGCCCCAGGAAGCTCGGGGTTTGGCACGGTGCTGGTTCTGGCAATGGCGAGCATCGAACCCGCCGGCTTCTGCCAGCTTTACTCAATCTAGCCGACCCCGTTCAGGCCACGGCCGTTTTGGAAGAGAACCCGCACAGTTCTTCACTGGCCTGCCAGAGCCGGCGCCGCTGGCTGCCATCGAGGGCCGCCGCCGCGATCTTGCAGGACACCGGCCAGCCGCCCAGGTTGGCCAGGCCATCGGGGCCATACAACGCTCCGCCGCGGGCGTCCGGCGCTACGGCGGCATGGAGTTGGGGCAGGGCCCCCATGGCGGCGCTCTGGAACAGTGGATCCAGCAGTCGGTAGGCGAGCCCCTCGATCCAGGAGCCCTTGGCCGCCACCGAGCTGGGTTGCAGGTTGGTGCGGGCCAGGCCCGGGTGGGCGGCGATTGAAAGGGTGGTGCTCCCTGCGGCCGCCAGCCGCTCCTGCAAGTCCAGGGCCATCATCACGTTGGCCAATTTGCTTTGGCCGTAGGCGGTCCAGGGGTCATAGCGGCGCTCCCCCTGCAGGTCGTCAAAGGTGATGCGCCCGAAGTAGTGGGCCCCCGAGCTCACGGTCACAACCCGGGCGCCGATTTGCTGCTTGAGCAGGGGTAGCAGGGCGGCGGTGAGGGCGAAGTGGCCCAGGTGGTTAACGGCGAACTGCAGCTCGTAGCCGTCGCGGGACAGGCGCCGAGGTGGCGCCATCACGCCGGCGTTGTTGATCAGCAGATCGAGGCGGCCAAACTCCCGCTGCACCTGGCTGGCTGCCGCGGCGACGCTGGCCAGGTCAGCCAGATCCAGATCGATCAGTTCCAGGCCCGCCCGGGCCAGGGGCAGCAGCTGTTGACGAGCCGCTTCGCCCCGGCTGCGCTGGCGGCAGGCCAGCAGCACGGTGGCGCCCCGTTGGGCCAGGGCCCGGGCCGTTTCCAGGCCCAGGCCACTGTTGGCTCCGGTAACCAGGGCGATGCGGCCGCTCTGGTCGGGGATGTCGGCTTCGCTCCAGGCCATGGGGCTGATTGGCTGCGTTGATGGGAAGGGCTCAGTCTTCCGGGAACAACAGCGAGGCCAGTTCCTCCGGATCGACGTCGTAGACGCGGGCCAGGCTGGTTTCGATCGCGGAGGTCACTTCGCCGGGCAGGAAGCGCATCGCATTGAGGGCGTCCTCGGCGATCTCCTCGCTCAGCAGGGTTTCTTCGCCATCGAGCTTCTCATCGTTGATCACCGCCATCACCCAACTCTGGTAGGCGTAAACCAGATCGGAAAATTCCAGCTCAGGATCGTTGAAGTCCAGGGCCATGGGGCTTAGGGCGCATGCCCAAGCAGTTTGCCGTGGGGGCGGGGAGGATGACAGGCATGAGCGACACTCCCCACCCCGATCCCATGGCGGAACCCAGCGCCCTGGCCCTGCAGGCCACCTTGGTGGATTTCGCCCTGGCCGAGCTGGTGCGCCAGCAACGCCGGAGCTTCCAGCCCCTCTGGAGCCGCGAAAGTTGGGCCAAGCTGCTGATCTGGCTGGCCCTCAACTGCGGCTGCGGCACCGATGCCGCCAGCCTGGAGGCCTTCGCCGCCGCCATCGGCCCGGGCCAGACGGCCCGGATGCGCCGCCAGTTCTTCGAGCGCCAGCTTGAGGATCTCAATTTGATCGTCCTGGCCGATCCGGCCGAGCAGCAGGTGTTGGTTTGGCCCCTGGGGCCCGCCATCGGCGCCGATGCGGCCCATGACCTCGCCTTCGACCGGGTGGCGGCGGCCTTGGAACGGGTCGGCCTCAACGACCAGCTCGTGGCCGATCGGAGCTGCTGGCAAAGTCTGGAGGCGCTGGTCGCCGTGCCCTGGAGCTCGCCGTGCAGCTGATCCGCGCTTACCGCAACCCGGGCTACGAGGCCCTCGCCGATGGGGTGATGGCCTTCTTCGATCGCCGAAGCGACCTGCACAGCTCCGGCGTCTCCTTTGGCAGCTCATCCGACCCGGGTGCGGATGGCCCCGGTGGGGCCGGCCGTGAACCCGACAAGGTGTCCACGGACATCAGCCTGGTGGCGATCGACCGCTCTGACCCGGAGGCCTTCGCCCTGGCCGATGTCATCCGCCGCGGCGTCACGGCGGCCCTAGAGCGTTACTTGCAGGAGTTGCCCCTGCTGCGCCAGTGCTGCCCCGAGCGCAGCCTGTTCGTGCTGCCGATCTTCAACCTGCAGCGCTATGCCCCGGGCGAGGGCTTCAAGAGCTGGCACTGCGACTGGACCACCACTGGGGAGGCTACCGAACCGGTGCGGCGGGTGCTGGCCTGGATCCTCTATTGCAATGACCTGCCCGAGGGCGGCACCGAGTTCCACTGGCAGGACCACCACGAACCGGCCGAACGGGGCAAGTTGCTGCTCTTCCCGGCGGGCCTATCCCACATCCACCGCGGCCGGGTCAGCCACCAGCACGGCAAAACGATTGCCACCGGTTGGATCAACGCCGGCACCCTGCCGGACTACGTGGGCCGGCTGGCGGCGGGCTGAAGGGCACAGGCCGAAGCGTTCGGCACAATCAGGGCCGCCAGGCGCTCCTGCAGGTCGGCGGTGAGCGCGGCCACGGGCGGCAGCGCGGCGATCCCGGCGATAGGCCTCCAAGCGCTCCTGGACAACGATCGGCTGGTCGATGCGAATTAGGGCCCGGCGCTCCCCGAGCCGGGGCCGCTTGGCCGGATTGCCGCCGAGGATGTGGCAGTGGATGTGGTGGAGTAGCAGAACGGTGTCGGCGAAGCGCTCGGCACTCGGGCACTGGCGCATGTAGCTGCCGCTAACGGCCGTGAAGGCTTCCACAACGCGGATGTGCCAAAGCCGGGCCTGGGTCTCCTCCGCCAGCCGGTCCGCCAAGCCGCTGTCCAAGGGTCTTCGATCTCCTTCGCCGCTGAGGGCTGGAAACAGCCGATCCCAGCCGGCTTGCTCCAGGCGCCGGCAGCGGCTGGTCAGGTCCCCATGGGGGGTGATGTGGAAGCTGGTCTCCACCACCTCCAGGGCGGCCTCCAGGAGCTTCGATAGCCGCCAGGCCAGGCGGGCGTTGGGGGCGACCAGGTCATCCGGCGGCGGTGGGGTGCGTTGCTGGTACGACTCCAAATAGAAGTGCTCAATCAACGTCAAGGTGCGTTCGGCCAGGGCGACCAGGCGGTCATAAAGAGTCTTGGGCTCGAGGTCGCGGACACTCACCGGCAGGCCGGCTTCGGCTTCGAGCTTGGCCAGGAGCGCTGCGATCGCCCCCCAGGGGGGCTTGGTGAAGCTGTATTACATGCCGATTGGCAGCAGTTCCATCCTTTCTGAGCGACCGCTTTTGGCCAGGTCGTCGGCGGTCCAGAAGGCCAGTTGGGCCACCCCGGGTTCCAGGGTGCTCACCACCTCGCTGTGGCCGTTGGTGCCCCCCTCCGGTGCCACGGCGAAGGGATAACGGCCGTTGAGCAGCAGCTCCCGGGCACAGCGCAGGGCGGGGAGGTCGAGGCGGCCCCGCTGGATCGAGCAACCACCGAGGCGGCGCAGCAGCCAGCCGGTCGGGGCCCCGGCGCAGAGGGGGATGCCCCGGTCGTAGAGGAATTGGGCATGGGGCCGCCGCCGCCATGGCAGGCAGCGCCGCCGCGCCTCCCGCGGCACGATCCGCCAGAGCAGCTGGGCCAGGCAGGCGGGATCGTCGATGCTCGGGTGGCGAAAGGCGATCAACAGCCGGCTTTGGCCCGCCTGGAACCGCCTGATCGCCTGGAGCAGGGGCTCCGGGTCGGGCACCACCACCTGGCGGATGCCGCTAGTGCCCAGCCAAAGGGGCGGCAGGGAGGGGGCCCATGGCAAGGACCCGGCGGTTGAGCTGGGGGGGCAGGAAGGGCAGGGCTGGGGCGGCTGGCATGGGCTAGGGCGAGGCAAGGACGTGGGGCAGGGCAGGCCAGGAATCCCAGTAGGGGGTGCCCGTGCCTTGATCGGGGTTGACCCGTGATTGGGACCGGGCTGGTCGGATCCGTCCGGCAGACGACTTGCCGCGGCAGGGGGCCTGTCGGGGGCTTCAGGTGCCTGGCCGCTGGAACTGCAGGGGCTCGATCCTGGCCTGGCCCGGGCGGCGGATGCCGAGTTGGATCGGCCTGGGCGGACCTTCCGGCACCAGACTCACTTCCACCCAGAGTTCCTCTCCCCCCGCAGGCCGGGAGGGATCGGCCACAGCCTCTGGGATGAATACGGCCACCGGCTCCGTCAGCTTCGCCACCATGGTCCCGTCAACCGGTTCGATCCGGGCCGGGATGGCCTTGGTGCTGGCGGCCTGGTCCTCAGGCACAACGATCGCCTCCAGCCGGTTGCCCTGGACCCGCAGCTGCACAGCCCCATCGGTTCCCTCCGACCCGGAGGCTGGCGCCAGCTGGACGGCCGGCACCAGTAGCTGCAGGCTGATGTAACGGCCGCGGATCGGCAGCTCGGGGTCGTAGCCGGCGCTGCGCACCCAGCCCCGCGGCAGGAGGGCACGCTCAGCCAGCATCACGCCCCCGAGGCCCACCAGCAGGCCGCCCTGGAGCAGGGCCACCACCAGCCCAGCGCGCCCGCCCGTGAGGCGAGCAAGACGAGGCACGCCCAAGCGAATCCTGGTCATGGCTGGTCTGCCCCCGGAAGAGTTACCTGGCTCTCCAGGGCGGCGGGCCTCAGCCGCCCCAGCAGCCGTCGCCGCAGGCGTTCCAGGGCCCAGCCGCCCGCCAGGCAAAGCACCCCCAGCCCGATCAGGCTCAGGGATTTATCCAGCTTGGCGATCACTTCAATGAAATAGAAGCTGAGCAGGGTGAAGGCCATCAGGCCGATGCCGAAGTTGATGCGCTCGGAGCGGCTGTCGCGCAGCCCCCAGGCCACCAGAAGGATGCCGCCGATGCTGCCCCAGATGTGGATCGCGATGGTGCTCCCGGGGTTCATTTCGGTACCGATGGACAGGCCGGCCAGGATCCAAGCCGCTGCCACGGCCAGGGGCCAGAAGGCACGGCCCCGCAACCACCAGCCCAGCAGGAGCGGTGCGCCAATGGCAGTGCCCCAGCCCACCAGTAGGACCAGTAGGACCGGGCCGCTGTCCTGGCCGACCACCAGTAGGACTCGTAATAGGGCGACGGAATCTTCATTACCGAATTGACGCACCACAACCCAGCAGAGGGCCGCAGGACCCAGGGTCAGACCACCGAGCCAGAGGAGAACTCGCCGCGCCGGTCCAGCCACGGGCCCCCGGGGGGCACTGAGGTAGGCCAGGCTCAGCAGCAACAGTCCGGCGCTGGGTGCTTGCGCGGAGTTCCAGCCATGGTTCCAGGAGGCAACCTCCGGGCGACTGGACAACCACTGCCACTCGCTCACCAGCCAGGCCGGTGCCAGCAGGGCGAGCAGGGCCAGCTGGGGCCATTGACGCAGCACCAGCCAGCCAAGGCCGGCTCCGATCGTCCAGAGCAGCAGGCCAGCAGGCCAATGGGTCTGCAGATTGAAGATCTGGCCCACTAGAAAGATCCCGGCCCCAAGGGCGATGCTGCCGACGGCATGGAGGGCTACCGAAAGCGCCGGAAAACGGGGGGCGATCCAGGCCGCCAGGCCGTGCAGGCCGACCACCAGGCCCAGCACCAGGGTGAAGCGCCCGCCGGGCGGCAGGGCGTCCCAATGGGCGGCCACGAAAAGCAGCACGCCCGCGGCAAGCAGCACCGCTCCCAGCGCAACGCAGATCAGGATGGGTGCCCGCAGGCGCGGACCTGGGACCGGCCGCGGCTGTGCCGCCTCCCACCGCTCGATCGCACCGGCTGTCGCTGGATCGATCAGCCCAGAGTCGACCCAGCGCCGCAGCGCGTCCTGCCAATCAACCGCCATCGACCTGTTCGGCCAGGAAGTTTGGGTTCTACCAAGGAAGACTCTTCACGGCTGCAGAAGCCGTACCGGAGTAGTGACTGGACGCTTTGCGAGCATGAAAGAAATGCCTGAAGCTTCCGCTGTGACCGAGGCCAATGCCGCCCTTGAGAGCAAACCCGCGTCGACGGTGGCCGACGCCCTGCCCAAGACCTACGACCCGGCCGGCACCGAGAGCCGCTGGCAGCAGGCCTGGGAACGGGCGGGCGCCTTCCACCCCGATCCCCAGGCGGCGGGGGAGCCCTTCGCGGTTGTGATTCCGCCGCCGAATGTCACCGGCAGCCTGCACATGGGCCATGCCTTCAACACGGCCCTGATCGACACGATCGTGCGCTTCCAGCGCCTGCGTGGCAAGAACGTGCTCTGCCTGCCCGGCACCGACCACGCCTCGATTGCGGTGCAAACGATCCTGGAGCGCCAGCTCAAGGCCGAGGGCCTCAGTAAGGACGACCTGGGCCGCGAGGCCTTTTTTGAACGGGCCTGGGCCTGGAAGGCCGAAAGCGGCGGCACGATCGTCGGCCAGCTGCGGCGGCTGGGTTACTCGGTGGACTGGCAGCGGGAGCGCTTCACCCTCGATCCCGGCCTGAACAAGGCGGTGGTGGAGGCCTTCCTGCGCCTGCATGAGCAGGGCCTGATCTACCGGGGTGAATACCTGGTGAATTGGTGTCCCGCTTCGGGATCGGCGGTGAGTGATCTGGAGGTTGAGATGAGGGAGCTGGAGGGCCACCTCTGGCACTTCCGCTATCCGCTCAGCGATGGCTCGGGTCACCTGGTGGTGGCCACCACCCGCCCGGAAACCCTGCTCGGCGACACGGGTGTGGCCGTGAACCCGAGTGATGAGCGTTACGCCGCCCTGGTCGGCCAGACCCTCACCCTGCCCCTGGTGGGCCGCCTGATTCCGATCGTGGCCGACGACCACGTCGATCCGGCCTTCGGCACCGGCTGCGTCAAGGTGACCCCCGCCCACGACCCCAACGACTTCGCCATCGGCCAGCGCCACGGCCTGCCCCAGATCACGGTGATGGCCAAGGACGGCAGCATGAACGCCGCGGCGGGCCGCTTCGCCGGTCTGGATCGCTTTGAGGCCCGCAAAGCGGTGGTGGCGGCCATGGAGGCGGAGGGCTTCCTGGTGAAGGTGGAACCCCATCGCCACAGCGTGCCCTTCTCGGACCGAGGCAAGGTGCCGGTGGAGCCCCTGCTCTCCACCCAGTGGTTCGTGCGCACCGAACCCCTGGCGGCCCGCTGCCGCGAGGCGCTCGATCGCCAGGACCCCCAGTTCGTGCCGGAGCGCTGGAGCAAGGTCTACCGCGACTGGCTCACGGACATCCGCGACTGGTGCATCAGCCGCCAGCTCTGGTGGGGCCACCGCATTCCGGCCTGGTTTGTGGTGAGCGAAAGCGGCGGCGTGATCAGCGATACCACCCCCTATGTGGTCGCCCGCGATGAGGCCGAAGCCCTGGACTTAGCCCGGGCACAGTTCGGCGCCGCCGCCGTGATTGAGCAGGACCCCGATGTGCTCGATACCTGGTTCTCCAGTGGCCTTTGGCCCTTCTCCACCCTGGGCTGGCCCGATCCAGACGCTGCCGATCTGGCCACCTGGTATCCCACCAGCGTGCTAGTGACGGGCTTTGACATCATCTTTTTCTGGGTGGCCCGGATGACGATGATGGCCGGCGCCTTCACGGGCCAGATGCCCTTTAAGGACGTTTACATCCATGGCCTGGTGCGGGATGAGAACAACCGCAAGATGAGTAAATCCTCGGGCAATGGCATTGATCCGGTGCTGCTGATTGAGCGTTATGGCGCCGATGCCCTGCGCTTTGCCCTGGTGCGCGAGGTGGCCGGCGCTGGTCAAGATATCCGCCTTGATTACGACCGCGCCAGTGACACCTCCGCCACGGTGGAGGGGGCCCGCAATTTCGCCAACAAGCTCTGGAACGCCACCCGCTTTGCCCTGATGAACCTGGGCGGCGACACCCCGGCCAGCCTGGGGGCCCCAGCGCTTGACCAGCTCGAGAGTGAAGACCGTTGGATCCTCTCGCGCCTGGCCCGCACCAGCAGCCAGTGCGCCGAGCTCTACGGCTCCTATCGCCTCGGCGAAGCGGCCAAGCTCCTCTATGAGTTCGCCTGGAACGACCTCTGCGACCAGTACATCGAATGGGCCAAACCCCGGCTAGGTGGCGAGGACGGCCCCGCCCGCCGCACGGCCCGCCAGGTGCTGGCCACCAGCCTGGAGGCCCTGCTGGTGATGCTGCATCCCCTGATGCCCCACCTCACCGAGGAGCTCTGGCATGCCGTTACCGGCGCCGAAGAGCGCACCTTTTTGGCCCTGCAGGCCTGGCCCGAGGCCGATCCCGCCTGGGTGGATGGCGCCCATGAAACGGCCTTCCAGTTCGGCATTGATGCCGTGCGGGCTATCCGCAATTTGCGGGCTCTCTCGGGGGTGAAGCCGGGCGAGAAGTTGGCCATCGGCATCGTCACTAGCCAGGCCGATCGGCTCGCTTTTGTGGCGGCCAACCAGGCCAAAATCTCCCGTCTTGTCGGGGCGGCCGAGCTCCTCTGGGCGGCTGAGCCCAGCCCCGGCCAGCTGCTTGGCATCGTCGACAGCGACGGCCAGGTGGGCATCACCGTGCCCCAGCAGAGCCTCGATGCCTTGAGGCTCCGCCTGGAGAAGGATCTGGCCAAGGCCGAAAAGGAGATCGCCGGCCTGGCCGGCCGCCTGGCCAACCCCAACTTCGCCGGAAAGGCGCCGCCCGAGGTGGTGGCCGAATGCCAGGCGAATTTGGCGGAAGCCGAGGCCCAGGCCGCTCTGGTGCGGGGGCGGCTGGCGGAGTTGGGCTGAGGCTGGCCCACCAGTAGTTTTTGGGTCACGGAAACCCTGCCAGCTGGCCATGCCCTCTGTCGCCGCCTAAAGCCCCTTGCGATCGAGGGCATCGGCCAGGCGGGTCACCGCTGATGCCAGCTGGGCTTGCGTGTCGGGCGGGGCCACAGCTTTCTCGCTGCGTTTGAGCGCCTCGATGGCCCGCACGATCAAAAACACCACGAAGGCGATCACCAGGAAATTGATCAGGGCCACGATCACGGCCCCCGCTGGCCAGGCCTGGATTGACTCCACCTGGATGGCCTTGAGCACGGGTTGCAGCACGTTGGTCATCACCAGGCTCACCACCGCGTCCACCACCTTGCCGAAGGCGGCGCCGATCACCACCGCCACTGCCAGGTCCACCACATTGCCCTTGTTGATGAAATCTTTGAAATCGGATAGGAGGGTGGGTCGACGGAGGGCCATGGTTAAAAAGTTGCAGCTTTTAGTATAACTGACTCTTCTGGGTTCCTTTATACGGATTGGGGCGCTACCGCAGCTGGGGCGGCGGCGGCGGCTTGCCAGCCCGTTTGCAGGTTGCGCAGCAGCTGATCCCGTTGGTGGGCGAACTGGTCCGGCCCGGGGATCAGGGCCCGGAGCTGGCCCTGGCTCCAGAGGCTGGCGAAGCCGTGCACCAGGCTCCAGGCGCTGAGGGCAAGCTCGTTAGGGTCGCCCGCTGGGGCTAAACCTTGCGCTTGGCAGACGCGCACCGCATCGGCCAGGTGGCCGTAGGCCTTAGCCCCGATCTCGGCAAGGGCTGGGGGCGGCGGCCCCTCGCTCTCGTGGTGGCGCGGCCGGAACATCACCTGCAGTTGCTCCGGGTGGGCGCAGGCGAAATCCACATAGGCCCGGCCGATGCGAACCATCACGTCGGCCCCATCAACCGGCCGGGGGGTCTGGCCCACTTCGGCTGGGCCCCCAGCCGCAGGGCCGGCCTTGGCCTCGCCCATGGCCCGGTCCAGCCCCGCGAAGCCCTCCTCGGCCAGGGCGTCGAGCAGGGCCGTGCGGGTGGGGAAGTGGTGGTAGGGAGCGGCGTGGGAGACGCCAGCGGCCCGGGCCAGCTCCCGCAGGGTCAGCGCGGCCAGGCCCTTCTCGGCCACGAGGCGCCAGGCGGCATCCAGCAGGGCGCGACGCAGGTCGCCGTGGTGGTAAGTGCGCTTTGCGGCTGGGGAGTCCCGCTTGGCTGCCGGCATCGACCAGGCTCAGTCTTGACAGAAGAAAGATAGGCGACCATGATCTTGGCGTTGTCAAGATTTGAGCTACCGATGGCTCCGACCCCTGCCCCAGGCCTTGCTTCGTCAGCCCCCTCGGCTGCCCCCGCGTCAGCCCCAACGGCCGCCTCCCCTGGGGGCGTTCGCCCCGGCCAATCCCCGTCCCTGGCTGGCCTGGATCGGGCCCCATTCCGCTGGACTGGCCAAGGCCAGGACCAGCTGCCGGTGCGGCTGCGGGGGGTGGTGCCGTCCTGGCTGCGGGGCGACCTGGTGCGCACCGCCCCGGCCCTGTTTGAGCAGAACGGCTGGCGGGCCGACCACTGGTTCGACGGGCTCGGCCTGCTCTACGGCTTCCGCTTTGACGCTGCAGGGGTGAGCTTCCGCCAGCGGCTCCTGGATTCCCAGGTGGCGGCCGATGCGGCCCAGGGCCAGAGCCGCTTGGCCAGCTTCGGCACCCGGACCCGGCGTAGCCGGATCGGGCGCCTGCTCCAGCCCGTGCCCCAGGCCACCGACAACACGAATGTCAATGTCATCCCCTGGCAGGGCGCCTGGCTGGCCCTCACCGAAAGCCAGCACCAGCACGTGATCGACCCGGACGACCTGGCGTCGCGGGGCCGCTATCAGTACCAAGACGGCCTGCCGGCCGGCTTGATGATGACGGCCCACCCCCACTTCGACCACGCCAGCAAGGCCCTGGTCAACGTGGGCACGAGCCTGGGCCGCCGCAACCAGATCCTGGTCTTCCACCAGAAGCCTGGCGAAACCAAGCGCCAGATCGAGGGGAGTCTCAGCCTGGAGCGCTCGCCCTATCTCCACGACTTCGGCGTCAGCGAGCGCCATGTGGTGTTGATCGACCACCCGCTACGGCTGAGCGGTCTTTCGATGCTGTTCTCGAACCGTTCCTTGATGGAGCACCACCGCTGGGAGCCGGAGCAGGGCACCCGCCTGCGGTTGCTCGATCGCCAGAGCGGACGCTGGACGACCTACGAGACGGACACCTTCTTTTGCTTCCACACGGTCAACTGCTTCGATGATGGCGAGGACGTGGTCTTCGACTTCCTCGCCTACGACGACGCCAGCGAGGTTGGGGCCCTGGGCACCGAGGCGTTGGCCTCTGGTCAGCTCCCAGCCCTCACCCCCCGCTACCTGCGGGCCCGTCTACGGCCGGGCGGGGGGCGCGTCGAGCTGGAACCCCTCTCCCCCCAGGGCTTTGAGTTTCCCGCGATTGCCTACCGCCAGCAGCACGGCCAGCCCTACTCGGTGGCCTGGGGTGCGTCGTTCCCTGATACCAACTGGCAGAGCCAACTGCTGCGGGTCGAGGCCGGCCAGGTGCGGCGTTTTGAGGAGGAGGGGATGGTCTATGGCGAACCGATCTTTGTGCCCCGTCCCCAGGGAGAGGGCCCCACGGACGGGGTGCTTCTGAGCGTGGGCTGCCACCTGGGCGATCCCCGCAGTTCGCTCGTGATCCTCGACGCCGAGCAGATGCGGCCGATCGCCCATTGCGATCTGGAGCTGTCCCTGCCCCTTGGTTTCCACGGCAACTTTCAGGCCCGCTGAGGGTGGGGGCAACGACCGCCCCCGGGCGGTCAAGGGCGGTGATGGCGCTAGCCGTAGCTTGCGCTACGGCTAGCGCCCTTCCCTTTCCAGCCCCTGTCGCTAGCGTGGCTTCAGTTGAAGCACCCCCATGGCCCAGTTGCATGACCTGCGCCTGCGGCTGTTGGTGCAACAGGAGAGCGAGCGGATCGCCGAGTCCCAGCCCGACGACCTCGATCTCTCCGTGGTGCAGGCCCGCTGCCTCTGTTGGCTGGCCCTGCTGGCCGAGGCCCATGAGGACCAGGCCAGTGATGCCGAGCGCCGCGGTGATGTGGAACAGGCCATGGGCTGGTTTGCCGATTCGATGCGGCTGCGGGACGTGATCCAGGTGGTGAGCTCGATTGAGATCCCCCTGCCCGGCGCCCACGACCAGCTCGAGGACGGTGAATGGGAGGGGGATGGCGATAGCTTCCTTGGCCCCATGGCCGCTTGAGCGCGTCAGCTCGGGCGCCCTTGGTGCCATGATGGAACTTGAATAGATAAGGGACTGCGGTGCCGGAAGAGCCCTGCCAATGCCCTGATTGCCAGCGGTTCTACCGAGAGCATGATCGCCTAATCCGTGAGAATCCGACGCTGCGCCAGCAGCAGGAGCTCAATTGGGCTGCCTTGCAGTCGTTCCGAACCCTGGCCGGTCGGGCTCTCGAAGAACTGCAGAAAATCCATGGCGACGGCGAGTCCGCGCCCCCTTCTTCCGCCTCCCTGGCTCCAGCCGTGCCGCCCGGATCAGGCCATGGCGATGAGACAGAGGCGGATGCGATCCAGCAAGCTATCGGCGATCTGGAAAACATCAACGCCCACCTGTTCTCGATTGAGGCCTTGATGGAGCGCATTTTTGACGTGCGCGTTCCCGACGAGGTAGAGCAGAAGTTCAAGGAGATGGCCGGCGAACTGGCCCCCGATCCCCTCAATGCGGATCGCCTACGGCTCAACCGCCTGTTGCACCAAACGCCCGACCTGCCGGATCGCAGCTGAATCGATCCCTGGATGGGAAAGCAAGCCCCCCCTAGCTGTTTCTGGCCTTTGCTTCAGTTGAAGTCGCAGGCGATGGAGATTGGGAAGGGTTCGGCACCCCAGATGCGCTGGGCGTAGTCGCGGATCGCCCGGTCGGAGGAGAAGAAGCCGGAGCGGGCGCTGTTGAGCAGGGACATGCGGTTCCATTGCTGCCGGTCGGCCCAGGCGCGGCTGACGGCCCCCTGGGCCCGCAGGTAGTCGCTGAAATCGGCCAGCACGAAGTAGGGATCGCTGCCGGTGATGTTTTGGAGCAGGGGCCTAAACAGGTTGCCATCGCCGCCACTGAAATGGCCCTGCTCCACCAGCTTCAGCACCTCGCCTAATTCCGGCAGGGTGGGAATCAGTTCCCAGGGGCGGTAGCCCCCTGCGTGAAGCGCCGTGATCTGCGATTCGGTGTTGCCAAACAGGAAGAAATTTTCGGCGCCAACCTGCTCGCGGATCTCCACATTGGCGCCATCGAGGGTGCCGATCGTGAGGGCCCCGTTCATGGCGAACTTCATGTTGCCGGTGCCGGAGGCCTCCTTGCCGGCGGTGGAAATTTGTTCAGATAGGTCGGCGGCCGGGTAGACGCGCTCGCCCAGCTTGACGTTGTAATCGGCTAGGAACACGACCCGCAGGCGCCCATCCATGGCCGGATCGGCGTTGACTGTTTCGGCAATGCCATTGAGAAAGCGAATGATCAGTTTGGCCATGTAATAGCCGGGCGCCGCCTTGCCGCCAAAAATCACCGTGCGGGGCGCCTCATCATTGGCCAGCCCATTTTTAATGCGCAGATAGTGGGCAATCACCTGCAGGGCATTGAGGTGCTGGCGTTTGTATTCATGGATCCGTTTCACCTGCACATCAAAGAGGGAGGCCGGATCCACCAGCAGGCCATTTTTGCGATGGATGTACTGGGCCAGGTCCCGTTTGCAGGCCAGCTTCATCTGGTCCCAGCGCTGCAGGAAGGCGGCATCGTTTTGGAAGGCCTCCAGGCGCCGCAGCTCGTCGAGGTTGCGGATCCAGTCGTCGCCGATGCAGTCGTGTAACAACCGGCCCAGGTGGGGATTGGCCAGGGCCAACCAGCGCCTTGGGGTAACCCCGTTGGTGACATTGGTGAACTTATTGGGCCAGAGTTCGGCGAATTCGGGGAATAGCTGGGTTTTGACCAGCTCGCTGTGCAAGGCCGCCACGCCGTTGACGTGGTGGCAGGCGACCGTGGCCAGGTTGGCCATGCGCACGGCCTTGCTGCCCTCCTCATCGATGATCGAGAGCTTGGCCAGGATCCTGTTGTCGCCGGGGTAGTGGAGCTTTACCTCGGCCAGGAAGCGCCGGTTGATTTCGTAGATCAACTCCAGGTGCCGGGGCAGCAGGCTGGCGAAGAGCGCTAGCCCCCACTTCTCCAGGGCTTCCGGTAGCAGGGTGTGGTTGGTGTAAGCCAAGGAGCGGCTGGTGATGTCCCAGGCGGCCTCCCATTCGAGGTGTTTGTCATCGATCAGCAGCCGCATTAGCTCGGCCACGGCGATCGAGGGGTGGGTGTCGTTGAGCTGCACGGCCCAGTTGTCGGGGAAGTGCTCCACCGGGATGCCCCGTTGCTCCAGGCTGCGCAGCATGTCCTGCAGGCTGCAGCTCACAAAAAAGTGTTGCTGCTTGAGTCTCAGGCGCCGACCTTCATCGGTGCCGTCATTGGGATAGAGCACCTTGGAGATCGTTTCCGTGCCGATCTTCTCTTCCACCGCCCCGTAGTAATCGCCGATGTTGAAGGCATGGAAGTCAAAGGATTCGGCCGCATCGGCGCGCCAGAGCCGCAGCCGATCACAGGTGTTGACCCGATAGCCCAGCACGGGCACATCATGGGGAATGCCGATGGCGTGTTCATCGGGAATCCAGCGCACCCGATGGTGGGCCTGGTCATCAAGATAGGCCTCGGTGCGGCCGCCAAAACCAACAAAAATGGCCTGGTCGGGCTGGGGAAGCTCCCAGGGCCAGCCGCCTTTCAGCCACCGATCGGTGATTTCAACTTGGCTGCCATCGCGAATCAGCTGGTCGAAGATGCCGAACTCGTAGCGGATGCCGTAGCCCGTGGCGGGAATCTCCAGGGAAGCCAGGGATTCCAAGTAGCAGGCCGCCAATCTCCCTAGGCCGCCATTGCCTAGGCCCGGCTCCTCTTCCACATCGAGGATCTCATCGAGGCTGTCGATGCCATAGCGCTGCAGGGCCTCTTCTGCCGCTTGCTGGATGCCGAGCATCAACAGGTTGTTGCCCAGCTGGGGACCGATCAGGAACTCGGCCGAGAGATAGGCCACCACCCGCTGGGGGGTGGCGCTAATTGCTTCGATCCCCGCCAAATAGCGGGTCATCAGCCGGTCGCGCACGGCATGGCTCAGGGCCAGGTAAAGATCGTGGCGGCTGGCGCTGGGGGCGAGTTTGCCGAGGGTAAAGAAGAGGTGCTCGGCCATGCCGTCGAACAGGTCATTGGCGCCCAGGCCACTCCTGATCGGGTCGGTGTAGCAGCCTGGGGTGGGCAGCTTCAGGTTGCGGGGCTGGATCGTGTCCATGGTTAATGCTCCTCAGGGTTGGTCCAGCGCCAGTTGGTGACTTCGTCCGCATCCATGCCGCGCCCATGGAAATGGAGGGGGGAGACCTTGGCCGTTGGAAGCCGCGTTCTGGTTAGACCGTAGCGTTGGTCACCGAAGGGTGCCGTCGGGCCCGAGACTCTCGGGAGACTTGCCCGCTCCGCATGCTGCCCCTGCCCTTGCCGCCCCTGCTGCTCGAGCTGGGGGCCCATCAGCTGGAGGTGGCCGAAACCCTGGTCTGGGTGGGCCGTTTGCTGGTGATCGTGGTGGCGGCCCGGCTGTTTGCCGAACTGCTGGTGCGCCTGCAGCTGCCCACGATCCTGGGCGAATTGCTCGCCGGCGTGCTCCTGGGCCTCTCCGGCCTCCATTGGATTGTGCCGCCGGAAACCCAGGCCCAGCTCAGCGGGGGCCTGTTGCAGTTGCTGGGCTCCCTGGCCGATGTGCCGGTTCCGGCGGTGCAGCAGATCTACAACGAGACCTTCCCCAGTTTGCAGCTGCTGGCGGGGCTGGGGCTCTACGCCCTGCTCTTCCTCACCGGCCTGGAAAGTGAACTCGACGAGCTGGTGGCCGTGGGGGGCCAGGCGATCACCGTGGCCGTGGCCGGGGTGCTGTTGCCCTTTGCCCTGGGCACCTTCGGGCTGATGACCCTGTTTGGGGTGGAACCGATCCCGGCGATCTTTGCTGGCGCCTCGATGACGGCCACCAGCATTGGCATCACCGCGAGTGTGTTTAGCGAGCTGAAAATGTTGCGCAGCCGCGAAGGCCAGATTGTGATCGGCGCCGCCGTGCTCGATGACATCCTCGGCATCGTGATCCTGGCGGTGGTGGTGGCCCTGTCCGCCGGGGAGAGCCTCAGCGTTGGACCCATCCTCAAGCTCGTGGCGGCGGCGGTGCTGTTTGTGGTGGTGGCGATCGGCCTGAGCCGCACGGCGGCGCCGGCCTTCGATTGGTTGCTGGACCAGCTCAAGGCCCCTGGGGAGGTGATCGTGGCCTCGTTTGTGGTGC
>CAMCMT010000037.1 GCA_945875915.1 Synechococcus sp. UW140 | reverse complement strand
TCGGAACTGTCGATGGCCAAGCTGGACAAGACCAGCGAATCGGTTCAAGATCAATCAACAGCTGCATTTGCCGCAGCTGCCTGATCACTGATCTCCGATCAGATCACAGGCCTCGGCTTTTACACCACTCCAAGGGACGCAACCAATCTGACGCAACAAGTCTGCAAGTAGAGTTGAATAGGCGTGCATTTAGGCATTGATATAGACAGCTTCAGCATCTGTCAGTCCTCTGCGCTTGCCGAGCAGATCAGGTGCTGTTCTGCTGGGTTTTCGAGGTATTGTGCACTGCAAGAAGGCGTTAAGGTTTCTTAGCTTTTCTATGCACAGATGGCAGCCAAATCCTCTTCATGTGCTGTCCAGGCAGCGCTCTTTGCCCCCCCGCTGCGCAGGGGCAATGGAGTGTTAAATGCTTTTTATGGTTTGTTGTTCTCAGGTATTGCCTTGATCAACGCTTCTCCGGCCCTTGCGCAATCCTCTGAGCATCGCAAATCCGCCCTGGCTGTCTCGGCAGCGGATAGTCGATTAAAATGGGGAGTCTGTCCAGCGTTTATGCCGGAAGGTTGCAGGTTGGCTGTATTGCACGGAGACCCTTCGATGCCCAATAGCGATCTGCTTTAGAAAGTGCCCCCAGGTCAACGACTTGCCCATCATTCGCATAGTTCTGTGGAACGCATGGTATTAATGGCAGGTTCGCTCAAAGTTGCCTACGATGGTCAGCAACCGGTCATGCTCAAGCCTGGTATGTATGCCTACGGCCCAGCTAAGCTGACCCATGGGGCGACGTGCGAAAGCAAGGAGGCCTATGTCCTTTTCATCGCGTTTGAAGGGCCTGTGGACGCGATCCCAACGCGGGTTGGTAAATAATACCAGTTGTTCTATTTATTTGGTGTAGCCGTCGGCTGCATCGTGTATATACGCTTAGTGTAATAGGGCTAGGAGCCAGGCTGGGGTGGCATGTTAGTTATATAGTTTTTGCTCGATATCGTCCCTAATGCAGCGCCACCTCAAGCCTTCTGCCCCAGCTTCGCCCTGATCCTTAATCGGCGTTGGCTTCCTCCATTTTCCTTTTTCCTTTCTTCACTCCCTAATGGAGCAACTAGGAGCATGGGCTTGCAGATCCAGCCTGGTTGGCGGTAGCTGAATCCCATGGCCTTGATCGCCCAGGCCATGGGTGATCTCACCGTTGGCAAGGCTGCGGCCGGTGGGATGAGGCGGCCGTGCACCCCGTTGTTGGCTGCATAGTCAACGCAACTGGCGATAGATCGGCCTGTAATAGCCCTTAGGTTCCTGCTGCATCCGTGATAATCGCCATGGTGCTGACCTCCACCTGGTGGGCAACGTCGGCCAGTCCGGGATCGCTGGATAGGGAGCTAAGCATCGCTTCAGGACGAATCATGCCAATGCGAGTTTTGCCAGACTCGGTATAGACGGAAATGCGGCATGGGAGCGCCATGTTGAGGGCCATGTTGGCCTCAAGGACCTTGGCGGCCTGCTGGGGATTGCACACCTCAAACACGCGACATTGCTCGGGGAATTCAATCCCCTTAGACCGCAGGGTGGCCGCCAGATCATGCACTGCTAAAACCCCAAACTCATGGGCTGGCACCGAGATCTGCAGGGCTGCACAGACCTCTTCAAAGGGGCGGTTCGTGTCGAGTTTGAAAAAGGGGTTCATGGGATTGATCGGGTTGGGGGGATGGCGGATAGGCGCCCGGCGAGCAGGGCTGGCTTGCTGGGGGGCGCCTGGCTGCTGGCTGGGCCCTGGCCTGGGTGTGTTCGGTTGGCGGCTGGGTCGTGGCGGCGCCAGGCCTCCAGGCCACTCAGTAGGGCCGAGCCGAGCAGCAGGGCGGCAAAGCCCCGGCGCAGCAGGTGGTCGCTTAGGTGGGGGGCCAGGCGCTGGCCGACCAGGGCACCGGCAAAGCCGCCGCCCACCAGGGGCAGGCTGGCGGCGGGCCAGTGGCCCAGGGCGGCCAGGGCCACCAGGCTGTTGACGGCAATCAGCAGCAGGCTGGTGCCGCTGGCGAGCGGCATCGGCAGCTCCGTAACACCAGGGCCGGCACGATTGCAAAGCCTCCCCCCACCCCGGCGATGCCGGTGAGCAGGCCCACGAGCAACCCCTGAATGGCCAGGGCCACGGGTGAGCCGCTGCTGCTCCGTTCGGCTGCGGCGGTGACGGCCTCGCCGCGGCTGAGCAGCCAGGAGGCCAGCAGGGCCGCGGCGGCAAACAGGCCCAGTTGCACCGGTTCGGCCACATAGCCGGCCTTGACCAGGCTGCCGCCGATCCAGCTGCCGGCCAGGGCTGGCACCCCCAGGATCAGGGCCGGTTTGGGCGCCACCTGGCGGCGCCTCAGGTAAGGGCCCAGGTTGCCCAGGGCCATCAGGGTCACTACCAGCAGGGAGAGGGGCACGCCCTCCCGGGTGGGGAGGGCGCCGCCGCTCACGAGCAACGGCAGCAGCAGGATCGAGCCTCCCGCTCCGAGCACGGCGAGCAAAAAGCCAATCAGGCCGCCGCTGCCCAGTAACAGCAGGAGGAGGCTGGTGGTCACACCTTCACCCGGTTCCAGGGGAGCAGGGCCAGCAGGCGGGCCAGGCCACAGAAGCCGGAGATGCCGGCAAAGATCAGGCCCGCGCCGACGAAGCCACTCAGCCAGATCCAGCCGGGGGCCAGGGTCTGGCTGAGGATCACGCCGATAAGTACCAGGGCGCCGGCGCTGATTTGCACCTGGCGCTTTAGTGGCAGGGGAGCCCCGCTGCGCCTCTCCAGGGGGAGTCGGGCGGCCTCCCAGGCGAGCAGGCCCCCCTCCAGATCGGCCAGGGACTCCCCCTGGCCCCGGCTGCGCAGGGTGGCCACGCCCCGCTCGCTGCGGGCGCAGCTTGGGCAGGCCGGCATAGCTGCGTTGCACCGGCGCCCAGCTCGGCGGCGGCGCCGCCGCCCCAGCCTGGCCCTCCCGGGGCTTGCCGCAGCGCATGTTGGCGGGGAGGGCCTCGGCGAGGCGGCCGGGGTGGGGCAGTTTCATGGTCTCCATAAAGATCACGAAGTCGCGCTCATTGGCGCCGCCGCCGAGGCGGGCGTTGAACACTTTCTCTTCTGCCACCGAGCTCACCGTTCGGCCGACATAGCCGTGGCCGGGGTAGAGCAGGCAGCTGTCCGGTAGGGAGAGGATTTGCTCTGTGATCGAGCGATAGAGGGCGTGGGCATTGCCCTGCTGGAAGTCACAGCGGCCGCAGCCCCGCACCAGCAGGGCGTCGCCGGTGAAGGCCGCCGACTGGTCGTCGAGCACAGCGGTGAGGCAGCCATCGGTGTGGCCGGGGGTGGCGCGCACTTCCAGCTCCCGGCTGCCAAAGGGGATGCGATCGCCATGGGCGAGGGGGTGCGTCACGTTCTCGGCCCGAACGGCGGCGGCCAGGCCAATCGCGCAGCCCGTGGCCTGCTGCATCAGCCAGCTACCGGTCACATGGTCGGCGTGGGCATGGGTGTCGAGGCTGGCCACTAGCTCAATGACCAGTTCCCGGATCAGGGCCAGGTCGTGGTTGTGCTGCTCGAACACCGGATCGATGAGTACTCCTTCGCCCGTGCCCCCATCGGCCAGCAGGTAGGTGAAGGTGCCGGTGTCGGCATCAAAGAGTTGGCGCAGCAGCAGGGAGGCCCCGCCGGCGGCGGCGAGAAGCAAGGGCGAGACGAGGGCGCCGGGGGACTGGGAGGTGCTGGAGGCCGGGGCGATCGCCATACTTGATGCCTTTGTGGCTGTTATGAGTATGCACGCATAAGTGCGATCAGGCAGGGCTTGCCGCCTGCTTGGCCTTGGGCGGTTTGGGCCCGTCCGCCCAGCCAGGGCAGGCCGCTTGGTTTGAAAACCCAGGCGGCTGGCTGCATAATGGCTTGATCGTCATAGTTGCCTCGCCATGGCTGCCGCCGGCTCCATGCCCAGCCCCCAGTTGCTGGAGGAGTACAGCCAGTTCTTCCGTTTGCTCAGTGAGCCCGCCCGGCTGCAGCTGCTCTGCCTGCTGGCCCAGGGGCCCCACGATGGGGCCTCCCTGATGGAAGCCACCGGGTTTAGCCAGTCCCATGTCAGTCGCCAGTTGGGCCAGCTGCAACGGGCCGGCCTGGTCAGCTGCGTACGCGAGGGCGTGCGCATGATCTACAGCGCCGACAACGACCTGGTGAACGAGCTCTGCGCCCTGGTGCAGACCCGGCTGCGGCAGCGCTTGGAAACCCAGCTCCAGCAACTCCAGGTTATCTGAGGCCCTGGTCCCACCCGAGGGGACCGATGTGGTGGCGAGACAAGCGGGCTTGAGGACTTAACGGCCCTCCCCCATTCGTCCCGAGCGGAGGGTGTTGTGCATCGGCCTGGGCGCTGGTTGATTGGGCCGGAGGCGTTCAGGCTCCAGCCGCCAGCCACTCCTGCCAGCGCTGGGCTTCCGCCTGCCCTGAGGCACTGCTGCTGGCCTGGGCGCCCACCAGCCACACCGCCTGGCTGGCCCGGCTCACCGCCACGTACACCAGTTGGCGCCGCAACTGCTCATCACTGGGCCAAAACACATCCCCGGCCACGAACACTTCGCCAAAGGTGCTGCCCTGGCTGCGGTGCACCGTCAACACGGCCGCCGGGCCAAGGGAGGCGAAGGCATCGCGCACCAGGAAAAAGCGCCGCCAGAGGCCCCGGCCGTCTTTTTTGCCGGCGTCGCGGGCCTGCTGGCGCAACCGGGCTAGTACGCCATCGAGCTGCTGGCGGGCGGCACTGCCCACCGGTGGCAACAGGCGCAGGCTGAGCCGGGTTTCGCCCGCTTCCACCTCGGCGGTGAGGGTGTCGATCACGGTGGCGCAGACGCCATCGCCGCTGCCGACGCCGAAATCGGCCAGGTCGCAGCGCTCCGGCGTCACATCGCGCACCACCAGTTCCCGGTTCGAGCCCAGCAGCATGTCCGGCTCCTCGGCCCCCTCCTCCCCCTGGCGGCAGGCCGGTGCCATCACGGCGGAGCGGCTGATCAGCACTTCCCCCGGTAACACCGGCAACTGGTCCGCCATCTCGCCATGGATGGCCCGGCGGGCCAGGGGCACCAGCTGCTCGAGGGCGCGGTTGGTGTAGCAGAGGATGCGGGCGTGGTCCGGGTTGTCCAGTTCGGCCGCCCGGCGCAGGGCCGCCTGGGCCGCCGCCAGCCAGTCCGGCCTGGGCGCCACCGCCACCAGGCCCAGGCTGCTGCGCACCGGGGCCAGCACCGGTGGCTGGCGGCAGGGTAGGGCCCCCTCGCGCAGGCCCGTGGCCAGGCGCAACACTGGGCCCTGGTGGCGCACCACCTCCGAGAGAAAGGCCCGCTCGGCCCGGCCCATGGCAAATACGGGGCTCACCGGTTCCCCCACCGGTGGCAGCTGGGCCGGATCACCCACGAACACCAGCCGGGTGCGGAAGGGGTGGGCGCAGCGCAGGCTGATCTCCAGCAAGCTGCTATCCACCATTGAGGCCTCATCAATCAGCACCAGGCCCAGGTGTTCCAGGGCCATGGCGGTTTGCTCGGTTTCCTCGCAGCGCTCGAGATCCCGTTCGCGCCGCAGCTTGAGCCGCAGCAGCCGGTGGATCGTGGCCGGAAACCAGGTGGGCTGCAGGCCGCGGAGGGCCAGCTGCTGGCGCAACACCCCCACGGCCTTGTGGGTGGGGGCCCCTACCGTCCAGCAGAGGCCGGTGGCTTCCACCTGGGCCAGCAGATGCATCGAGAGAAAGGTTTTGCCCGTGCCGGCAAAGCCGCTCAACACAAAGGGCGTGCCATCACTGGGGGCCTGGAGCCAGGTGGCAAAGGCGGCCAGCGCCTGCTGTTGGCCCGTGGTGAGCGCTGCCTCCTTCGAGCCTGGTGGGGGGAGGGTCACCCGATCGGCAGCTGGTCCAAGAGCAGGCCGAGCTGGTGGGCTAGCTCCAGGGGCGATCCCACTAGCACCAGACCCGGCAGGGCCACGGCCGGGCCGATCACGCTGCCCACGAACACCTCCAGGCGGGTGTGGCCGAGGTTTTCCTTCAGCGGCTTGAGCATCGCCGCTCCTTCGCCCTTGGCGTCCCAAAGCCCAGCGGGCAGGCCATTCACCCGCGCTGCGGTGATGCCGGCGGCGCGCCGCACCCCCGAGGCGTCGTAGAGCACCACAAAACACATGGTGGCCGCCAGGGCAAACAGGGGGTTGTCAAAGCCCAGCTGCCAGCCGATGCCGGCCGTGGTGCCCGTGAGCAGGGCCGAATGGCTGGAGGGCATGCCGCCGGTTTCGACCAGCACCGCCGGTCGCCAGCGCCGGTGCACCACCAGCTCGATCAGCAGCTTGGAGACCTGGGCCAGGCCACAGGCCGCCAGGCCCCAGGCCAGCACGCCATTGCTGAAGAAGGCCTGCAAAAGATTCGGATCAGCGTTCAAGCCTGCGGGATCGATCGAAGCGATCATCGGTCCCTACTGGTGATGTAGTCGGCCAGGGCCAGCAGCGGGGCGGCCTGGGCGCTCCAGGGGGCCAGGGCCGTTTGGGCTTCGGCCACCAGGGCCTCGGCCCGGCGGCGGGATTCATCGAGCCCCAGCAATTTGGGGTAGGTGGTTTTGTCGGCGGTGAGGTCCTTGCCGGCGGTTTTGCCGAGCACCTCGCTGCTGGCGGTTACATCGAGGATGTCGTCGATGATCTGGAAGGCCAGGCCGATGCCGCGGGCGTAGGTGCCCAGGGCCACCAGCAGCTCTTCGGAGGCGCCGGCGATTAGGGCACCGCTGAGCACGCAGGCGCGCAGTAAGGCGCCGGTTTTATGCAAATGGATGTATTCGAGGGTGTCCAGGTCCACGTCCTTGCCTTCGCATTCCAGGTCCACCACCTGGCCGCCCACCAGCCCGGGGGCTCCCGAGGCCAGGCTCAGTTCGCCTACCACCTGGAGCAGCCGCTCGGCCGGCACCCCCGGACTGCGCAGGGCCACCATCTCAAAGGCCCGGGTGAGCAGGGCATCGCCGGCCAGGATCGCGTTGGCCTCGCCAAACACCTTGTGGTTGGTGGGTCGGCCCCGGCGCAGGTCGTCGTTGTCCATGGCCGGCAGGTCGTCGTGGATCAACGACATGGTGTGGACCATCTCCAGGGCCACGGCCGTGGGCAGGGCCAGGTTGCTGTCGCCGCCAGCCAGTTCGCAGGCGGCCAGGCAAAGGATCGGCCGCAGCCGTTTGCCGCCCGCCAGCAGCGAATAGCGCATCGCCTCGCGCAGGGATTCGGGCCGCTCGGGCCCGAGCGAGCCATCCAGGGCCGTTTCCACCCGCAGCCGGGCGGCCTCCAGGTAGGCGGCGAAATCGAAGGTCGTGCTCACCGCCGCGGTCATGGAAGGGTGTGGGCTCCATTGGAGTCTCTCAGGCGGCGTCCCCCCGCTGATCCGACTGGAGCCAGTCGTTACCGGAGCAGGCCATCAAGGCAGCAGATCCCTTAAGGGGTGGGCGGAGGCTGCTCCGCCGGTGCGGCTCCACCAGCTGGCCACCGTGTTCACCAGCAGCAGGGTCACGGTCATCGGCCCCACGCCACCGGGCACCGGGCTGATGGCGCTGGCGATCGGCTCCACCTCGGCAAAGCGCACATCGCCGCAAAGGCCCGACTCGGTGCGATGGATGCCCACATCCACCACCACGGCCCCGGCTTTGACGTGCTCGGCGCCCAGCATCAATGGCTTGCCTGCCGCCACCACCAGCACATCGGCCTGGCGGGTGATTGAGGCCAGGTCCTGGGTGCGGGAGTGGGCCACGGTGACCGTGGCGTTGGCGGCCTGCAACATCAGGGCCATGGGCTGGCCCACCAGGATGCTGCGCCCCACCACCACGGCCCGCTTGCCGGCCAGCTCCACGCCGTGGCGGGCCAGCAGGGCCATCACGCCGGCGGGGGTGCAGCTGCGCGGACCGGGCTCGCCCTTGAGTAGGTGGCCCAGGTTGAGGGCGTGCAGGCCGTCGGCGTCCTTGGCGGGATCGATCGCCGCCAGCAGGGGCCCCTCATCGAGGCCGGCGGGCAGGGGCAACTGCACCAAAATGCCGTCGACAGCCGGATCGGCGTTGAGCCGCTCGATCTGGGCCAACACCTCGGCCTGGGGGGTGGTGCTGGCCAGGTGGGCGCCGTGGTTGGTGATGCCGATGCGGCTGCAGGCTTTCTCCTTATGGGTCACATACACGCCGCTGGCCGGGTCATCGCCCACCCGCAGCACCGCCAGCCCGGGGGGCCGCCCCGCCTCGGCCAGGTGCGTGGCGATCACCCCTTGAAGGCGCTGCTCCAGTTCGTTCGCCAGCTGGCGGCCATCAAGACGGGTGGCCATGGGCTCAAGGCAGGGCAACTGACCCCAGTTTGCAGAAGTAGCGTGGAAAACCCCAGTCCTAATTCGGTGGTCCGCCCGGGCTCGCTCTTCCGTCTTTGGCGTCAGCTCTGGCACCGGCTGCTGCGGCTGGAAACCCCTCGCCAGGCCCTAGCGCCCTGGCGTTGGGCCGATGGCGTGGCGATTTTGGTGATGGCGGCCCTGGTGGCCTTGCTCTCCAGTTGGCCCTCCCTGGCGGAGCCGAGTTTGCGGCCCGGCATTGCTTCCCCCTTCACCGTGCGGGCGCCCAAGGAGGCCACGGTGGTGGATACCAGCGCCCTGGAACAGCGCCGCTCCCTGCTCGGCTCCCGAACCCATGTGCAGGTGGCGGACCCCAGGGTGGATCACGAACTTGAGCAACAGCTCGAGGCCCAGTTAAAGGAGGTGGGACGCCTGGCCCACACCCCCCAGGCTGGCGTGGGGGCCGTGAGCCTGACTCCGCCCGAACGGCAGTGGGTTGCCAGCCTGCCCGCCGTAGACCTCAATCAGTGGCAGCAGCAGCTGCGCTCCGCCCAACGGCGCATGCTGCGCCAGGGCCTGGTGGCCAGCGTGGCCCGCAGCCAGCTGGAGGCGGCGGCCGCGTTGCAACTCGAGAGCCTGCCGCCCCCGGGTCAGCAGCTCGGTGCTCGCCTGGTCGCTGAATCCTTGCTTGGGCGCAACAATTTGCGCCTCGATCCAACCTTGAGCAAGCGCCTGATCGAGGACTTGCTCACCCAGCAGGGCCTGCCCACGATCAGCGTTACCCGCGGCGAGTTGATCGTGCAACAGGGCCAGTTGATTAGCCGCCAGTCCTATGACGTACTCGATTATTTCGGCCTGGTCAACCGGCGGCCCTTGCCCCTGGCCTGGCTGGCCCATTTCAGCGAAGCCCTGGCGGTCTGCGCCGTGGTCGTGCTGGTGAGTCGCCGCTGGCGCGCCACCCTCGAACCGCGCCAGGCCCTGTTGGCCCTGGCGGTGCTGGTGGTGGTGCAGGGCTTCAAGCTCTGGCTGGGGCCGGCCGTGAGTCCTTTGGCCCTGCTGGTGCCCCCCACCCTGCTATTGGCCCAGGGCCTGGGCACGGCCTCCGGGCTGGCCTGGCTGGCCGGGGCTGCCCTGCTCTGGCCCATGCCCCTCAACGGCGTGCTGGATGGCCGGGTGATGGTGGCCGCCGCCGTGGCTGCCGCCGCCGCGGTGCTGGCGGGACGCCAGCGCAGCCGGGCCCAACTGCTGCAACTGGCCCTGCTGCTGCCCCTAGGGGCCCTGGTCCTGCAATGGCTGCTGCTGCAGCTGGTGTCCCTGCGGGGCAGCGAAATCCAGCTGCCCCTGCCCGCCGACCTGGCCGGTGAAGCCCTGCTGGTGATGGGGCTGCTGATGGTGGGCCTGCTGCTCAGTCCTCTGGTGGAGAGCGCCTTCGACCTGCTCACCCGGGCCCGGCTGCTGGAGCTGGCCGACCTGGAGCGGCCCCTGCTGCGGCGCCTCTCCTGCGAAGCCCCCGGCACCTTTGAGCACACCTTGATGATCTGCGGCCTGGCCGAAGAAGGGGCCCGGGCGATCCATGCCGATGTGGACCTGATCCGCACGGGCGCCCTTTATCACGATGTCGGCAAGCTGCACGGGCCCCAGTGGTTCATCGAGAACCAGGGCGATGGCGCCAATCCCCACGACGAGCTCGATGATCCCGAGGCGAGCGCCGCGATCCTGCAGGCCCATGTCGATGAGGGGCTGCGGCTCGCCCGCCGTTACCGCCTGCCCCGCCCCCTAGCCGACTTCATCCCGGAGCACCAGGGCACCTTGAAGATGGGCTACTTCCTGCACCAGGCCCGCGAACGCAACCCCGAGATTCCCGAGCAGCGCTTCCGCTACCGGGGCCCCAACCCCCGCAGCCGCGAAACGGCCCTGTTGATGCTGGCCGATGGCTGCGAGGCCGCCCTGCGCTCCCTGCCGCCCAACACCAGCGAAACCGAAGCCCGCGCGATGGTGCGGCGCCTGATCGACGGCCGCTGGCGCGATGGCCAGCTGGCCGAAAGCGGCCTGGGCCTGGCGGAACTGGAGCTGGTGGTGCGCTCGTTTGTGCAGGTGTGGCGGCGCATGCGCCACCGCCGCATCCCCTATCCGATTGCCCCGCGCCGGGGCTACAGCGCCTGAGCCTGAAGGCCCCACTGGCGGCCGCCGCCTGACACGATCAAGGCTCCCCCGCAGCGATCTCTGTGGACCACCCGCAACAGGGCGCCCAGGCCTGGTTCCAGCGCTGGTATCCGGTGGCCTACCTCCAGGACCTGGACCCGGCCCAGCCCAGCGCCTTCACCCTGCTGGAGCAGGACCTGGTGCTCTGGTTCGACCGAAAGGAGGCCCGTTGGCGTGCCTTTGCCGATGTCTGCCCGCACCGGTTGGTGCCCCTGTCGCAAGGGCGTCTCAACGGCGCCGGCGAGCTGGAATGCCCTTATCACGGCTGGAGTTTCAATGGAACCGGCCAGTGCACCGCCATTCCCCAGGCGGAGCCGGGCCTCACCCCCAGCGCCAACCGCAGCCCCTGCCTGAGCTACGCCACCGCCGAGGCCCAGGGGCTGTTGTTTGTGTTCGCCGGCGAGGCCGACCAGGCGGCTAGCCAGGCGGTGCCCCTGGTGCCGGTGCTGGCTGAGGGGGCCACCGAGGCGGCCACTGAGGCGGCAAAAACCGGCCGCTGGACCGTGCAGGACACCTTCCGGGACCTGCCCATGGACGCCCTGACCGTGCTCGAGAACGTGCTCGACCCCAGCCACGTGCCCTTCACCCACCACGCCAGCGTGGGCCGCCGCGAAACGGCGGGGCCCGTGCGGCTGGAGCTCACCAGCTTTGGGCCCGAGGGCTTCACCGGCCTCTGGGCGGAGGGGCCGAGGCGGGGCAAGCTCGGCGCCCAGCAGACCGTGTTTCAGGCGCCCTGCTTGATGTGGCATGACCTCACCGCCAAGGGCTTCGCCCGCATCCTCACGGTGGTGTATGCCACCCCAATGCGCCGGGGCGAATGCCGCCTGTTTGCCCGCTTCCCCTTCCAGTTCGAGTCGCCCCTGCCGGGCCGCCTGTTGAAGCTCAGGCCCCAGTGGCTGCAACACCTGGCCAACCACATCGTGCTGGAGGACGACCAGATCTTTCTGCATTGGCAGGAACGGGTGCTTGAAAGCCGGGGCGGCAGCGCCGCCCTCACCCGCAGTTGCTTTCTGGCCACGGGCGCCGATCTCTACGTGAAAACCCTGCACGACTGGATCAATCGTTTTGCTGGGATGCCCTTCCCGAGCGAGCACCTGCCCCAGCGCCTGGAGCGGCGCCCCCTGCTCGATCGCTACAACAGCCACACCCGCCATTGCTCCAGTTGCCGCGGTGCCCTCAAGCGTCTGCGCTGGCTGCAGCAGGGCTGTGGCTTGGCCGTGCTGATCGCCCTTGGGGCAGCAAGCTGGTTGGGGGCCTCGGCGGCGGCGGCCCTTTGCCTGGTGCTCTCAGCCCTGGCCACCGCCCTCGGTCTCAAGGCGAGGGCCTGGATCCGGGCCCTGCACCAGGGCGATGGCCACCCTCCCCGCAACCGCCTGGCTAAGGGCTGAGCCCAGGGTGGGGCGCCAAGCAAAAAACCCCAACCGGCACGAGCCAGATGGGGTTTGCATTGATTGCTGGTTTGGGACGGGGCTTCAAGTGCTCCAGCCCTGGGGCCTCAGGGCGATCAGCCCAGGCCGATTTGGGTGAGGATGCCCTGGCCGGTGAGCAGCTCGGTGCCGAGGCCGATCACGAAGCCGAGCATGGCGAGGCGGCCATTCCAGGTTTCGGCGAAGGCAACGAAACCAAAACGGGTGGTGGAGTCGGCCATTGGAGGGGTGGGTTAAGAAACTTGAAGAGATCGTAACGGATCGTGAACCGGGCGTTCGGTGTCCTGGGATGCAAAAGCTGGTTTTGGAGCGCTGAGGCTGCAGATCGGAAGCCGCTCTCCAGGCTCTAGCTAGGGGAGATGCTTGCCCAGCAATCAGCTCCGGCGCTCCCGCCCCGCCAGCACGGCCCGCAGTTTGCGCTCCAGGATCAACCCCGCCGGCACCAGGGTGATGGCGTTGGCCACGATCAAGGGGCCATCGCGGGTGAGCAGGCCATACACCCCCCAGCAACTAATCCCCAGGGTGAAGAGCGCATACATACCCAGGGAAATGCCCCGCGTATCGCCGCTGCGCACCGTTTTGATCGCCTGGGGAAAGAAGCTCGCGGTGGTGAGGCTGGCGGCCACATAGCCGAGCAGGGCCACGGCGGGGGGATGGCTCAAAACGGACTGGCGGAATGGAACTGCAGGGCGTCACCGCTGAGCGGATGGCGCAAGGCCAGGGCCGTGGCATGGAGCCGCAGGCGCGTTGCCTGCGGGCCCCGACTGGCTCCCCTATTTTCAGCTACACCTGGCCTCAACGCTGGTACTCCAGGATTCAGGCTTGCTTGGGCTCGATCCTGCCTGGCTTGATCCCCATAGAGCGGGTCCCCCAGGATCGGATGGCCGATCGCCGCCAGGTGGGCCCGCAACTGGTGGGAGCGGCCGGTGTGGGGCTGGAGTTCCAGCCGGCTCCAGAGCCCACAGGCTTCCAGCAGCTGCCAGTCGGTGTGGGCGGGCTTGCCTGCTGGATCAGGCCCGTAGAGGGGGGGCTGGCGGCTCCTGCGGGCCAGGGGCAGGTGGATAGTCCCCGCAGGTAGCGCAGGCACGCCCAAAACATCGGCCCGGTAGGTCTTGCGCACCAGCCGCTTGGCGAAAAGCTGGCTCAGGGCCCGATGCAGGTCCGGCTCGAGGGCCAAGAGCACCAGGCCGGAGGTGTCCCGATCGAGCCGGTGCACCAGCTGGGCAGTGGGCCATTGCTGCCGCAGCCGGGTCACCAGGGAATCGGCCAGGTGGGGGCCCCGTCCCGGCTGGCAGAGCAGGCCGGAGGGTTTGTCGGCCACCAGGAGGTGGCCCAGCTGCTGGGCCATAGGCACCAGCAGCTCCGCCCCAGCCATTGCCTTGGGGTGCTCCCCTCAGGCCTCGGTGGCCTGCACCAAGCTGCAGGAGTTGACCGGCACCGGTTGGATCTTCCAGATGCGCTCGGCATACTCCCGGATCGAGCGGTCACTGCTGAAGAAGCCGCAGCGGGCCGTGTTGAGCAGGGACATGCGGTTCCAGCGGCGCGGATCCACCCATGCCCCATCAACCGCATTCTGACAGCGGCGGTAATCGCCGATGTCGGCCATCACCCGGAAGGGATCGGTGCTCGAGAGGTTGGCCAGCAGGGGCTGGAAGAGGCTGCCATCGCCCTCGCTAAAGAAGCCGGAGCTGATCAGTTGCATGGCCTCGCGTACGAGCGGCTCGTTTTCCAGCCAGGGCATCGGGTGATAGCCGTTGCGGTTGAGTTCTTCGATCTGGCGGGCGTTATGGCCAAACAGGAAGAAGTTCTCGGCGCCCACTTTCTCGCGGATTTCGATATTGGCGCCATCGAGGGTGCCGATTGTGAGGGCCCCATTCAGGGCCATTTTCATGTTGCCGGTGCCAGAGGCTTCCTTGCCCGCGGTGGATATTTGCTCGGAGAGATCGGCCGCCGGATACACCAACTGGCCCAAGGACACACTGAAGTTGGGTAGGAAGACCACCCGCAGCCGGCCCTGCATGGTTGGATCCATATTCACCACATCAGCGATGCCCACAATCAAGCGAATAATCAGCTTGGCCATGGCATAGCCAGGGGCCGCCTTGCCGCCAAAGATGAAGGTGCGGGCGGGCAGATCTTCGCCGGCGCGGATGCGCAGATAACGCTCCACAATCTGCAGGGCGGCTAGGTGCTGGCGTTTGTATTCGTGGATCCGCTTCACCTGCACATCGAAGAGGGACCCGGAATCCACCAGCACGCCCAGTTCCTTGTGGATGTGGGATGCCAGCCGTTGCTTGCCCAGGTCGCGCACGCCCCGCCAGCGATCGAGGAAGGCGCTGTCATCGGCGAAGGCTTCCAGCCCTTGCAGTTCGGCGAGGTCCTTGCGCCAGCCCTGGCCAATCGCCTCATCCAGCAGGGAGCCCAGGGCCGGGTTGGCCACGGCCAGCCAGCGCCTGGGGGTCACGCCATTGGTGACATTGGTGAAGCGCTCAGGCCAGAGCCGGGCCATGTCGGCAAACAGGGTTTCCTTGACCAGTTCGCTGTGCAGTTCGGCCACTCCATTGACATGGTGGCTGCCGACAACGGCCAGATGGGCCATGCGCACCCGCCGTTGGGGGCCTTCCTCAATCAGGGAAATGCGTTGCAGGATTTCGGGTTCGCCTGGATAGCGCAGCCGCACCATGCGCAGGAAGCGGGCGTTGATTTCGTAAATGATCGCCAGCTGGCGCGGCAGTAGCTGCTCGAAGATTTCCACCCCCCAGGTTTCCAGGGCTTCCGGCAGCAGGGTGTGGTTGGTATAGCTGATGCTGGCGGTGGTGATGCCCCAGGCCGTATCCCAATCAATGCCATGCTCATCCATCAGCAGGCGCATCAACTCAGCCACGGCGATCGCCGGGTGGGTGTCGTTGAGCTGAACGGCGAACTTGGTGTGGAAGTCTGTGACGGCCAGGCCCTGGCCCTTGAGAATTCGGAACATGTCCTGCAGGGAGCAGGACACGAAGAAGATCTGCTGACTCAGCCGCAGCCGCTTGCCCTGCTCGAGCTCGTCATTGGGATAGAGCACCTTCGAGAGGGTTTCCGACTGCACCTTGTTGAGCACAGCCCGGGTGTAATCGCCGGCATTGAAGGAGGCGAAATCAAACGCATCGGGTGCCTGGGCTGACCAGAGGCGCAGGGTGTTGGCGGTGTGAACGCCGTAGCCCAGGATCGGCGTGTCGTAGGCCACGCCCATCACGGTTTGGCCACCGATTACCACCGGATAGCTCCATTCCGGACGGATCACTTCCCAGGGGTTGCCCCGGGCGAGCCAGGGGTCGGTGCTTTCCACCTGGCCTTCCTTGGTGATCTGCTGGCGGAAGATGCCGAATTCGTAGCGGATGCCGTAGCCGATCGCCGGCAGCTCCAGGCTGGCGAGGGATTCCTGGAAGCAGGCTGCGAGCCGCCCCAGGCCACCGTTGCCCAGGCCCGGTTCCGGTTCTTCGGCAATCAGGTCCTGCAGGTCGAGCCCCAGTTCGCTGCAGGCCTGCTGGGCGGCGTCGCGCAGGCCCAGGTTCACCAGGTTGTTTTCTAGGTGGGGGCCAAGCAGGTATTCGGCCGAGAGGTAGGTGGCCGTGCGCACGTGCGCGTTGGTGTAAGTATCGACCGTGTCGACCCAGTTCTGCAGCAGTCGATCGCGCACGGCCAGGGCCAGGGCCCGGTAGTAGTCGTGCCGATTGGCCAGGCAGGAAATCTTGGCCTGGCTGTAGAAGAGATGCCGCCGCATCGAGGCGGCAAGGGCCCGTCCGGGACTGGTCACAGCGGCGTTTTCAGGCATGGCGCAGGCCGGGGTTGGATCCGTTGACACCCTTGTTAGGACGCCGCGCAGGGTGAAGGGTTGGCAAAAGGGCGCTTGTGCGAGACAGGGGACACAAGGGTTGGGGGGGTCCGGTAGCAACCATGACAACGCCCAGGCCCCGTGCTGGAGTTGGGTGCAAAAGAAGCAAAGTTTTTAGGATGCCCTCCCCAGCCCGCCTCGATGCGATCTCCCACATCCTCGAACGGGGGCCGGTGCCAACGGCTCCCATTCAGTCGTTGCAGCAGCTCTGGGCCAGTGATGTGTTCTCGCTGGACAAGATGAAATCGGCGTTGCCGAAGGATGTTTTCAAATCGATTCAGCGCACCATTAAAGAAGGCGGCAAGCTCGATTCTTCCGTGGCCAACATCGTCGCCCAGTCCATGAAGGACTGGGCGACCAGCCGCGGCGCCCTCTATTACGCCCACGTCTTCTATCCGCTCACCAACCTCACCGCCGAGAAGCACGACGGCTTCATCGCCCCCCAGGCCGACGGCAGCGCCATCGCCGAATTCACCGGCAAGCTGCTGGTGCAGGGCGAGCCCGATGGCTCCTCCTTCCCCAATGGCGGCATCCGCTCCACCTTTGAGGCCCGGGGTTACACCGCCTGGGATGTGACCAGCCCGGCCTACCTGCTGGAAACCCCCAACGGCTTCACCCTCTGTATCCCCACGGTGTTCGTGTCCTGGACCGGAGAGGCCCTCGATAAGAAAACGCCACTGCTGCGCTCCAACGCCGCCATGAACAAGCAGGCCCAGCGCCTGCTCAAGCTGCTGGGTAACAAAGAGATCGCGCCGGTGAACTCCAGCTGCGGCGCCGAGCAGGAGTATTTCCTGGTGGATAACGCCTTCACGGCCCTGCGCCCCGACCTGCTGCTGGCCGGCCGCACCCTGTTTGGTGCCGCCCCCGCCAAAGGCCAGCAATTTGACGACCACTACTTCGGCGCCATCCCTGAACGGGTGCAGGTGTTCATGCAGGACGTGGAGCGCCAGCTCTACAAGCTCGGCATCCCTGCCAAAACCCGCCACAACGAGGTGGCCCCGGGTCAGTTTGAAATTGCCCCCTTCTTTGAAGCCGCCAACGTTGCCACCGACCACCAACAGCTCACGATGACGGTGCTCAAAAGCACCGCCAAGCGCCACGGCTTCAGCTGCCTGCTGCATGAAAAGCCTTTTGCAGGGGTTAATGGTTCTGGTAAGCACGTCAACTGGTCGGTGGGCAACGCCACCCAGGGGAACCTGCTCGATCCCGGCAACACCCCCCACGACAACATGCAGTTCCTGGTGTTCTGCGCCGCCGTGATTCGGGGTGTCCACCTCTATGGACCGCTGATGCGGGCCGTGGTGGCCACCGCCAGCAACGACCACCGCCTGGGCGCCAACGAAGCCCCCCCGGCGATCATTTCGATGTACTTGGGCAGCCAGCTGGAGGATGTCTTCAACCAGATCAAAGCCGGTGACCTGAAGGGCTCCACCGCCGGCGGCCTGATGCAGCTGGGCGTGGACACCCTGCCCGACTTCCCCAGGGATCCGGGCGATCGCAACCGCACCTCCCCCTTCGCCTTCACCGGCAACCGCTTTGAATTCCGGGCCGTGGGCTCGGGCCAATCGGTGGCCGGCCCGCTGGTGGCGATGAACACGATCTTGGCCGATTCACTCGAGTGGATCGCCGACGAGCTCGAGGCCCAGCTCGCTGGCGGCATTAGCCTGGAGGCCGCCACCTTCACCGTGCTCAAGCAGGTAATGCAGAAGCACAGCGCCGTGATCTTCGGCGGCGATGGCTATTCGTCGGAATGGCACCGGATAGCTGTGGAGGAGCGGGGCCTCGAAAACATGCCGACCACGGCCGATGCCCTGCCGGTGCTGCAGCGGCCCGAGATCCGCGAGCTATTCGAGCGCCAGGGCGTGCTCAGCCCCCTGGAGCTGGAGAGCCGTTTCGAGGTGTACGCCGAGCAGTACATCCTGGCGATCGAGGTGGAGGCCAAACTGGTGCTGCGCATGGCCCGCACCCAGATCTATCCGGTGGTGATGGCCTACATGGAAACCCTCACCCGCTCCCTGCGGGACCAGGAGCAACTGGGGCTCCACCCCGACCGCAGCATCGCCGGCCAGGTGGCCAGCCTCAACCAGCAACTGGTGAGCCAGTGCACCGCCTTAGAGCAGGCCCTCGCCCAGGTTCCCCATGGCGGCGTGAGCGAGCATCTGGCCTACTGCGCCAACACCCTGCTCGGCCTGATGCTCAAGGTGCGCGACGCCGTCGATGGCCTAGAAGTCACCGTCGACGACGCCATCTGGCCCCTGCCCACCTACCAGGAGCTGCTGTTCGTGCGCTGAGCAGCCTTAGGCCGCCAGGCCCGCCGGTTGATCCACCTGCTCCGCCACCACCAAGGGCTCCAGGGGCTGCGGGCAGGCCGGCGCCCTTTCCAGGCCCACATCCACGCCGATGTGTTGGTCGGGCCGGCCGGTGATCAGCAGGGCGGTGCGCTGGCGGGTGGCGATTTGCCACAGCCATTTTGTCAGCAGGGAGATGCGATTTTCGGTGTCGGGGATGAAGGCCAGGTGGGCCAGGCCCCAGAGGATCCAGCCGAGCAGGCCGCTCACGTGCAGCCCGCGCAGGTCGGCCACGGCATAGAAGGGACCGATCACGGCCATGGTGCCGAAATCGGTCCAGCGGAAGGGCGCCATGCGCTGCCCCTCGCTGATCGCCAGGATGTCGCGGGCCACCCAGCCGCCCATCTGCACGGCTGGACCGGCCATGCCGGGGAGGGCCTGGCCATCGGCGGTGTGGCGGTAGGCACAGAGATCGCCCACCACGCGGATGCTGGGATAGCCCGCAATCGAGAAATCGGGCCCCACCTCCACCCGGCCGCCGCGATCGACGCCGCAGCCGGTGCGTTCGGCCAGCAGCCGGCCTAGGCGGGAGGCGCGCACGCCGGCGGTCCAGCAGATCGTGGCCGCCTCCAGGGAGCGGGGGCCATCGGGCCTGGCGCTTGGCTTCAGCCGCACCCGCCCTGGCTCGATCGCTTCCACCATCGAGCCCAGTTGCAGTTTCACACCACTGGCACTCAGGTACTTGGCGGCGGTGGCCGACAACTTCGGATCCATGGTGGGCAGCACCCGCTCCACCGCGTCCACCAGGATCACGTGGCAAGCATCGGCCTGGAGCTGTTTGAAATCGCGACTCACGGCCCGGTGCATAAGCTCGATTAACGAACCCGCCAGTTCACAACCAGCCGGGCCGGCCCCCACCACCACCGCCGTTTGCAGGAAGCGGCGGCGGATCGGATCTTGGCTTTGTTCCGCCTCCTCCAAGGCCATCAAGATGCGCCGCCGAATCTCATCGGCGTGCTCGAGAATTTTCATCGGCGGGGCTAGTTCGCGCCACTCTTCGTGGCCGAAATAGCTGCTGCCCGAGCCACTGGCCAGGATCAGGTGGTCGTAGCCGTAGCGGTGGTCATTGAAGACCACCTCTTGGGCTTTTGGATCGATATCCACCACCTCGCCGAGCAGGATCTGGATATTGGGGGCCTGGCCCACCATCTGGCGTAGGGGCGAGGCCACATCGCCTTCAGACACCAAACCTGAGGCCACCTGATACAGCAGGGGCTGGAACAGGTTGAAGTTGCGTTTATCGATCAGGGTGACGCGCACCGGTTGGCCGGCCAGGGCATGGCAGGCCTTCAGGCCAGCAAAGCCACCGCCCACGATCACCACATGGGGCCAGCTGGCCTTCACGGCGGCGGGTGGATCCAGTTCCAGGAAGAAACGTTCGGGCGCCATGCCACCTGGGGACGGGTTGCTTCAACCGTATGGAGGGCCCTGATGTTTGGTGGTGAGCACCAAGCCAATGCTGGCGATTGCCCATCAGGGGGCGCCCGGCCAAGGTGATACCAGCTCCTGCCAGCACCCGCCTGGGCCGCCGGGCTGGCGGCGGCGGTGGAGCAGGACACGGCCGCCTGCCTGCTCCCGCTGGCAGACCGCATCCACCACGACTTCCAGCACGTGGGCCGCTTCGATGGCAAGCCAATGGCGCCCGAGCAGACGCTTTTTGGCCGCAGCGGCGCCTGCCGCGGCACGGCCATGCTGTTTGTGGCCGCCTGCCGCAGCCAGGACCTGGCGGCCCCGTTTGGGAGCGGCTATTCGATCCACCACCCACCCGAGGTGACGGAACACGAGCTGCATGCCTGGGCCGAGGTGTATCTCCTTGAGGCCGCTGGAGCTGGCCCTTCGGCGCAACCCAGCCAGCCCCATTCAGGCCGATGGTTGGGCTGCTGGCACTGCCGGGTTGGCCGCGTTGAGGGCCTGGGGGGCTTGGGCGGGCAGGCTGGCCCGGATCGGCACCAGGCGGCGCTCCACCTCCTCATTGAGCCACTGGTCCAGCAGTTCCTGGGTCATCTGGCTGGCCGTGGCCTGATCGAACACGGCCGGCGTGAGCTGTTCGAGCCGCACAACCACCCACCAGCCCTCAATCCGGAAGGGCTCCAGCAGTTGGCCTGGGCTGGCCGTGCGCAGGCGATCGGCCAGGGCCGGATGGGCCTGGGTGAGGGCCACCGGGCCGACGATGCCGCGGGTGGATTGCTCCGGGCCCTCGGCATAGGCCGCTGCCAGGTCGGCAAAGCTGGCGGCGTCCTCGTCGATGCGCAGGAACAGCTCCCGGGCCAGACCCTGGTCCTTGAGCCGCAGCAGGCTGTACACCACCCGATCGAGCTCGGTTTTGCGTTCGAGGAAGCGGGACTCCGCCTTGGGGCGGAAATGGCGTTGGCCATGGCGCAGCAGGCGCAGGGGCCGCAGGATCTGGGCTTCGAGGGCCTGGGGGCTGAGCAGCTGATCCACCCGGAAGCGCTCGAGGGCCTCCTGGCTGGTGATCTGGCGTTCCTGGGCGAAGGCCTGGAACGCCCCCTGGGTTTCCTCGTTGCTAAAGGGTTCCAGGTCCCCATCGACCAGCTCACTGATCAGTTGCTGGCGCAGGTAGGGCCGCAGCAGGCCGAGGCGGGCTAGTTCGCCCAGGGTCACCCCGTCCCCGGCACTGCCTGCCGGGGAACTGCCTGCCGGGGCACTGCCTGCCGGGGAACTGTCTGCTGGGGCATTACCTGGGGTCTGGGAGATCGCCGCGAGGTCAGCCATAGGGGTAATGGTTGCAAGTGAAGGGTGCCTGGTGGGGCCGGAACCGGTTGGCTCAAGCCGCCGGAGCTTGGTCTGGAATCTAGGAACAGCTCCTCGTCCAGCCTGATTCAAGGGCCCTCCCCCGGGGCCTTCCGGTTGAAGCCGATCAGCCTTTAACGGAAGCCCGGATCAGCAAACCCCCCAGGCGGCTGCCGGCCGCCCCCAAAGGGCCGCCCCGGTGTGGGCGGTCCCCCGTGGCGATCGAGCCCGTATTGCAGGCGCAGGGCTTCGATGCGGGCATGGAAGCGCTCGCGCTGTTGCCAGTCCGCTTCCCGCTCGCGGCGATGGCAGTCGTGTAGGCCTTGGAGGCTGCGGGCCTGGCTGACGCAGCGCTGGGAGGCGCGCACCAACTCCAGGGCCTCATCGAGCTTTTGGAGCTCCAGGGTTTTGAACTGCTGCAACACCCCGCCCCCGTCCCCGGGCCCTGGCGGCCTGGCCCAGGCCAGCGGCGCCAGCAGCACCGGCGAGGCTGTGACCAGCAGTCCCCAGGCCAGGCCTTGGGCTAGAACCCTCTCCAGGCCTGGGCCCCGCCGGGCGCCCTGGGGGGGCTGGTGCTGCTGCCATGGCGGTGGGGTCGCCATCGCTAGGCCTCCCTCGGGGCAGTGCCCTGGGCGCCGCCAAGGGGCTGGCACTGCCCCGAAAAACTGACGCACAGGCCCAGGCCTCCACAGCCCGGCGGCCGGGCGAGCTCGAGGCGGCCGCCGTGCTGGTGGGCGATGCGTTGGGCAATCGCCAGCCCCAGGCCGCAATGGCCCTCGCCGCGGCGGGCAGGATCGAGGCGCTGGAAGGGTTCAACCGCCTTGGCGAAGAGGTGTTCGGGGATGCCTTCCCCCCCATCCACCACATGGATCATGAAGTGATGGGGGGGGGTGCAGAGTAATTGCACCCGTACCGGCGGCAGGCCGTAGGCGATGGCGTTGTCGATCAGGTTGGCGATGGCCCGGCCCAGGGCCACCGGCTGCACGCACGCCGTGACGGCTTCGAGCTCCAGCTCGATCAGGGCTTCGTCATAGCGGCCCGATAACTCCTCCAGCAGGGCATCGAGCGGCACCTCCACAAACGGTTCCTTCGAGCCGGAGCCGGCAAACAGCAGGAACTGGCGGGTGATGCGCTCGAGGGCATCGAGATCCGAGGCCATCTTCGCCAGGGCCGCCCCATCCAGGCGCAGGGGCGGGCTGTCCCCGAGGCGCAGGCGTAGGCGGGTGATCGGGCTGTTGAGGTCGTGGGCGATGCCGGCGAGCATGGTTTGGCGCTCGCGATCGCCGGCCTGGAGCCGGCCGAGCATGGCGTTGAAGTGGTCGGTGAGCCGGCGCACCTCCAGGGCGCCATCGATCTGCAGCTGGCCCTCAACCGGGCTGCCTTCGTCTAAGTCGCCCGTGGCGCTGCCGACGGCGGCCATCGCCTTGACCAGCCGCCCCATCGGTCGCTGTAGCTCAAAAGTGAGAAATAGGGCGGCCGCCACCACGCCGGCGCCGATTAGGGAGATCGACAGGGTGAGGGGATCGCGGCTGACCAGGCCAGGCAGGGGCAGGGGATAGAACAGCCAGACCGGCTCCAGCGACGACTGCAGCCGGATCCAGACCCCTCGCTGGGGCTTGCTGATCGCCAGCAGGTCTGGGCAGCGCTCTAAGGGTTTGCAGAGCCGTTGACGCAGGCTGGCCGCCTGGCTGGCCAGATGGCCGTCTACCTGGGGATGGGCCGGCAGGGGCTGGGGGGCCACCACCAGGCTGAGGCCCCCCAGCTGGGAGACGGCCGCGGGCGGATAGCGCTCCAGGGCCAGCTCGCTGAGAATGATGTTGCGGGACAAATTCACCACGGCCTGGCGGATCTGGGCCTGCTCCAGGCTGGATCCCAGGATTGCCCGCAGTAACAACAAACTGCCCAGCCAGGCTCCGGCAAAGGTGAGCAGCAGCCGCAGAGCCAAGGGCAAGCGCAGCCGCTTGGGCGCAGCAAGATTTCGGGGCAAGCGCAGACTCGAGGCCAACCGCAGCAGCGAACGGGGGGCCATCAATCGCGGAACTTGCCTTCGGGCACAAAGACATAGCCCGAACCCCAAACCGTTTGCAGATAGCGGGGCTTTCTGGAATCGGGTTCGATCAATTTGCGCAGGCGTGACACCTGCACATCCATGCTGCGCAGGTCCGTATCGCTGGCCGGACCCCGGGCGATTTCGATCAGCCGTTGCCTTGAGAGGGGCCGGTAGGGGTTTTGCACAAAGGCCACCAGCAGGCTGAATTCGCCGCTGGTGATCGTTAAGCGTTCGCCATTGCAACTGAGGGTGCGGGCTTCGAGATCGAGCACGCAGTGGCCAAACACCACCGGTTCGGCGCCCACCACCGGGGCCCCCACCGGCGCCTGGGAGCGGCGCCGTAATACCGAATCCACCCGGGCGGTGAGTTCGCGCGGCAAAAAGGGTTTGGCCAGATAATCATCGGCTCCCTGCTCTAGGCCGATGATGCGATCGACCGGATCGCCCTTAGCCGTGAGCATCACGATCGCCAGATCATCGCGGGCATCACGCAGGCGCCGCAGCAAGCTGAGGCCATCTTCCCCCGGTAACATCAGATCAAGTACCAGCAGATCGGGCCGCTGAATCGCAAGGCGGGAGGAAAACTGTTCGGCCGATTCAAAGCAGCGCACGTCATAGCCATGGCCCTGCAGATAGGTGCTGAGCATCTCGCGTAGGTCGGGATCGTCATCCACCACCCAAACCTTGAAGGGCTTAGCCATGGCCGAGCGCCCCCTTCAGTTGGCCGCTTGCGCCGACGGCGGCGGCCCTTTTAACCACCCCGGCCTTCCCTAACCCCTGCTTCAACACTGACTCTGGTGAATGGTTCGCTCCATTCAGCATCCCAGGAGTGCCGCTTCTACGGCGGTCCTGGGCCGGCCCAAGGGCCCCGAACCTGTGAGCGGATGTGACTCCGGCCCCTAATAGCAGGCATATCTGGACACATCTGGGCGGAATTCGGTCACATCGCCGCAAAACTTCCGTGGAAAGGTAGTTGGGTGCTGCATCCCATACCCATGGCCAAGGCGGTTGCGTCCCTTGGAGTGGTGTAAAAGCCGAGGCCTGTGATCTGATCGGAGATCAGTGATCAGGCAGCTGCGGCAAATGCAGCTGTTGATTGATCTTGAACCGATTCGCTGGTCTTGTCCAGCTTGGCCATCGACAGTTCCGAGAAG
>CAMCMT010000036.1 GCA_945875915.1 Synechococcus sp. UW140 | reverse complement strand
TGGGATCCCCGCCGATGATCGACTCCTCGCCAACCCTGCGGACCCAGCCCTCCTGCACCCCGGCCGGTCGGCCCAGCTCCTGATCGAGGGTCGACCCGTGGGCTGGTTTGGCCAACTCCATCCGCTCCAGGCCGAAGCCCTTGACCTGCCGGAGGCCAGCCATTTGTTTGAACTGGAGCTGGCTCCCTTGCTGACCGCAGCCACCCGCCGCAATCGCTTCCAGCCCAGCTTTGCCGCCTACGCCACCGTGCCAGCCTCGGAACGGGACCTGGCCCTGGTGGTGCCCACCAGCGTCAGCTGTGGCCAGTTACTGGCGGCGATCCGCAAGGCGGGCAAGCCCCTGCTGGAGCAGGCCGACCTCCTCGATCGCTATGAGGGGGCCCAGGTGGCCGCCGGCTCCTGCAGCCAGGCCTTCCGGTTGCGCTACCGCGATGCCAAACGCACCCTCACGGAAGCCGAGGTGGAACAGGCCCACCAGGCGGTTCGCACCGCCCTGGAGAGCCAGTTCCAGGCCCAGCTGCGCAGCTAGGCATCAGCCTTGATCCGGCCGTAGTCAGATCCGTTTCAACACGGCCAGGCACTCAACATGACTGGTTTGGGGGAAGAAGTCGATCGGTTGCACCCGCTGGACTGCCAGTCGGCCTTCTCCGGTCAACAGGGCCAGATCCCTGGCCAACGTGGCCGGGTTGCAGCTGAGGTAGGCCACAGTGGCTGGCGGCTCCGCCGCAATCGCGGCACAGAGGAGGGCAGGCAAGCCCTTGCGGGGGGGATCGAGCAGTAGTCCATCGATGGCACCGAGGCGCTCTACCAGGTTGGCTCCCACTTCGGCCTGCTCGAAGCTGGCCCGATTCAACCCATTGGCGACGGCGTTAGCCCTGGCCTGCTCAACCGAGCCTAGGTGGCTCTCCAAGCCCAACACCCGGGCACCGGCGGCGGCCAGGGGCAGGCTGAAGGTACCGATGCCGCAGTAGGCATCGACCAAATCTTGGCCCTCCAGGGGCCCGAAGGCCTCCAACAACAAGGGCACGAGCCGTTCGGCCTGGACGGTGTTGACCTGGAAGAAGGTATCGGGGGCAATGCTGAGGCCGATCCCGGCAAAGCGTTCGCGCACAAATCCCCGTCCTGCCAGCACCCTGGTTTCCGGCCCCATCAGGGTGTTGGTGGCTAGGGGCTGGAGGTTGAGGCAGACCCCCACCACCTCGGGCCAACGCTCCAACCAGTGGGCAGCAATGTCTTCGAGACCATCCAGCTCGTCATGGCTACTGATCAGGGTGATCAGAATCTCGCCACTGTGGTGACCGACCCGCAGGGCCAGATGGCGCAGGCCACCCTCCTGCTCGAGATGGACATCCACGGGCCAGTCGCTGGCCTCTAGATCGGCCTTGAGCGGGGCGATCAGGGCATCGATGCGGGGATCGAGTACCGGGCAGCGATTGAGGTTGACGATGCGGTGGCTGCCGCGGCGGTAATAGCCGGCTCGCAGCTGGCCATCTCCCTCCCGGCGTTCCAAAGGGATCGTGGCCCGGTTGCGGTAGCCCAAGGTGGTTTCCGGTGGTAACAGGGGATCCACGACGCAGTCGAGGCCACCGATCCGGCGCAGGGCCTGGACCACCAGTTGCTCCTTCCAAAGGGCCTGGGGACCGTCCTGCCAGTGCTGCAGGCTGCAGCCGCCGCAACGCTCAGCCAGGATGCATGGAGGACGGCGCCGCAGGGGCGAGGCCACCACCACGGCCTGAAGTTCGGCTTCGAGATGCCGCCGTTGGACGCGGCGGACCACCACGGCGACCCGTTCCTCGGGCAGGGCTCCAGGCACAAACACGACCCGCTCTTGCCAGCGGCCCACCCCCTGGCCGTCGTGGCCTAGGTCGGTGATGTCAAGTTCAAAGCGATCGCCGATGCGGCCGATCGGCGCGGGGGTGGAGGGGGGATGGACCATCACCCGACCCTATCGGTGCGTAACACCTCCCATCAGATGGCAGGGTTCAGGCCGCAGACTGGATAGAATTCCATCGAGCATGGTGCTATCGGATGAGCGTCGTTCGGGATCTGATCCTTCAGGCAGATGATCAGCTGCGTTACCCGACCGGCGGCGAACTCCGCTCCATGGTCGAGTTTCTCTCTCAAGGCGGCGGTCGGCTGCGGGTCGTGCGGGCGCTCACGGACAACGAGCGCAAGATTGTTGATGAGGCGGCCCGCCAACTGTTCAGCCGCAAACCCGAATACGTGGCCCCTGGCGGCAATGCCTACGGACAGAGGCAGCGGGCCCAATGTCTGCGGGATTTCAGCTGGTATCTGCGCCTGGTGACCTATGGCGTGCTGGCCGGCAGCACCGAAATGATCCAGCAGATCGGCCTGGTCGGTGCCCGCGAGATGTACAACAGCCTGGGCGTTCCCATGCCCGGCATGGTGGAAGCGATGCGCTGCATTAAAGAGGCCTCGTTGGTGCTTCTAGGTGCCGATGATGCCGCCATCGCCGCACCCTATTTCGACTATCTGATCCAGGGCATGCAGACCCCCAATTGAATCGTTGGCGATGGCTTGATCCCAGGCCGGCATCCCCCCCAAGGATTAGAACCACGAATCAGGAAGGCGGACCCCCCCAAAAAAATCGACCGATTGAACCTGGGATCGACTCTCTCGCCTGAGTCTTGGCGCTGGATTCATGATGCATCCCTGTTGTCGCATAGCTAGATCGCTGAGGAATGCTGCCCGTTGGTCGCTGGGGGAAGCAAGCCAGATCACCAAGAGCCTATTAATTTCGCTGGTCTTGCCCTGGTCTCTTATTGGGACTATTAGTGGGTCCAGCTATGGAGGATTGAGATCTACCTCTAAGCCGGGGCCCGGCCGAATGGATCCCCCTCAAGCAATTAGGCCCAGGAAGCAAAGGCAAGTTCTACTTCAACCTATTCAAGTCCAGTCATAAGACTTGACCTGCGTCTTGAACAATCCTAATGAGATTAGTTGAAATCGTCCGTGCGTGATGGGCTAAGGCCCCTCTCGACGGGATCCATCTTTTGGCGAGCATCCGAATGTCGAATGGAAATAGCCCCTTGGGCTGGAGGCAAGCCCTGCCCGCGGGGCGATCGCAGGGAAGCGCAAGTCTCATCTGAGACTTGCTTTGAGTCTATTACTTGGACTTATCCAGGACAAGTAATATTAAAAAATTAAGTCGAGCCAGCGGCCGCGATCTGGCTACCCAGGTCTCCTCGGGGCCATCCCGCCAGGAACACTCCCCTTGTCTTTGGTTACGGACTCGGACTGCTCCAACGGCGAATGGGTATGGCGCAAGCCTCAAAACCTGGTCAGCAACCTTTGCGTACCTGTGTATCCCACAGGTACGCAAGCACTAAGAAGCCTGTATCGAACTGGGCTGCTAGCGAAAAAAGACAAATTGGACAAACACCCTCGCCGGCATTGGACAACGGCTTGCCAGGGATAGGGCGGCAAACCAGCCTCCATAGGACCTGGTACGGCGGGGAAGCTAGGGCTTGCTTTAAAAGGGTATTTACCGTCGATTTCAAACCTTGCGCCACAGGGCAGACCTGTCCATTGGAGCAATATCGCAAGTTTTAGAGGCTTTTAAATCAAGAGGGCCCCAAGCCTTCCTTGTATGCACCACTCCAAGAGCAACAGGGCCTGCCATACCCCCTCCGCTGCCAACCAAGACATCGCCACAGAAACAGCTCAGGGAACGACAACCGGATCCGATAAATTTTTCTCATAGGTAGCAAACAAGACTCATTAGTAGTCTTGACATAGGTCTTATATAAGACTACTAAGGGAAGATTCTCTCTAGCCGCTTCTCAGTCCTGGGACGGTTGGGACAGCAAAACTGGTCGCTTGTCTTACTTCAGCCTCGGAATGGGTCTAGGTCTGAATCTTTTTGTAGAAAATTGAGAAAGACTTGGCTGCCACCAACCCATCAATCAGGGTTTATCGCGGTACAGCTCCTTGAGTAATTGATAGGCCTCATTAAGCCGGCGCATCACATCGGCGGAACCCCCGGCGTCGGGATGGTGGCATTGGGCTTGGTCCCGATAGGCCTCGCGGATCTGGGCCAGGGAGATGGCCACTTCGGGGGTCGTGGACATCTTGAGCAGCTTTAAGGCGCCATGGACCGTCATCGTGTGGTCGATCGCCTGGAAGGATTGGTGTTTGCGGCGCTTTCGCAACCTCTGGACAAAACGGCGGATCAGGGTGGGGATGCGCAGGGGTAGGGTCCTGGAGCTAAAGGGGTCTTCGAGAATCCCGGCTGCCACGAGCACCCGTTCAAAACTGGCCGCGCCCAGGGGCCAGCTGGGCGCAACACCCTGGATCACCTGCACCAACAGCGACCAGGTGAAGGGTCGGCCCTCACTTTGTTCCGCCTGGGGCCAGACCTCCTGGGCCATCCAGACCATGGCGGCCTCAAGCACCGCTTCGGTTGCTGGTTGTCCATAGAGATCGAACCAGTGGTCCCGGGCCGCCCCCAGGGCTTCCTCGATCGATAGGGGATCAATCAGTTCCACCCCCTGGAGGGTCTGGCTTGCCCCTGGGCTGGAGGGATCCAGACTGCGCTTGAGTTGCACCGATTGGCGGCGCACAAAGCCGGGTAAGTCGATGCCCCCACTGCCTGCGGTTTTTGCCCTAGCTCCCGCCCCCTGGGCTCGAACGGTTCGCTCCGAATCAATCTCAGGCAACTCGCCCTGGTCTCGTTTCTGGTCTTTAAATGGGACTAGATCGCGATTAATGAGCACAATCGCGCTGGTCTCGTTAAGGCTGCCGGATGGCTCCTGGTCCCTGTCCCCCTCCTCCCCATCCGGGCTCCCATGGACAAGTTGCTCTAGGACGCGCTCGAGGATATCGCCGCGGCTTCTCAGGCCCCACTCGACCTTTAATCCATCAATCCAATCCAGCGATTCTGCACTCAGCTCTAAGCTGATGCGCCGCCGGGTCTGGTCATTTTTCTCGACCACGGGGGCGTCCTGACCGCTGCAGCCTATCGGCCTCCAAGGGATTTAATCACCAATTGCTGGTTCTCCAATGCCTGCTGGTAGCGCTCCATTAGGGACTGGCTCATGAGGGCCGGCGAGATCACCACGGGACCTGGTCCTTGCCATTGAACCGGACCCGGAGCTGGGGGTAAGGGGGGTAAGGCTTGTAATGCCAGGGGGTCCAGCCTTGGCTGGGAGCTGACGCCGCTGGGTTGGGCAGGCAGTTTGGCCACCTGGGGCTTCGGTTTCGCCGAAGCTTTGGCCAGGGAGGTCTTGACCCTCGGCTTAGGGCTAGTTGCCGTGGCGATCGTGCCCAGGCCAAGGGGGGTGGGGACCTGGGCCCTTACGGGGCCCAGGTCCGGTTCTGAGGCTAGAACCGGCAGCACTCCTTTCTCTATGCCAGGCCCGAGGTGGTTTGGATTTTCTGTGGCGACGGGGGAGAGGACCAGGGTGGGTAAAGGCAGCTGATTCGGCCTTGCACCGGGGCGAGCGGAACGGCTTTGGGCGATAGCTAGAAGCTTGAGCTGCTCCTGAACCCGGGCCAACTGGGACCTAGGCACTACGCTCAGCAGGTGCCCCGGGGTGGCATCGGCGGGGTAAACCAGGGTAATCCGTACGGGATTGTTCTGGCCTGGGTTTAATTCCAAAGGTACGAGGCTGAGACTTTCGCCCGAACGCAAACCCACGTGGATTTCGCGATAGCCGCTGTCAGTAGTGATGCCGATCGAGCCGCGGAAGGCGGTGAAGGCCCGGCCATTGGGACTGGGGTGGCTCAATACCAGCTCATAGGGACCATTGCCCTTGAGGTTAAAGTTGATATCGAAGCGCACCCCATAGGTTCCCACGTTGTTGATCGAGGAGTCGATCATGCGGCTGGCTAGAGGGTTAATCTGGATTTCGCCAGTGCCGAAATTGTGACGCACTGTACTGGTAAGAGGCACATGCAAAGGACCATCATTAAGATCGTAGTCGAGCCTGGCTTGATAGGTATCACCAATCGCTACTCCCGCCACTCTTGAAAAGACATAGCCGGCTTCAATTTCCCGTAGCCGTCTCAAATAAGTGCGTCCTGGCGCAAGCTTTCCACTGTCCAGCACAGCGAACACATCATTATCGCTGCGAGGTTCGCGGACAGCCACTACGGCGACCTGGAGGGGGCCATCGCTGCGCCCCCTAAGCAGCCCATTGGCAATGCCATTGGCGGGAAGCTGCGTCTGGAATAGCACAATGCGACCCCGGGGCGGAATCACAATTCGCTCGGGCAAATTATTCTCAAGTTTCCCCCGCAACATCGCAATGGCAGTAGCGTCACCTGGCCCCGTGTTCCAAGGCCGGGGACCGAGGGGCTTTACGCCCATTAAATTATTGGGTAAGTAGGGCGCCTCAAAACTATTGCGGACCGACCCTTGGTCAAACTGAACTGTAACACTCTGATCACTAGGATTAACCATTATTGCCGCCAAGGTGAGCTCATGGCGGCGACCTCCAGGCCCATTCCAGGCGGAACCAATCGGGTGGTATTTATGGTGAATATGTAGTCCAAATTCACCCTTAAAGGTGTAGGTGGCATTATCAAGAAATTGGTTTATTTCTGTACTAAAGCCCTGGCCTTCCATGGTGTTCACCAGAATGCCGGCCCCTTGCACTTCCTCCGGCTGGTTGGAATGGAGCACGGGAACCGTGTTGAAAGTGCCCACCAAGGGACGGGCCTGCTGGCCTGCCATCAAAGCCAGATAGGCCTGGGCCGGGTTGGCTCCCAGCACAAGCGTTGCTAGGAGCATCATGCTCAGGGGTCGCGGGCGACCGATCGGACTGTTTGGTCTCAACTGTCTTTGTCGTCGTTGTCTGTTGATTAGGGCAGGAAGGGGCACGCTCAACCGCGGAGATAAGGGATCCGGGACAGTTGTAGGCAGCAGGGCGGCAGGAGGATCGGGACAGGGGCTGGTCCCCGGGCCCCGGGGGGGGGACTAACCACCGCACTCGCCCCAAGGGGCTGGTTAGAAAGGCAGAACTGCCATCATTTTCCCATGATCCCCCCCTTTGGCTGCTGCCTGCCCTCCGAAGCGCCCGAAACCTTCCGCCGACGCCATCAGGAGCGCAAGTTACGCATGCTCACCTTCTGGCGGGAAAGCCTGGAACGTCAGCTCGCGGCCCTCGACGCCACGATCAGCACACTAAGGCGTCAGATGGAAACTCCAGGCGACGCTTGAGTTCGGCCAGGCCCCGGTGCAGCTGACGGTGCACCGTGCTGGCACTCACCTGCCAGTCTCTTGCCACCTGCCGCAGGCTGCTTCCGGCCAGAATCACGGCCTTAATCGCTGCAGCCTGCTGGGGCGGAAGTTGCTCCAAAAGGGCTAGGGCACGGGCCCCGCGCGGATCTTCAGGATCGTCCTGGTCTTGTTCGCAGGCAAGGGGTTCTGAGGCTTCCTCCAAGCTCACGATGCGATGGCTTACGGGGGTTGCCTCAAGGCGCTGCCATTGGCTCAGGCTCAGGCCCATGGCCCGCCGCACCGCCTCTGCGGGAGCCGCAAGACCCAGTTCGGCCTGGAGGCAACTTTCACAGCGGCGTCTCTGCTGCTCCAACTCCTGGCGCCGGCGTGGGATCCGCACCAGGGGGGCCTGGTCCCGCAGGTAATGGAGGATGGCGCCGCGGATGTGCTGGCGGGCAAAGGGTTCAAAGGGCAGGCCCCGCCCTGGGACGTAGAGCTCACTCGCACGCAATAGGCCTAAGAGGCCCACTTGGCAGAGGTCGTCGGCCGATTCCTTGGTGATGCGGGCGTAGTGGCGGGCAATCGGTGCGACCAGGGCCAGGCTGGCTTGTAGCCGCTGCCTGCCTCCAACCTGTCGGCCCGCAACAGACGGGGCGGCAGGGATTGGCACGAAGGGGACTTGATCCAGCGGAAGTCGATCGGCTGTTACTTGATCGAGAGAGCCCCGAAAGCCAGGCTCTTGAAAGGAGGAATGACGAGAAACGGCCATGGAATGGCAAGACAGGTTGATGTAAGGGGGGAGGGACGGGACTAAACCCAGCCTTCCCCTTTCCAAGAACTGCCCAATCGCCGTTTGGCGCCAGCGTGAAATTACTGAACTTTGCTGGCCACGGTTTCAAGCAGGGCCCAGGGACCCCGGTAGCGCAGCCAGTCCAGATCGGCTCGATCGGTGACCAGCAGGTAACCGGCAAAGCCGAGGGCATTGACAGAAAACCCCGCCCAGTCATCGCGATGGCGCTGCACGGTCAGGAACCACTGATCGTCAAAGAGCAGGTTGTAGGGGTGCAAGGGCTGGGGATCGTGCTGGGGATCGCCGATGCCCAGGCTGCGGGCATGGTCGCCATAGAGGGCGCCAAGTTCCTCGGGATCACCGCTCTGGCTGCGGCGGCTGAGCCGGTAACTCCAGGCCCAGGGCCCCAGCTCCCCCTGGAGTTGGGCGAGCAAGAGGGGGGCCATCGGACAGCTGGGGCTGCCCGCCAGGCGGGGCAGCAGTTGCAGATGGCGGTGGGGCTGGCTAGCTCCAGCGGCTGGGGAACTATTGAAGAACCAGAGCCCACCCGTGTCCCGATCCACCTCGGCCACCGCCGCCCAATCAGCGGCCCTAAGCCAGCCCTTTTGGGGTTGCCACTCCTGGGTAATCACCAGCACATGGCCAGCCTGCACCGGGTACTTATTGAGCAACAACAGGTGGCTCGATCCAAGGGGCGCCACGGCCAGCTCCCGATCCCAGGGCAGAAAGGGATTGGGCCGCGGGCCGGCGCGGTTGAGGTGCTTGGGAGTTGCCGACAGCAGGCGCCGCACCACAAAGGGATGCCAGTCGCCTGGATTGGAGAAACCAGCGCCAGGACTAGCGCCGTCCTGGTCTCCGTTGTGTTGGCGCGGCGGGGCGCTGGCACCCGTAGAAGCGCCGCTAACGGCGTCAGCTGCTGTGGTGGTGGGATCAGCACCATCGCCTTGGAGCTCAAGGGTCGATCTAGCGTTGATGAATGGGCCCAACGGCAGAACTTCCGTGTCCAGGGGCACGAGGCTTCCACTAGCCGCCGCCGCCTGGCTGCGCTCTAGGGCCAGTTGCCAAAACCGTTCAGCCCGCACCGATCTTCAAACGGGCCAGGGATGCCCCCTGGTAGTAGTGGCCAAGGATCTGGGGATAGGACTGGCCCTTGTTCGCCAGATCATTGGCACCCTCCTGGCTCATGCTGGCGCCCAGGTGACGATGGGCTTCCCAGCTGATTTGGCTGTTGGCCGCATAGAGGCTCTCCACGATTCCTCCCTGGTAGCTGAGGATCAGGCCCGCCGTGGCGGCCGTAGCGGCCCGGGTACGGCCATTGACCGTGTCCAGCCCCCTGTAGGCCTGCCAACGGGTGGTGTTGCCCAGGTGCCAATGCTGGCTAGCGGGCCGGGCCATGTGGGCAAGGGCGTAGGAACGGGCCGCCACAGCCTGGGCCTTGAGGGCCTCCAAGTTCCAACTACTGGGCATTTCCGAGCCCACAACGGAAGCGATGTAGTCCTCTAGGGGCAGGTGGTTGATGACTTGGAGCCCGGTACCTTGCTGCACCAACCGCAAGCGGCCCGCGTAGGCCCGGCCATTGACCACTAGGGACTGGCCACGGGCAGGCTCAAGCCAAAGCTCCGGTTGCCCTTGGGAGATTTCTACCAGGGAGACACCTTGGCCTGGGCCGCCCTGGTCGAGGACACGGCCGTCGCGGCTGCGCAACCACCAGCCACCGGTGCTACCTAGCTGCAGGTCTTGGGGGAGTTCCAGCAGGGCGATGCGGATCTCCAGACTCGGACCTGGGTTGACCTGGGGACCAGCCAGCTGGGCGGCGGCCAGGCTTGCCAAACCCGGGCCCTGGCCAAGCCGTTGGGCGGCTACTCCCTGGAGATCCTCCCTGGCATCAGCGCGCACGGGCTTGGCCGCCGGCGGAGCCTCCTGCAGGGCCGTGACCATGGCCGCGCTCAAGGGTGTGGGCGCCGGAATCAGCCCTTCAGCAGCAAAGCCGATCGCCAGGGCCCCCAGGCCCAGGGGCAAGCCAATCAAAAGCGACTTAAGGGGAAAGGGGAGTGGGGTTGCCATCGTCAGGGACCACAAACGCCCCAATTGGCCAGGTCCGGGGCGCAGGAGCCAGCCTCCAGGCTCCCATCCCAAAGCAGATGGCCCCTGCCCGTCAAGGCAATGCGGCCAGCTGCCGCTGCAGTGCAGACCATGCCACCGGGCGAGGGGGAGGGCTGCCACCCCACGACAGAGCTCTGCCCGAGCTGCTCCTGCCAATAGGGCGCCACCAAGGCATGGGCAGAACCGGTGACGGGGTCTTCCGCAATCCCCAGACCAGGGGCGAAGAAACGCAGTTGGTAATTGGCCGGCTGGCCCAACACCTGGGGCCCCTGCGTAGGCCTGGGCTGGTTCGGGTCTGCAAGTTGGGCCAGGCCGAAGGCCTCCTTGGGGCCAAGGGCCTGCATCACCACGAATCCCTGGCGGTCCTTGCCCCTTAACTCGGCCGAGGGCTCGGGCAGGCCAGCCAGGTTGAACGCATCCGGCATCAGGGCCACCCGGTAGCCCAGGGGCGAACTCCAGTAGGCCAGGGGAGCGTCCCCCAAGAGCTGGGCCAAATAGGGGGGGATGGGTTGGGGCTCCAGTCCAGAACTGGGCAGCACGATTTGGGCAGTGGCAGGGCCCAAGCACTCCAGGCGCACAGCAAGGGGGCCGCTGCGAGTGTGCAGGGCTAGCTCTTGACCAACGGCCAGCTGGCCCCAGTGACCCAGGGCGAGGACCGCCGCCAGGGTGGCGTGGCCGCAAAGGGGCACTTCACAGCTGGGGGTGAACCAGCGCAGGCGCCACTCCCCATCGGCGCCTCTCCAGAGGAAGGCCGTTTCCGATTGTTGAAACCGGGCGGCTAGGGCCTGCATCCAGGCCGCCGCCGCTGGCTCCCCCAGCAGCACAACGCCAGCGCCATTGCCCCCCAAGGGAGCCGCCGTAAAGGCCTCCACGAGGGTGGCCTGGAGAGGGCCACCGATCATTGTTGGGCCCTGGCAGCAGGGGCTGCCCTGGCGCCAGCTACCAGGTCGGGCAGTCTTTCCTCCCGCAACTGACGCTCCATCAGGCGCCTCACCGCCGCTGCCGGGGGGGTGGTGCCAGCAACCAGATTGAGGACTTCAGAGCTGATCGGCAGCGTCCAGCCGCGCTGTTCGGCTAATTGCATCACGGCCCGGGCTGTGGGGACCCCTTCCACCGTGGCACCGATTCGCTCGATAGCCGCAGCGCTGCTTAGGCCCTCAGCCAGCAGCAGACCAAAGCGGTAATTGCGGCTCAGGGGGCTGGTGGCTGTGGCCAACAGATCGCCTAACCCGGCCAGGCCGTAGAGGCTGCTGGGATGGCCTCCGAGTTCGGCTAAGACCAGGCCCATCTCGACCAACCCCCGGCACAGCAGCGAGGCCTTGGCGTTCGCACCCAGGCCCAGCCCATCACTGACGCCGGCAGCTATGGCCATCACGTTTTTGAGGGCACCAGCCACCTCGGTGCCGATTGGATCGGAACTGGTGTACAGGCGTAGGCGCTCCGAGCTGAGGTCCTGCTGAAGGGTCCGGGCCAGCTCACCATCGCTGGAGGCCAGCACACTGGCGGCGGGCAATCCCTCGGCCAGTTCGCTCGCCAGGTTGGGACCGCTCAGCACCAGCAGGGGGATGGCGGGGTTGGCCCGCTGCCAGAGGCCCGAAGCCGTGCAACCCAACTGGAGATCGATGCCTTTGCTGCAGCTCAGCAGGGGCAGGCCAGCCGGCCACTGGGGCGCTAGCTGGCGGGCCAGTGGGCCCACACCAGCCATGGACATCGCCGCCACGATCAGGTCTTGGCCGGGGAGCAGGGCAAGCGGATCGGCGCCATCACGGCGGCTCCAGCCCTCGACCTGGTGGCCCCGGTCCCGCCATAGGGCGGCAAGAGTGCCGCCCCAAGCACCCAAACCCAAGATGGCGATGCGGAGCTGGCCCATGGGGGCATCATGCGACATCAGGATCGCCATTCCCTGGCGCCGCATGGCCCTGGAGCACCTCCAGGGGGATCACCGTGAGGGTGCTCTGCTCACAGGCGTCGAGCCGCACCGGCGGGGCCATGCCGTCCTCGTAGGCCTGGAGCCAGCGGCGGGCGCAGAGGCACCAGTGGTCGCCAGCCTTAAGACCGGGGAAGCCGAAGGCCAGCACCGGCGAGGAGAGGTCGTTGCCCTGGGCGCGGCTGTAGGTGAGAAAGACCTCACTGACGATGCAGCAGACCGTGTGCATTCCCTGATCCTGGCCATCGGTGCGACAGCTGCCGTCCCGGTACCAACCGGTGACGGGCTCACAGCCACAGATCTCCAGTGGTTGGCCGAGGACGTTGAGGGCAGCTGGGCTGGTGGTGGGGTTGGGGACAGGCACTTGGCTCATGGGTTTGGCAGGTTGGCGACGCCCGGTTAGGGCCAATTCTGGCGAAGCTCTGGCACAAATTCTCGCCAAGAGGTTGACGGAATCGGGGGGGAGCGCGTTAAAGGTCATTCAGCAGACCCCCCTAAATGAGCTGGGAATTCACTGAAGACGCGGCCTTCCTGGCCTTGTGTGACGCCTTCAAGGAGAGTGGTGAAACTTCCGCCATGGAATTTTTGGCCAATGGCGAAGGCGCCTTCCACTTCCAGGAACTCAGCCAGAACGCGGCCGGTGAGGGGATTGACCTCAGCGACTCCACGGACCTCGAGGAGTTCCAGCAGGAGGTGATCGACACGATGGAGCGGATCTGTCTGTGAACCCAGGCGGCCCTGCCGTGCCGCAGGTCAAGCCCCAGGGGGATCCCCATGGGCCTAGTCGGATATCCGGCCCTAGACCCATGGGGATCGTTACCTTTGCGTTGTCCTCGGAGCCCTGGCGAAGGGCCCCAGGCATGCATTTTGACTAAGGCCCCATGGGGTTTTTGACCCCGGTCTGCGGCTTAGCCGTAGAAGAAGGCAATCTCCTTGGCCTTGAGGCCCTCCCAGCCAGCCCCCTTGAGGCGAGCGTCAAGGGTTTGCTGGTCGAGATGTTTGGAACCCGTTTTGACGATGCGGTTGCGCATCGATTTGGTCACACCACTGCGGGCCCGGCGACTTTCCAGCTCCATGACCTCGTTGTAAAGGCTCAGCATCGCGACGGGGATCGGCGAACCATCCAGGTCGAGACCTGCAGCAATCGCGTCATCGACGCCTCCGGGACCGGCAATGGCCATGGCTTCAGGGGGGTGGGGTCGGGTGGTCCCCTTGAGCCTGCCATGGCTCCAGCAGCGCCTAGGAGGCAGGGGCTGGTGGAGCCAGGGTTAAGGCCCGATCAGGCGCTGAAATAGCGGGCCTGGCTGTGCAAGGCCACGAGGGCGGTCGTGCTCTGTTCCGGCTCGAGTTGGTCGCTCTCGTCCATGCGTAGCCCGATACGGTCGGCCCCCAGCCAGGCGAGCTGCTGGCGGGAATCGGCCACATTGGGACAGGCTGGATAGCCGAAGGAGTAGCGGCTGCCCCGGTAACGCTGGGCCAGCACATCGCGCAGCTCGGCCGGTTCCGTGGCAGCGAATCCGAGTTCGCGGCGAATGCGGGCATGGGTCCATTCGGCCAGGGCTTCGGCCATCTGCACGGCCAGGCCATGGAAGTAGAGGTAATCGCTGTAGCGATCGCCCTGGAATAGCTCCTGGGCCACGGCTGTGGCCCGTTCGCCCATGGTCACGGCCTGCATCGGCAGCACGTCTGTGGGGGAAAGACCAGCGGGGCCCGAGACGTCGGCCAGGTCCCGGTAAAAATCGGCAATGCAGTAGCGGTTGCCAGCCCGCTGACGGGGCAGCTGGAACCGACCCAACTCCGAGCCCGGCTCTGGCTCGCTCGCGAGCGGGGCAGCAAACACCACCAAGTCATTGCCGCTACGGCCGCAGGGGAAGTAGCCGTAGGCCACCCGGGGGGTAAGCAGACCCTCCGCCAGGCAGCGGCCCAGCCAATGCTGCAGCACCGGTTCGGCCTTCTCTGCCAACATCGCCTCGTAGTCGGCGCGGCTTTGTTGCTGGGTTTTGCGCAGTTGCCACTGGCCAGCGAACAGGGCGTTGCGATCCAGGTAACGCACGACCTCGGCCAGGTCGATGTCGGCCTCCGTGAGGACGCAACTACCCCAGAAGGGGGGCGTGAGCGCCAGCTCCTCGGCCACGGCGGCGGAGCGGCTGGTGTCGAGCGGTGCAGACGCCGCGGGAGTCGCTAGCTCTTCAGCTTCGGGAGTACCGCCAGGCTGGTCGGATGCGTTGGCAGAATCCTCCGAGGCAGGGGTTGCCCCATCGGATGCCTCCGGCTCACGGGTTAAACCGAGACCCTCGGGGGCTCCCTGCAGAAATCCCTGGCCGTTGTCCCAGTCGCCCTTGGCCCGGGCCAACACGTAGGCATCCATGAAGCGCAGGTCGGCGAAGGCATCGCGGCCATAGATCACCTGGCCCCGGTACACCTGGCGGCAGTCGTTGTTAACGAAGCGTGGGGTTAGGGCCGCTCCCCCCAAAATCACCGGTACATCGATACCGGCATCATTAAAGGCCTGGAGGTTGTCCTTCATGAAGGCCGTGGATTTCACTAGCAGGCCGCTAAGAGCGATGCAATCAGCGTGGTGAAGTTTTTGAGCCTCGATGATCGCTTCGACAGGTTGTTTGATACCTAGATTAATTACTTCATAGCCATTGTTGGTAAGAATAATATCCACCAGATTCTTGCCGATGTCATGAACATCGCCCTTGACGGTGGCAATTAAAAACTTAGCCTTGGCACTGCTCTCGCCCTCGGCCCTCTCCATCAGGGGCTCGAGGAAGGCCACGGCCGCCTTCATCGTTTCAGCGCTTTGCAATACAAACGGCAGCTGCATCTGGCCGGAGCCAAACAACTCGCCCACCACCTTCATGCCATCCAAAAGGAAGGTGTTGATGATCGTTAGGGGGGGGTGGTTAACGAGGGCTTCCTGCAGAGCCGGCTCTAAACCGATGCGTTCGCCATCGATGATGTGCTGCTTAAGCCGCTCTTCCACCGGCAGGTCCGCCAGGGACGGGCCCGATTCGCGCGCCTGCTTGGCACTGACCCCCTCGAACAACTTCGTGAGCTCGGTGAGTGGGTCATAGATGCAAATCGCACCGTCAAAACGGCGCCGGTCATGGACGAGATCACGGCAGAGCTGCTGGTGCTCCTCAGAAATTTTAGCCAGGGGCAGAATTTTGGCTGGGCTAATGATTGCCGCATCAAGGCCAGCTGCTACACAATCATTTAAGAAAACTGAATTGAGTACAATCCGGGCCGCCGGCGAGAGACCAAAGCTGACATTACTAACACCAAGAACCACATGCACGCCGGGCAAATCACGGCGAATCTTTTCAATGGCTGCCAGGGTGGCAGCCGCATTGTTGCGGTCTTCTTCAATGCCGGTGGAGATCGGTAGGGCCAGGGGGTCGTAGAAAATTTCATGGGCCGGGATGCCAAATTCGAGGGCATCGCGGTAAGCCCGCTGAGCAATCGCAAACTTACGTTCAGCCGTGCGCGCCATCCCCTCTTCATCGATCGTGCCGATAACGACGCCCGCGCCATAGGAGCGGGCCAGATCGAGCACCTTGAAGAAGCGTTCATCGCCATCTTCGTAGTTGGTGGAATTGAGAATGCATTTGCCACCGGCCACCTTGAGGCCCGCCTCCATCTTCTGCCACTCGGTGGAATCGAGCATCAGGGGCAGGTTTACATTGGTGACGAGCCGGCTGACCAGCTCATGCATATCTTTTTCACCGTCCCGTCCCACATAGTCGACGTTGACATCGAGCACGTGGGCGTTTTCTTTCAGCTGGCCGCGGGCCAGGGCCACTAGCCCATCCCAATCCTCAACGTTGAGTAGGTCGCGTACTTTTTTGGAACCGCTGGCGTTAAGCCGTTCCCCAATGATCAGGAACGATTGGTCCTGATGGTAGGGGGTGACCCCATAGATGGAGGCCAGGGCTGGCTCGTAGCTGAGGGCTGGCCGTTCGCGGCGAAGGTCGGGGCTACGCACCTGACGTGGTGCTGGTTTCAGCTCCTTGGCCAGGTCCGCCAAGGCACCAATATGGGCCGGAGTGGTGCCGCAGCAGCCGCCAATCACCTGCACACCAAGGTCTTCAACGAAGTGCATCAGCTGCATCTTCATGGCGATTGGTGTCAACCGATAATGGGCTACCCCTCCCACATTTTCCGGTAGACCGGCGTTGGGAATGCAACTGATCACAAACGGACAGTTCTCGCTGAGATAGCGCACGTGCTCCTTCATCTGCTCGGGGCCCGTGGCGCAGTTGAGGCCGAGCACATCAATGGGAAAGGGTTCAAGGATGGCGACAACAGCCGCAATATCCGATCCGACCAGCATCGTGCCGGTGGTTTCCATCGTCACCGACACCATGAGGGGGCGACGCTCACCGCAATGGCTGAAGGCCTCTTCAATCCCCTGGAGGGCTGCCTTAATCTGCAGCACGTCCTGGCAGGTTTCGACGATAAACAGATCCACATCGCCGGCAATCAGGCCTTCGGCCTGTTCGCGATAGGACTCCTTAAGGACATCAAAGCTGACATGACCCAGGGTGGGTAATTTGGTGGTTGGGCCCATCGAGCCCGCCACAAAACGGGGTTTCTCTGGGGTGCTGTAGGCAGCGGCCACCTCGCGGGCCAGTTCCGCAGCCCGCTTGTTGAGCGCAAAAGCCTGATCTTCAAGGCCGTATTCAGCGAGCACAATCGAGGCCGCACCAAAGGTGTCGGTTTCGATGACGTCGCAACCCACCTCCAAGAATTGGCGATGGACCGTTTGCACCACATCGGGGCGGGTCACCACCAGGTTCTCGTTACAGCCCTCCAGGGCAGCACCGCCGAAGTCCTCGGCGCTGAGATCCATCTCCTGCAGGGAGGTACCGGTGGCGCCGTCAAACACCAACACCGGTCGCTCGGGGCTATGCAGCCGCTCTAGGAAACCAATCCGGGGATGGGGGTGGGTGGTTGCCATCAGCCGTCCAGCCGCACGCGGGTCACCCAGTGGTCGTAGGCCGAATCGCGGCCTTCGGTGATCGCCGTGAGTCGATCGCGGATCGCCTCCATCATGGGTCGCTGGATCGGCATGTCGGTATTTTCGACCCGGCGCACGGGCGTGACACGGGCAGCGGTGCCACTCAGAAACACCTCATCGGCCACGAATAGTTCGGTTTTATCCACCGGGCGCTCCAGGGTCGGAATGCCCATGGCCTGGGCAATCTCGAGCACGCTGGCCCGAGTGATGCCCTCGAGGATGTCCTGATCGACCCCCGGGGTGATCAGGACGCCATCGCGGACGATGAACAGGTTCATGCCACTGGCTTCGCTGACCTTGCCGCGGCTATTGAGCAGCAAGGCCTCATCAAAGCCACTCTTAACCGCTTCCGTTTTGGCCAGGGAGCTGGTGATGTAGGCGCCACTGATCTTGCCGCGCAGGGGCAGGGAGCGGTCTTCCTGGCGAGTCCAGGAACTGATGCGGCAACTGACGCCGTCGGGGGAAAGGTAGTCGCCGAGTTCGATGCCATAGATCAGAAAATCGGTCTCGATGTCATGGAGCCTCGGGGCGATACCCAGGTCGCTGGTGTAAACAAATGGGCGTAGATACACGGGTGTGCTGGGGCGATTGGCCCGCAGGATCTGCACGATCCCGTCCATGATTGTGTCTTCGGCGAGCTCGGTGAGCAGCAGCCGGGCGCTCTGGCTCAGGCGGCGGGCGTGGCGGTCGGCCCGGAACAGCAGGATTTCGCCCGGATCGCTGGGGTTTGGCAAGGCGCGCATGCCACCGAAGGCACCAGTGCCGTAGTGCAGCGCATGGGTGGCCACGGAGATCGTGGCTTCGGCGAAGGGAACACAGCGCCCACCAAACCAGGCATAGGGAAGGAATTGATGCATGGGATCGGAAACGGGGTTGCGTGCGCCGCAGGCCGAATGGCCAGGGGCCCAAAGGGTGAGGGCATCTTCTCACCGCCCAGTGCGGGAACCAGCTGCCCCAAGCTGCCAGGATTGCGTCGGGACCAGGCAAGCCAAAGCCCGCCTCTTAGGTTCCAGGATGGCGCCATGCATCGGTTAGCGGCGGTTCCCGGCAGTACCAGCCCCCAGGAGGGGCCCGTTTACGTGGAGCAGCCCGGGGCGCCCGTCGTGCTGCTCAGCAGCGCCGATAGCGACCTGGCCGGCCTGGCCTCGCTGCTGGCTGGCCAGCCCCAACTCGTCGCCGGTGCGGTTCGGGGCCTGAATCTCCAGGCACTGGCCCACCCGGCCGTGATCGACCATTACATCCGCACCAGCCTGGCTCAGACGCGCATTGTGCTGGTGCGGCTGCTGGGGGGCCGGGGCCATTGGAGCTATGGCCTGGAGCAACTGGGGGCCTGGGCTTCCCGGCCAGGGCGGCAGCTCCTGGTGGTGGCCGGCACCGAAGACGAGGCCGAAACCCTGGCCGGCCTTGGCACCGCCGATCGCCAGTTGACCCTGGCCATCGGCCAATGCCTGCGGGAGGGCGGCCCCAGCAACCTGGCGCTGGTGTTGGGCTGCCTGGACCAACTCCTGGCCGGCCAGCCGGTGGAGCCCCCCACCGCCATCCCCCAGGCCGACCCCCTGCCCCATGACTGGCGCCTGGAGCCCGGTGCCCGGGTGGGGGTGGTGCTTTACCGCGCCTTGCTCCAGGCCGGAGATCTGGAGCTGGTGGGTGCCCTGCTGGCCAGCCTGCGCCAACAGGGACTCGCCCCCCGGGCCCTGTGGGTGAGTGGTCTGCGCGATCAGGCCGTGCAACGGGGCGTGGCCGACCTGTTCGGCCGCGAGGCCGTGGAGGCGGTGATCTGCACCACCTCCTTTGCTTCGGTGCAGTTTGAGGAGGCCGGCCTGGGGGCGCCCCTATGGGAGCGCCTAGATGTGCCGGTGTTCCAGCTGCTCTGCAGCAGCCAAAGCCGCGAGACCTGGGCGGGCAGCGCCATCGGCCTGGGGCCCCTCGATCTCAGCCTGCAGGTGGCCTTACCCGAATTGGATGGCCGCATCACCACCCGGGTTGGTGCCTTCAAGGAGATCAGCGGCGCCGATGCTGGGTTGGCCACGGCCCTGCACCAAAGCCGGCCAGAGCGGGAACGGCTTGATTGGGTCAGCCAGCTGGTAGCCCGCTGGTGCGACCTGCGCCGTAGCCCAGCCTGCGAACGCCGAATTGCCCTGGTGTTGGCCAACTATCCGACCCGCAACAGCCGCCTGGCCAATGGGGTCGGCCTCGATACGCCCGCCAGCGCCACCAACTTGCTGCACTGGTTGGCCGATGCCGGCTATTGGCTCGGCGATCAAGCCCTCCCAGCCGATGGCGATGCCCTGATCCAGCAACTGCTCCAAGGCCAGACCAACGACCCGGAAAGCCAGCACCGCCCCCCCCTGGCCCACCTGCCCCTGGCCGCCTACCAGAGTTGGTACGCCACCCTTCCCCAGGAGGGACGCGAACGGCTGGAACAACGCTGGGGTCCGCCGGAAGCAGATCCCAGCCTGGCGGCCCAGGGCTTCCCCGTGGCCGGTCTCCAGTTCGGCCACGTTTGGCTAATCATTCAACCGGAGCGGGGCTACGACCGAGATCCCAGCCTCAACTACCACTGCCCCGACCTACCGCCCCCCCACGCCTACCTGGCCCGCTATCTGTGGCTTCGCCAGGTGGCCGCGGTGCAGGTGATCTGCCATGTGGGCAAGCACGGCAACCTGGAATGGTTGCCCGGTAAGGGTCTGGGCCTCTCTGCCAGTTGCTTCCCGGAGTGGGCCCTGGGTCCCATGCCCCACCTCTATCCCTTCATCGTCAACGATCCGGGGGAGGGCTCCCAGGCCAAGCGCCGCAGCCAGGCGGTGATCCTTGACCACCTCACCCCGCCCCTCGGCCGGGCTGGCCTGTATGGCCCCCTGTTGGAGCTGGAGGCCCTACTCGATGAGTACTGGCAAGCCAGCGAACTGGGGGCGAAACGGTCGGGCCAGTTGCAGGAGCAGGTGCTTGATCGCCTTAGCCAGCTCAACTTGGGCCCGCAATCGACTGGTGACCCCGCGGGCCCTAACCCGCTTAAAGGAGCTGCCAGCAGCGACGAGGACAGGCTCCAACGACTCCAGGCCGCCGATGGCTACCTCTGCGAGCTGAAGGAGGCCCAAATCCGCACGGGCCTGCATGTGTTCGGCCAACTCCCCGAGGCCGCTCCCCTCGCCGAATTGCTGCTTTGCCTCGCCCGCGCGCCCCTGGCCGAAGGTCCGGGTTTAACCCAGGCCCTGGCCCTGGATCTGGGCTTGGAGCTGGATCCTTGGGCGGATCCAGAAGAAGCGCCCTTGGCAGCCGCTGATCGTGGGCGCCTCGAGGCCCTAGGTCTGGCCAGTGCCCGCCATGGGGGCGATGGCGTGGCCTGGCTAGAAGAGCGGGCCCTGGCGCTGATGGCGGGGTTGCTAATCCAGGCCCAGGGAACAGCAGGGGAAACCAACGCCCCCACTCCCGGGCCTGCCACAGCTTCCGTGCTGGCGCGGGTAACCCGATCGCTGCTGCCCAATTTGCTGCGCTGCGGCATAGCCGAACGCCAAGCCTTTCTCACGGGCGTCGCCGGAGGACGCATCGCCGCTGGTCCTTCGGGAGCCCCGACCCGGGGCCGGCCCGACCTGCTGCCCACCGGCCGAAATTTCTACAGCGTTGATCTAAGGGGCCTACCCACCGAAACCGCCTGGGACCTGGGCCGCCGCAGCGCTGAGCTGCTGGTGGATCTTGTCCTCCAAGAGCAAGGGGAACCCCTACGCCAGCTGGCCCTATCGGTGTGGGGCACGGCGACGATGCGCAATGGCGGTGAGGATATCGGCCAGGCCCTGGCCCTGCTGGGGATCCGGCCAATCTGGGATGGTCCAACCCGACGCATGGTCGATCTTGAGGTCATTCCCCTGGCCAGCCTGGGGCGGCCCCGGGTCGATGTGACCCTGCGAATCTCCGGCCTGTTTCGCGATGCCTTCCCCCAGCTGGTGGCCTGGTTCAACCGGGCTACCTCCATGGTGGCGGCCTTGGACGAAGCCGAACCGGAGAATCCCCTCGCCGCCGCCGCCCGGCGGGAGGGCGGCCAGAGCGGCCGGGTGTTTGGTTCGGCGCCTGGGGCCTACGGCGCTGGCCTGCAGGGCCTTATTGACAGCGGCATTTGGGAGGAACGCGGTGACCTGGCCGAGGCCTTTCTGGCCTGGAGTGGCTGGCGCTACGAGGGCAGCGGCCTGGCCGTGGCCGATCGCTCGGGCCTGGAGCAACGCCTGGCCGCCGTGCAGGTGGTGCTTCACAACCAGGACAACAGGGAACACGACCTGCTCGATTCCGACGACTACTACCAGTTCCAGGGGGGCCTCAGTGCGGCGGCGGAACGGCTGCAGGGCCAGGCACCAGCCCTCTGGTTTGCCGACCATTCCCGCCAGCAACGGCCCCGGGTGCACCGTCTCGAAAAGGAGCTGGACAAGGTGCTCCGCTCCCGCCTGCTCAATCCCCGCTGGATCGAAGGCATGCGGGCCCATGGCTACAAGGGGGGCTTCGAACTGGCCGCCAGCCTCGACTACCTCTTCGCCTACGACGCCAGCACCGGCCGGGTGCCCGATTGGAGCTACGGGGCGATTTGTGAGGACTGGCTGGGCAACACCGAAACCCTGGACTTCCTACGTCGAGCGAATCCCTGGGCCCTGCGGGACATGGCCGAGCGGCTGTTGGAATCCCACCACCGCGGCCTTTGGCAGGGGGCCAAGGCCAGCCAGTTGGAGCACCTGCGCGACCTAGTGCTCCAGACAGAAGCCCTGGTGGAGGGCTAAGACTCCACCAGGGCTAGGGGACCCCTGGTCAACCGATGCACCGGCCTCAGCCCGTGATCTCCTTGGCCATGCCCTTGAAGCCATCGATCGCGCCGGGGCGGTTGCCTTGAGGGGTGGTGTCAGGCTGGTCGCCATCGGAGCTGGCCTTGCGTCCGGTGGCGGCCGCGCCCGGCACATTGACGCCACCAACGGCCGAACCCTTGAGACGCTGGCTCAATTCATCGGCCGTCATGGTCTGGGCAAAGGTTTTCTTAACCGCCTTAGGGATGCCGCCCGTGAGGTCAACACTGGAATCCTTGGCTTCAGTGCCGGGCATGCCATCGGTGAGCTTTTCAACCCGGGCTTCCATCGAAGCCACCACATCGATCCGTTCCTTCAGGCCCGGGTTGTCGGCACTGCCCGGGAAGGTGCGACGGATCTCGTAGGGGCGGCGCATGAAATCGACATTGCCCAGGGAGCTGGACTCGTCGGCATCCAAGAACTTTGCCTCTTGGGCCTTAGCAGCAGGCTTGGCAGCGTTAGGCGCCGGCTTATTGGACTTCGTACCCAGCAGACGATCGAGCAGTCCCATCGGCGAGCATCAGAAATTGTGTTCAAACCCTAGCGGCCGTGCAGGGCCAGACCGTGGCTATCGGTGCCGCAACTACGCAAAAGTCCCAACTTTTCCAACTGGCTGGCGATTGCGTCACAGACCAACGGGGTTGGCTGCCAGTGGGGTGCCATGGCGTAGTCGTAGTAGGCCTCGGCCCCATCGAAGCCCAGGGCTGCCGCCGCATCGATTAAGGGACCAAAGGGTTTGCGGTAACGGGCCGGATGGGCCAGCACGGCCAAGCCCCCGGCGCCATGGATTCGTTTCACCACTTCCTCAGCCCTAAGGACCTCACCAACGGGCGCCTGACCTTGGCGATAGGGCTCTAGAGCGCTGGCTTGAGCATCGAAGTCGAGTCCAAGGACATGCACCAGGCAGCCCTCCAGCAGGCAGCTGATTTCGATGCCACTCCACAGCCGGGGCACGGTCCTGCCCTGCTGGGCCAGGCGCTCCAGGGTTCGCTGGGCGGGCGCCAGGGCCGCGGTGCTGTGGTGGTCGGTGATGGCCAAGTGGCGCAAGCCCAAGCTGACGGCCTCGCTGGCCAGATCCTCTGGCCGCAGGCTGCCGTCGGAATGGAGGGTGTGGCAGTGGAAATTGAGCTCCCCAGGGCAGCTGCCGCTGTGGACGCCCTGGAGCACCTGCACCAGGGAGGGGGCTGGGGTGAGCTCAGCCACCAGCCCCCTGGGCTGCAGCCGCTTCGCGAAGCCGGCGCCAGCGGGCATAGAACTGAATCGACGCCGCCATGAACAGCACCAGTCCCACCTGCAGCCAGGTGGCGGCCCCGGTGGGGAATTGGGCCTTGAACACCACCAGCATCACCACCACCACCAGCAACAAGGTGGGCAGCTCATTGAGGGCTCGCAAGGGCTTGGGGCCCCAGCGGCAGGTTCCGGCCTGCAGCTGGCCCATCAACCGATAGCAGAACAGGTGATAGGCCAGCAAGGCCACCACAAAGCCCAGCTTGGCGTGCATCCAGCCCTGGTGCAGCCAGGCCGGTTGGACCACGAGCAACCCAATCGCCATGGACACCGTGAGCACCAGGCCAGGGGTGGTGATGATGTTGGCTAAACGCCGCTCCATCAGGCCGTATTGCTGCTCGAAGGCCTCCCGCAGTGGCGGCTCCAGCTCGGCAGCTTCAGCGTGGTAGATGAACAACCGCACCAAATAAAACAAGCCAGCAAACCACACCACCACCCCCACGATGTGGAGGGTCTTGAACCAGAGGTAGGCCTCAGGTGGCAGGGTCATCGAGGCGAGTGCCGCAAGGTAGTCCCAAATTAGGCGGCTGGCACCGCGCCAGGCCCCGCCGCCAGCCGGCAGGCGCGACGCACCACGGCCCCGGCAAAGCCCCGCTCCACCGGCCCGGCCAGGGGGCTGATGCCGCCATCGCGGCAGTCGACCACCACCCGTTCCCGGTGGGCCCGCTGGTCGCTGAGCCGCAAGCGCAGCTGCCAGGAGAACTGGCTGCTACGACTGATCTCATCAGCGCAGATCGGGCCCACGCAAAGGCCTGGTGTGGCCTGGCTGGGCCCAGGGGAGAGCAGCAATGCCAAGGCCAGCAACCAGCCCATGAGGGATTTCAAGCGGACCCCTCTCGGCGCGGACTCGTAGCCAGGGAATCGGCCCCTAAAGGAGTTCCTACCGGGACGGGCGCTTCAGGATTGGCAACGGCAGGTTGGCCATCGCCGTCCAGGTCGCTGGGGTGGAAGTACTCCCAGATCTGGCGGGCCAAGGCCGGCCCTACCCCTGGGGCCTTTGCGATCGCTTCAGCGCTAGCGAGCTGGATCGCGTCGATCGAACGGAAATGGGCCAGCAACTCCTTGACCCGCTTGGGCCCGAGGCCGGGGATGTCGCTGAGGCGGGAGCGCTTCATGCGTTCGCCCCGTTGCTGGCGATGGAAACTGATCGCAAAACGATGGGCCTCATCGCGCAGGCGCCGCAGCAGCACGATGCCTAGCTGGCCAGGCTCGCTGTCGAGCGGTTGCTTGGCCCCGGGCAGAAACACCTCCTCCCGCTGCTTGGCCAGGGAACAGACCACCAGGTCTTCATGCAGATTCAATTCCCG
>CAMCMT010000035.1 GCA_945875915.1 Synechococcus sp. UW140 | reverse complement strand
GGGAGGTGCGGGGTGTCAAGGAACCCACCCCCGATGCCTATGCCGTTGAGCAGTTCTCCCGCGGACAGGATGCGGACCCCAGCCGCGCCGGAGCGCTGGGTTCTGATCAGGAGCCAATCCAAACCCAGGGCCAGACCAAGGCCGAGGTCGAAGCAACCCTCTCCAGGCTCAATCCCCTCTCGCTGTTGCGCTGGCGTGGCAACGGCTGAGCACCGGTTTCGCTGAGCTCCCCCTTCGCCATGGCGCCGATCGGTCCCGAGCAGCCGGGAACCAACCTGCCGGCTCCCTACCGCAGTCCCTGGTTGGTCCTGGGGGGCGATTTGTTGGCCGTGGCAGCCGACCTGCGCTTGCGCTGTCGGCAGCTCTGGCGGCGCAACCGCAGTGGGGAGTTGCCCTACCCCAAGGCCTGGCCGGCATCCCTGGTGGCGAGCTTCTGGCCCTTGGTACTGGTGGGGGCCTTCGCCTTGCTGGGCGCGGGCCTTTGGCTGTGGGCTCAGCCTGGGGCCTTGCCGGCGTCCGATCCACCAGAGTTGATGTCCAGCGGGGACCAATCCGTTGGATTCCCAGGCTTGGCGCCTCCCGGCGCTGATCCCCAATCCCAACCCATGCTCCCCCTAGAGGGCCTGGGCCAACCGCCCGCTCCCGGGATCCCTGGGGCCCAAAGCAACGCTGCTGGAGTATCCCCGGCCCCGGGTTCCCAGGACCTGGAGCGCCCCCCGGATCCCAATCCCCTGGAGAGCTGGCGCCAACGGCCCGAGGCCGCCGGCCTGTTGCTTCAGGTCGGGGGTGAACCAGGCAGCTCCCGGATCCAGGTGGTACTCAGTGACGCCTTTGGCCAGTTGCAGGCCAGCCAGCAGCAGCAGCGGGCCGACCTCTGGCTGGCCTGGGCCCAGGATTGGGGCTACGACCAGCTGGAGCTGCGGGACCAACGCGGTGCCCTGCTTGGCCGGGAAGCCCGGGTGGGCGGCGGCATGATTCTGGGGTTCTCCCCCTGAGCGGAGCCCTTCCATGCAGCTGAGCCGGTTGATCGAGCGCTGGGGGGCTCCCCAGGGCGGTCCCGCCTTGGATCCAGGCCAGGAGCTGGGCCCCGTCTGCACCGACAGCCGCTTGCTGCGCCCCGGCAGCCTGTTTGTGCCCCTGGTGGGGGAGCACTTTGACGGCCACACCTTCCTGGCCGAAGCCGCTCGCCTCGGGGCCCAGGCGGCCCTGGTGCAGCGGGATCGGGCCGGGCTGGTCCCCGCAGGCCTGGCCGCCTGGCTAGTGGACGACACCCTGGCTGCTTACCAGGAGCTGGGCCTGCTCTGGCGCCGCCAGCTGGCCGCCCCAGTGCTGGCGGTCACCGGTTCGGCCGGCAAAACCACCACCCGGGAACTGCTCCGCTCCGTGCTCGCCACCGCCGGGCCCGTGTGGGCCAGCCAGGGCAACGAGAACAACGACATCGGCGTGCCCCTGACCCTGCTCCAGGCGACGGGCGAGCACCGGGCGGTGGTGGTGGAGATGGGCATGCGGGGCCTGGGCGAAATCGAGCGGCTCAGCCGCTGCTGCGAACCCGATCTGGCCGTGATCACCAACGTGGGTACGGCCCACATTGGCCGGCTGGGCAGCCGCGGGGCGATCGCCCAGGCCAAATGCGAGATCACTTCTGCCCTCAAACCCGAGGGCCTGGTGGTGATTCCAGCCGGTGACCCCCTGCTCGACCGCAGCCTGGCAGCCGTCTGGGGCGGCCGGGTGCTGCGGGTTGCCCTGGCGGGCGAAGGCTTCGAGGCCCAAGCCGACTGGGTCGGCCAGCTCGATGGGGCTCGCCAGACCCTGACCGTCGGCGGGGTCGTGGTCCCCCTGCCCTTGCCGGGCGCCCACAATGCCCGAAATTTGCTGCTGGCCCTGGCTGCAGCCGCCAGCCTGGACATGCCCCTGGATCCCCAGCGGCCCCTGGAGCTGGCCTTGCCCGGCGGCCGCAGTCGCCGGCTTCGCCTCGGCACCATCGAGCTGCTTGATGAGACCTACAACGCGTCCCCGGAGGCGACCCTGGCCGCCCTGACCCTGCTGGCCGGTTCTACTCCTGGTTCCCCCAGGCCTGCGACTCCTGGCCCGGGGGCTGCTGGGGCCCAGCCCCCGGTGGGTCGGCGGTTTGCCGTGCTCGGCACCATGCTCGAGCTCGGCGAGCAAAGCCTGGGTTTGCATCGCCAGGTTGCCGAGCGGGCCCTGGCCCTGGGGCTCGATGGCCTGGTGATTGTCGATGGCGGCCCCGAGGGCCAGGTGATGGCGGCGGCGGCCCAGGGGCTGCCCCGGCTGGCCCTGGTCACCAGTCCGGAGGCAGCGGCCCAGGCGCTGGTCGCCTGGCTTGAGCCCGGCGACCAAGTGTTGCTTAAGGCCAGTCGGGGGGTGGCCCTGGAGCGCGCGATTCCCCTGCTGGAGCGGGCCCTGGGCTTGGGGCAACCCCCCCAAGCTTGAGCTGGCATTTGGAGCCCCTGGCCTCGGAACAACCCTCAGACGGGCCCGGGCCAGTTCTCCTTCACCACCTGGCGGGCCCGGCCCAGGGCCAGGGCCCCGGCCGCCACGTCGCGGGTGATGACGCTGCCGGCCGCCACCGTGACGCCGGCTCCGAGGTTCAGGGGCGCCACCAGGGTGCTGTTGGCGCCTGTCTTACTGCCACTGCCGATCAAGGTGCGGTGTTTGCGCAGGCCGTCGTAGTTGGCGGTGATCGTGCCGGCACCCACGTTCACGCCCTGGCCCAGGTCAGCGTCGCCGAGATAGCTGAGGTGGTTGACCTTGCAGCCTTGATCGAGGTGGCTGTTCTTGATCTCGACAAAATTGCCGACGCGGCAGTTTGCCTCCAGCCTGGTGCCCGGGCGCAACTGGCTATAGGGGCCGATGGCGCAGCCATCGGCCACCTGGGCGCCGCGCACCACCGAGAACAGCACTTCCACTCCTTTGCCTAACTGGGCCTCCTCCAGCAAGCTGCCCGGACCGATGCGGCAGCCATCGCCGATCTGGTTGTTGCCGCGGAAATGGCATTGCGGTTCAACGATCACGTCGCGGCCGAAGCGGGTGCCGTCGCTGAGGCTGCAGCTGGCCGGATCCACGAAGGTCACCCCCTCCCGCATCCAGTGCTCCCGCAGCCGCTGTTGCAACCCGGCTTCGCACTGGGAGAGCTGCAGCCGGTCGTTGATGCCATTGATCTCATCGGCATCGGCCACCTCCAGGTGGATCGCTGAGCCCAGCAGGGCCACGGTGTCGGTGAGATAGAGCTCGCCCTGGTCGTTGTCGCTGCTGAGTTGGGGCAACACCTGGGCCAATCGGGCCCAATCGAAGCAGTAGATGCCGGCATTGATCAGGTTGATCGCCCTCTGGTCGGCCGTGCAGTCGCGATGCTCAACGATCGCGCTCACCTGTCCGGCTTCATCGGCAATCACCCTGCCGTAGCCCGTGGGATCGGCCAGGCGGGCGCTCAGCAGGGTGACGGCGGCGCCGCTGGAGCGGTGGCGCTCCAGCAGGTGCTCGAGGGTCTGCTCCCGCAGCAGGGGCACATCGCCATTGAGCACCAGCAGTTCGCCTTCAAAGCCGGCCAGGGGCTCCAGCAGTTGCTGCACGGCGTGGCCGGTGCCGTTCTGGGGTTGTTGCAGCACGTACTCCAGCTCGGGCCGGGCCGCCAGGGAGCCCTGCACCCGCTCGGCTTGGTGGCCCACCACCAGCAGCTGGCGGGCGGGATTGAGGCGCTGGCAACTAGCCACCACCCGTTCCACCAGGGTGGCCCCGGCCAGGGGCTGGAGCACCTTGGGCAGGTCGCTTTTCATGCGGGTGCCCTTCCCGGCAGCCAAGACGGCAACGGCGAGCATCGGCAGGGGCGGGATCACTGGCCGGGAATCTACCGGCCGTCGCCAGAGCTAGCTGGTGTTGACAGCCCCAGCAGGGGATGGCACGAACCCGAACGCCGGTTCGCTTCTAGCTGGATTAGGCCTGGAGCCGCTCCAGGTCGTCCCAGAACCCGGGATAGGAGACGGCGGCGGCCCCAGGCCGATGCAGCTGGGTGGGGCCATGGGCCACCTGGGCCGCCACCGCCAGGCTCATGGCGACGCGATGGTCGGTTTCGCTGTCGACTTCGGCCCCGTGCAGGGGAATGCCCCCTTCGATCGTGAGCCCATCGGCGAATTCCTCGATGCGGGCGCCCATGGCCCCCAATTGGCGGGCCATCACCGCCAGCCGGTCCGTTTCCTTGACCCGTAGCTCCTCGGCGCCGGTGACCCGGCTGATCCCCTCGGCATAGCAGGCCGCCACAGCCAGCACCGGGATTTCATCCACAAGCCGCGGGATCAGGTCGGCGCCGATCGTGAAGGCCTTGAGGGGGCCGTGGGTCACGCGCAGATCTCCCACCGGTTCGCCGGCCACCTCGCGGCCGTTCAGCAGCTCGATACGGGCGCCCATCTGCGCAAGCACATCGAGCACGCCGGTGCGGCTGGGGTTGAGGCCCACGTTCTGCACGGTGAGGTCGGCGCCGGGGGTAATGGCGCCGGCCACTAACCAGAAGGCGGCCGAACTGATGTCGCCAGGCACGATCACGTCCTGGCCCCGCAGGTTGGCCCCCGGGGTCACGGTCACTTCGGTTAGGCCGGGTCCGCCGACGCTGAGCTGGGCACCGAAGGCCCGCAACATGCGCTCGCTGTGGTCCCGGCTCTGCACCGGCTCGATCACGGTGGTGTCGCCTGTCGCCGTGAGGGCGGCCAGCACCAGGGCGCTCTTCACCTGGGCCGAGGCCACCGGAGTGCGGATTGTGGCGCCTAGGAGTTGCTGGCCCTGGATCGCTAGGGGGGCCAGGTTGCCGGCGCTGCGCCCGGAGATCTGGGCTCCCATCTGGGCCAGGGGGCCGCCCACCCGCTGCATTGGCCGGCGCCGCAGGGAGCCATCGCCCGTGAGCACGAAGTGGCGGCCGGCCCGGCCGGCCAGCAGGCCGAGCATCAACCGCATGGTGGTGCCCGAGTTGCCGCAATCGAGCACGTCCTCGGGTTCGCGCAGGCCATCGAGGCCCACGCCTTCCACGCTCACCGGCTGGCCCGCCTCAATGGCGGAGATCGTCACGCCCATGGCCCGGAGGCAGGCGGCGGTGCTGAGCGGATCCTCGGCGGGCAGCAAACCCGTGATGCGGGTGGTGCCCTCGGCGATCGCGCCAAACAGCAGGGCCCGGTGGGAAATCGATTTGTCGCCCGGCACCTGAACCACCCCCTGGAGGCTGCGGGCCGGCTGGGTTCCCAGGGCGAGGGGCATGGGAGTAAGGCATCTGGTGCGTGAGCGTAGGCAGGGACCGCCCGCAGGCCAGTTGCCCCAGGTGAGTCCCCTGGAGCGCTTATCCCAACAGCAGGCCGCCGTCGTTGCTCAGGCTTTCTTTCCAGCTGCGCAGGTCGTAGTGGAGTTCCTCCAGGCTCAGGTCGCGCAGTTCCCGTTCCAGAGCTCGCTTCAGGCGCCGCTCCAGGGCCGCCAGCACCCTTTCCTCCGCCACGGCTACGCCGTTGGGCTCCGGTTCAGGGGCTGGCTTACCCAAGAATTCCGCCTGGGACCCAGGCTGCGCTGGCGCCAGCCCTGGCGGGAGCGGCGCGGTGATGCCGGCCCCTCCCGCCACCGCCTCGAGCACGGCGGCCACGGGGATCTCCCGGGCGGGTCGACCCAGGCGATAGCCGCCATAGCGGCCGCGGCGGGCCTCCACCAGGCCTGAGCGCCGCAGTTGCAGGAGCAGTTGCTCGAGCATGGGCTGGGGCAGGCCCTGGGCCGTGGCGATGGCCGTGATCGACTGCCAGAGTTTGGGCTCGGCCGCCAGCTGCAGCAGGGCCCGCAGGGCCTGGATCCCGCTTTTGCGCAGCAGCTCGCTCAGGATTTCGCTCCCTTAGTCCCCTGGGCCAGCCGCTCGAGCACGTGTTCGAGGGTGTAGCCAAACAGGCCCGGGTCCGGCTCGCCCTGGCCCAGGTCGGCCAGCCCTAGTTCCGCCCAGCGGCCATCGATGCGGGCCTCGAGCTCGGCGGGGCGGCCCAGGGCCTCGCCCCAGTCGTGGCGTTTTTCTGGCCCCACCTTGGTGGTGGCATCGATGGCGAGGCGGCCGCCCAGGCCCAGGCGCTCGCTGGCGAAGTCGAGGGAATCAAAGGGGGTGTCTTCGAGCACAAACAGATCGCGTTGGGGATCCACCTGGGCGCTGATCGCCCAGATCACCTGGCGCGGATCGCGGATGTTGATGCTCTTATCCACCACAACCACGAACTTGGTGTAGGTGAACTGGGGAAGGGCGCTCCAGAAGGCCATCGCCGCCCGCTTGGCCTGGCCTGGATAGGCCTTGTCGATCGCCAGCACGGCGAGCTTGTAGCTGAGGCCCTCCATCGGCAGGAAGAAATCGACGATCTCCGGGATCTGCTGGCGCAGGATCGGCGTGTAGAGGCGGTTGAGGGCAATGGCGAGCATGGCCTCCTCCTTGGGGGGCCGGCCGCTGAAGGTGGTGAGGAACACCGGCTTGCGGCGTTGGGTGACGCAGTGGAAGCGCACCAGGGGCGAGGCCTCCTCGCCGCCGTAGAAGCCCATGTGGTCGCCGCAGGGGCCATCGGGACCCAGCTCGCCCGGGGTAATCGTGCCTTCGAGCACCACTTCGCTGTGGCTGGGCACCTCCAGGTTCACGGTCTTGCAGCGGGCCAATCGCACCCCCTCGCCGGCGTAGATGCCGGCGAACAGCCATTCGCTGAGTTGCACCGGAATCGGCGTGGCTGCCGCCATTACCAGCAGGGGATGGACGCCAATCGCCACGGCCACCTCCAGGGGCTTGCCCAGGGCCGCGGCCTTGCGCAGGTGGCGGGCGCCGCCGCGCACGCTCAACCAATGGACCGTGGCCGAATTGATCGACTGCTTCTGCAGGCGATAAACGCCCACGTTGGGCACGCCCGTTTCCGGGTCCTTGGTGATCACCAGGCCCAGGGTGATCACGGGTCCCGCATCGCCAGGCCAGGGCCGCAGCAGGGGCAGGGTGTCCAGGTTCACCTCCGCCCCCTTGAACACCTCCTGCTGGCAGGGGGGGAGCAGGTCCAGGTCGGGGCGGGCCTTGAGCAGGTCGAGCAGCAGGCCGCCAAAACGGCTCGCTTCCTTCAGGCCCTTGGGCGGCCGCGGCTGCTGCAACAGGGCTAGGCGCTCGCCCAGGGCCTCCAGCTCCTCGGGGTCCTCCATGCCCATGCTCCACACGACCCGCTCCACCGTGCCGAGCAGGTTCACCGCCACCGGCATCGACGAGCCGATCACGTTTTCGAACAGCAGGGCCGGTCCCCCCATGGCCAAGACCCGGTCGGCGATCGCCGCCACTTCCAGGTCCGGATCCACGGGGGCCGTGATCCGGCGCAGCTGGCCCCGCTGCTCCAGCAGCTCGAGAAAGCCGCGCAGATCCCGCTTGGAGCGCCTTGTCTGGCCCTTGCTGCCTGTCGCCAGAGCCGAGCCCATCGCCGAACCGTTGCGGTGCCTACTGTGACGCACCTTGCCCTGCATCGCGGCCGTGCTGATCTCCTACTTCCCCACCTCCGAATGCGTGCCCGCGGTGGGGGGGGGCACCGTTGCCCCTGGAGCTGTTGCCCCAGCCTGGCCCGATGCGGCCGTGGTGATTGATGTCCTGCGGGCTACCACCACGATTGCCTGGTCCCTGGCCAACGGGGCCGAGGCGATCGAGGCCTTCGCCGACCTGGCTGAGCTGGAGGCGGCCGCCAGCGCCTGGCCGGCGGACAAGCGCCTCCGCGCCGGCGAACGGGGCGGCAAGCGCCTGGAGGGCTTCGACCTGGGCAATTCACCCCTGGCCGTGACCCCGGAGCTGGTGGCGGGCAAACGCCTGTTTATGAGCACGACGAACGGCACCCGCTCCCTCGATCGGGTGCGGCCTGTGGAGTTGCTGGTGACGGCCTGTCTGCCGAACCGCAGCGCCGTGGCACAGCGCTTGCTGGAGTCCGGCGCCCAGACGGTGTGGATCGTGGGTAGCGGCTGGGAGGGCGACTATTCCCTGGAAGACAGCTTGGCGGCCGGGGCCGTGGCGGCTGCGGCCATGGACCTAGGCGCAGGCATGGCCGTCACAAGCGGCAACGACGAGATGGTGGCGGCCCTGGCCCTCTGGCAGCAATGGCGCCAGGATCCAGAGGGTTGCCTGCGGGTGGCCAGCCATGGCCAGCGCCTCATCAACCTGGGCGACCACGACGCCGATTTTCGCTGCTGCGCCGCCGTCGACAGCCTGACGATCGTGCCGACGCAGACGAGCCCGGGCGTGCTGGAAGCCCGCTGAGCTGGTCCTGGCCTGGCTAAGGCCCGCCCCCCTAGGCCCGGCCAAGGGCGGATCGCCTCACCCCTAAAGTTAATAGACAAGGGATTTTGCAGCGGTGACAAGCTTTCTGGCGGCAGCAATTCAGCTCACCAGCACCTCCGATCCCGAGGCCAACTGGGCCGCCGCCGAGGAACAGATCGAGCTGGCCGTGCGCCGCGGCGCCGAGCTGGTGGGATTGCCGGAAAACTTCGCCTTCATGGGTCCGGACGCCCTGAGGCTGGACCTGTCGCCGATGCTGGCCGAACGCAGCCAGAAGTTTCTGGTCACCATGGCCCGCCGTTACCAGGTGGCCCTGCTCGGTGGCGGCTACCCCGCCCCTGCCGGCGAGGGCCAGACCTTTAACCGGGCTGACCTGGTCAGCAAGGACGGCCAGCTGCTGGCCCGCTACGACAAGATTCACCTCTTCGATGTGGATCTGCCCGACGGCAACACCTACCGGGAGTCGGCCACGGTGCAGCCCGGCGACAGCCTGCCGCCGGTCGTGGAGATCCCCGGCCTTTGCAAGGTGGGTCTGTCCATCTGCTACGACGTGCGCTTTCCTGAGCTCTACCGCCACCTGGCCGCCAGCGGGGCCGATCTGTTGATGATTCCCGCCGCCTTCACCGCCTTCACCGGCAAGGATCACTGGCAGGTGTTATTGCAGGCCCGGGCGATCGAAAACACCGCCTACGTGCTGGCCCCGGCCCAAACGGGCCTCCACTACGGCCGCCGCCAGAGCTATGGCCACGCCATGGTGATTGATCCCTGGGGCACAGTGCTGGCCGATGCGGGCGTGGCGCCGGGCCTGGCCGTGGCACCGGTGGATCCCGGCCATGGCTCCCGGGTGCGGGCCCAGATGCCCAGCCTGCAGCACCGTCGTCCCGCCCTCTTCTGAACGCGCCCATGGCTGGCCTGGTGTCGCGCCGCCGTCCGAGTGGGGGGCGGACGGCCCTTGCGCTCGTTCAGGCCCTGGCCCTGGTGCCCTTGGCGCTGCCCCTAGGGCCCCTGCCGGCCCTGGCGGCGAGCGCCCTGTCGGCCTGGCGTCTTAACCGCGAGGGTCAACTCGAACTGCGGACCGCCCCAGACCTACCCGTGAGGGCCTACTACGAGGCCGGACGCGGCGGCATCGGACCGCGGGTTTGGTTTGACCTGCCTGGGGCGCCGTTGCGGACCCGCACGATCCCCGGCAGCGGTCAGGTGCGCCAGATCCGGGTCGGCCAGCCCACCCCCGATTCCACCCGGCTGGTGGTGGAGTTCCAGCCCGGTACCCAGCTCGACCCCAGCGCCTTGAAGCTGGTGGGCACCGCCCGGGACCGCTGGCGCATGGACCTCACCGGCCTGGCCCCCTATGGCCAGCAGGCCCTGGGCGAAGGCGACATCGAGGCCCCTGCCGCCACCCCCGCCTGGCGCCAGGGGCCGATTGGGGCCCCCCAGCCCCGCCCCGGTGGTGCTATCGGCCCCCTATCGGCCAGTGGGCTCCCCGAGGTAGACCGGGGCCGCTTCAAGGTGGTGATTGATCCCGGCCATGGGGGGCCCGATCCCGGCGCCGTGGGCATTGCCAACCTGCGCGAAACCGATGTGGTGCTCGATGTCGGCCTGCAGGTGGCCCAGTTGCTCCAGGCCAAGGGGGTGCAGGTGTTGATGACCCGCACCTCGGAAGTGGACGTGGACCTGCCGCCGCGGGCGGCCCTGGCCAACAGCAGCGGCGCCGATCTGTTCTTGAGCATCCACGCCAATGCCCTCTCCATGACCCGCCCCGATGTCAATGGCATCGAAACCTTCTATTTCGAAAGCCCCCGCGCCCGGGGCCTGGCCCAGGCCGTCCAGGACGAGGTGTTGGCCGTGTCCCCCGGCAGCCCCGATCGCGGCGCCCGCACGGCCCGTTTTTACGTGATCCGCCGCACGGTGATGCCCTCGGCCCTGGTGGAGCTGGGCTTTGTCACCGGCCAACTCGATTCGCCGCGGCTGGCCGACCCTGCCCACCGCCGCCGCCTGGCCCTGGCGATTAGCCGGGGCCTGCTCAATGTGTTGAGGCAGGGTCCGTGAGCAGCTTGCTGGGCCTGTTTGATAGCGGCGTCGGCGGTCTGACGGTGTTGCGCCAGGTGCTGGCCCGGCGGCCTGGCCAGCGCTGCCTTTACCTGGGCGACACGGCCCGGGTGCCCTACGGCCAGCGCAGTCCCCAGGAGATTCGCGCCATCGCCGCCGAGGTGATCCGCTGGCTGGGACGCCAGGGGGTGGATGGGATCTTGATGGCCTGCAACACCACCAACGCCCTCGCCTTCGATGTGGCCGAAAGCCTGGCCGGGGTCCCCGTGCTTGGCCTCATTGATAGTGCAGCTAGCAAGTTGCAAGCGGACCGGGTGGGGGTGCTGGCCACCCCAGCAACCGCAGCCAGCGGCGCCTATGGCCACAGCATCCGCGCCGTCCACCCCGGCGCCGAGGTGCTGGAAGTCGGCTGTCCGGCCTTTGTGCCCCTGATCGAAACGGGCCAGCTCTCAGGGGCTGCCCTGCGCCAGGCCGCCCAGACCTACCTGGAGCCCCTATTGGCGGCCCGGGTTGAAGTGATCGTGCTCGGTTGCACCCACTACCCCCTGCTGCAACCCTTGCTGCAGGAGTTGATCCCCCCGGAGGTGCGCCTGGTGGATCCGGCCGTGGCCGCCGCTGCCCGCCTCGACAGCGTGCTGGCCCCCTGCCTGGATCAGCCGGCCCAACGGTTGGAGCGTTGTCGCTTCCGGGTGACGGGACCGGCCCAACCCTTTGCCCTGGCGGCCACCGCCTGGCTAGGGGAGCGGCCCGAGGTGCAGCAGGTGGACCTAGGCCACTAGGGCTAGCTCCAGCCTGGCCAACGCTTGCCTGGAGATCCGCTGCTGACCAGCCAGCACCAGCCCAGTGATGCCTTCTAGGATCGGGCCACCGCAGGGGGTCATGGCAACGGTCGCAGAGCTTCTTCAGCCCGTGGAGGTGGATCTTGAAACCCTCCTCAGCGACCTGCGCCACCTGATCGGTGCTGGTCACCCGATCCTGCAGGCGGCCGCCGAACACCTCTTCAGTGCCGGTGGAAAGCGGCTGCGTCCCGGCATTGTTCTGTTGATCTCCCGGGCCCTGTCTGCCGATGGAGAACTCGGAGCGCGTCACCGGCGCCTGGCCGAGATCACCGAAATGATCCACACCGCCTCCCTCGTCCACGATGACGTGGTCGATGAGGCCGCCACCCGCCGTGGCGTGGCCACGGTGCATAGCCGCTTCAACCATCGGGTGGCGGTGCTAGCTGGTGATTTCCTCTTCGCCCAGGCCAGCTGGCACCTGGCCAACCTCGACAACCTTGAGGTGGTGAAATTGCTCTCGCGCGTGATCATGGATCTGGCCGATGGCGAAATCCGCCAGGGCCTGTTCCGCTATGACACGGGCCAGACCTTCGCTACTTATTTAGAAAAGAGCTATTGCAAAACGGCGTCCCTGATTGCAAACAGTTGCCGGGCGGCTGGAGTGCTCAGCGGCTTGGCCGATGGGCGATTGGATGATTTGTATCGCTTCGGCCGCCAGCTGGGTCTGGCCTTCCAGGTGGTGGATGACATCCTCGATTTCACCGGCAGCGACCAACAGCTGGGCAAACCCGCCGCCAGCGACCTGGCGTCGGGCTATCTCACGGCTCCAGCCCTCTATGCGATGGAGGAACATCCGGCCCTGGCCGGCCTGATCGAGCGGGAGTTCTGCGAAAGCGGCGACCTAGAGCAGGCCCTGCAGTTGGTGCGCGGCAGTGAAGCGATTGGCCGCTCCCGCGCCCTAGCCCAGGAGTTCGCCCGCGATGCGGCCGAGGCCCTCAGCTGGCTGCCCCCATCGGAGTGCCGTGGGGCCCTGCTGCAACTGCCTGAATTTGTGCTCAGCCGGCTCTATTAATTGGTCCTTGGAAGCCTTTTTTGTTGAGTTGATTGCAACCGCAATGGCGTATTAATCTGAACCGCATAAATCCTAAAAACGCTTAAAAGCTCAAGCGTCAGACCTGCACCTCCCCTAAGTCGTTGATCAGTTCAGCGCTGGCCGGATAGAGATCCCGGCGCTGGCAAGCATCCAGGTCCAGGGGCGCCAGGACAAACACCCGACATCCAGCCGCGGTGGCGGCCTGGGCGCCGGCCGGGGAATCCTCAAAGGCCCAGCAATCTTGCGCGTTCACCCCCAGTCGTTCCGCCGCCAGTAGGTACACATCCGGTGCTGGTTTGCCAGCAACCAGGCCCGGATCATCACCGAACACCCGTGCCGTAATCAGCGCCAACCAGGAGTGAGGGGCTGTTTTCAGGGCCACCGCATCGCGGGAGCTGCTGGTGGCCAGGGCCATCGGAATGCCCCTTTGGCTGCAACGGCAGACCAGCCCCTCGGCGCCAGGCATCGGTTTGGCCAACACCAGCAGGGCCTCGGCCACGGGCTGGCGCACCGCCAGCAGTTCGGGGGCCGTGGGGGGATCGCTACTGGTCTCCGCAATCCAGCCCAACACCTGGCGCACACAGTCCTGTCGCCGCCGTCCCCGCAGCGAGAGCAGTTCGGTCCGCGCCAGGGGGCGGCCAAAGTGGCTAGCCGCCTCTTGCCAAGCCCGGGCATGGAGCGGCTCGGTGTCGAGCAGCAGTCCATCGAGGTCAAACAGGCAGGCGGCGGGCCGGGGCATGGACCCATCTTCAAGCACCGCCGCCCTGGCCGCGGTGCAGGTTCAGACATGCGACCCGCGCCCGCTAACAAGCAGCGGCAGCGCGACTAACCTCAGGTTCGCTAGCCACTTAAATAATGCCCGAAATCACCCTGCTGCCAACGTTGGAAACGATTGCCGAGCGCTGGCAAGTCCTCGCAGGTGAGCATCCGCGCGTTCCCACCTCCCAACTTCTAACCCAGGCCTGCGCCGCCGCCGGGATCCCACTCAATGGCCGCGAAGTTGAGGCGGTGTGTTTGGCTTACCGAATCCCGCCCGATGCGAATCGGGACCGGCGCCTGTTACTGCTTACGGTGCTCCTAGGCGACCAGCGCCTGCGCCTTGAGGCCGCCTTCCGCCTGCTCGATCCCGAGCAACGGGGAACGGTCGATCCTGCCCAGGTGCAGCGGTTGGTCCAACTCTTTGAACTGCCGGAAGCGGAAGCCAAGGAGCTGGTGGTGGAACTAAACCGGGATGGCTCCGGGGAAATCACCTTGGCCGATATCCTTGCCTTTTTGCCCCAGGATTTTTCTGCCCACCCCAAGGCTTATCACGCTGCCCATCTGGGGGGTCGGCCCGGGGCCCATGGGGCCGGAACCGCGGCCCAAAGTGCCCCAGCCGCGATATCGGCGCCGGCGAATGGCCAGCCCACCGCCAGCCCGGCACCGGCCAGCTCCAAGGGAGCCAGCAAGGGAGCCAGCAAGGGAGGTACTTCCCCTTTGCAGATGCGAATCGGGTTGTTCCGTCTGCTCCAGGGGGCGGCCTATCGCAGTTTTCGGGAGAACTATTCCGCCAATTCCGAAACCCATCTACGCGCCTACGACCTGCCTTACACGATCCCAAATTTCGCCGGCTTTGTGAATGCGGCGCTGGATCTTTATCAATCCATGGGCATTGTTGAAGTAGGGGCCCAGGAGCCCTTAGAGGATCTGCGCAGTTCCGTGAATGCCATGCTGGCCCAACTAGAACACCGCATGGCCAACTGGGCCACCCTCGAGCCCACGGCCGAGATGGCGGCGGCCGAGCAGGTGATTGAGGCCGAGCTTGATGGGCTTGACCATCACCACCAGGTGTTCGCTGCTGCCATGGAACTGGTGCTCAGTGGCGGACTCCAGGGCCACCGCGTTGCTGAGATTGGCCTGGAAGATCTGCAACTGCACGAACTCAATCGCCTGCGGCACCAGGAGGATTTCCGCGAACTCTCCCTCCATCGCCATACCGTCTCCCTCGGCGACGAGGTGGAGGGACGCTCGGTCACGCCCTTCTTGGAGCGCTGGCATCGCGTCATCGTCGACGACTCCGATACCCGCTATGCCGGCGCGATCCTGCCGACGCGCTACTGGTATGAGGACTTCATGCCGAAATTGCTCAAGGCCGCCTCGGTAATGTCGCGATCCGACCTGGCGGCGGTCGAGGCTGAAACCGAAGCCGATCTCGATGCCTGGTTTGAAAGGCGTAACCAAGCTGGCGATTTCGATAGCTACGCCACGGCCCTTAAGGCCCATTTCCTGGGCTGCTCGTTGCCTGTGAAGCAGGAACTCAAGCAAGCCTGGGAATTGAGCTACCACTATATTAATGGTGTCCAAAAAAGGCGGGAGCGCGAGGAGTTTGGGCGCGAGAGCGGTTACCTCTCCGAATACGTTGCCTTCATTGATGTCTTCCTGGGGCGTGATGACATCGAGCGATCGGAGATGCGTCTGAGCTTTCCCTATTACATCGGACCCGCCTCCTGGCGGTTCATGCATACCAGCGCTGAGTTGATTTATGCCATGCCCCCAGGCGAGCATCAAAACGAGGCTTTGGCTTGCTTTAAACGCTTCTTCCTGGCCCTTGCCACGATGTATCCGTGCCCCTATTGCCGGTTCCACTTGAATCGCTACGTGGTCAAAAACCGTGAGGTGACCATGTATCCAATCGAATACCTACTCCTGGGCCCGCAAACTCCCACCGAACACATCGAGGTGACGATCGATTCCAAGCTGGCCTCGATTACCGATAGCTCTGGGCTGCGCCTGTTCCTCTGGAAACTGCACAACACGGTGTCCTCTTCGATTGCCCGCAGCGAGCCCTGGTTCCACCAGGAAAGTGATGCCCATTACACCACCCGCTACTGGCCCAGCCTCGATTCGGAACTGGCCCGGGCCCGGGCCCTGGCGGAGCCGAGCCTGCCCCTGGAACGGATCGAACGCATTTATTCGGTGATCAAAAAGGCCAGCCACCTCTCGATCCTTCGCGATGAGCTCCAGCAGGCCCTGCGCCGGGGCGACAAGGAGGAGTTGCAGCGGGTGTGGGAGCGGGCGGAGGCCTCGGTCGACAGCGTCGAGCAGGCCCTGCTTGCCTCCCAGTTTCTCTCGGCCACTTATCACTACGACCCCAGCCTGGTGTTGGAGCCGCCCCACTTCAGCGCCGAGGAAGAGGCCCTGGCCCGCAGTGGCTACTACGTGGAGGCCTGAAAAACGCTTGGGGCTTTGCGCCAGGCACCTGTCTCACGGGGCGTTACAGCCGTCGCCCATGGACCCGTGTCTCGCTTGAATGGCAGCATTGAAAAGGCCCGGGGTCTTGCCGTCCATGTCTGACGCCACGAGGTCTGAGGCCACGAGGTCTGACGCCACGATTGAATCGATCCTGCAGGAGCAGCGGGTGTTCCAGCCGCCTGGGGCCCTGGCGGCCACGGCCCGCATCGGCTCGCTGGCGGCCTATCGGGCCCTGGTGGTCCAGGCCGAGACCGATCCTGATCGCTTCTGGGGGGACCTGGCCCGCCAGCACCTGCACTGGTTCGAGCCCTTTGAGACGGTGCTCGATTGGAGCAATCCCCCCTTTGCCCGCTGGTTTGAAGGCGGCCGCACCAACGTCTCTTACAACTGCCTGGATCGGCACCTGGCTGGCCCCACGGCCGAGAAAACGGCCCTGATTTGGGAAGGCGAACCCGGTGATTCGCGCCGTTTTACCTACCGCCAGCTCCACGGCGAGGTCTGTAAGGCGGCCAATGCCCTCAAAGCCCTGGGGATTGGTAAGGGGGATTTGGTGGCCCTCTATATGCCGATGGTGCCGGAGGCCGCCATTGCCATGCTGGCCTGCGCCCGCATTGGTGCCCCCCACTCGGTGGTGTTCGGGGGCTTTTCCGCCGATGCCCTGCGCGATCGCCTGATCGATGGCCAGGTGAAGCTGGTGATCACCGCCGATGGCGGCTTCCGTAAGGACAAGGCCGTGGCGCTGAAGCCCGCCGTGGATGGGGCCCTCGCTGGCGGTGCTTGCCCCAGCGTGGAGCACGTGTTGGTGGTGCAGCGCACCAAGCAGGGGGCCGTGATCGAGCCTGGGCGCGACCATTGGTGGCATGAGCTGGTCGAGCCCCAGAGCAGCGAGTGTGCGGCCGAACCGATGGCCAGCGAGGACCGCCTTTTTGTGCTCTACACCTCTGGCTCCACCGGCAAGCCGAAGGGGGTGGTGCACACCACCGCCGGTTACAACCTCTGGGCCCACCTCACCTTCCAGTGGATCTTCGACATCCGCGACGACGACATCCACTGGTGCACGGCGGATGTGGGCTGGATTACGGGCCACAGCTACATCGTCTATGGCCCCCTCTCCAATGGCGCCACCACCTTGATGTATGAGGGGGCGCCCAGGCCCTCGAAGCCAGGCGCCTTTTGGGAGGTGATCGAGAAGCACAAGGTGACGATCTTCTACACCGCCCCCACGGCGATCCGTGCCTTCATGAAAGGTGGCAGGGCCGTGCCGGACCAATACAATATGCAGTCGATTCGCATCCTGGGCACCGTCGGCGAACCGATCAATCCGGAGGCTTGGATGTGGTATCGCGATGTGATTGGCGGCGGCCGTTGCCCGGTCATTGATACCTGGTGGCAAACCGAAACTGGCGGCGTGATGATTAGCCCGCTGCCGGGCGCCACCCCCACCAAGCCAGGATCAGCAACCCTGCCCTTGCCAGGCATCAGCGCCGATGTGGTGGACCACGAAGGCAACTCCCAAGGACCAGATCAAGGCGGTTACCTGGCTGTGCGGCGCCCCTGGCCGGGGATGATGCGCACGGTCCACGGCGATCCCGAGCGCTTCCGCAAGAGCTATTGGGAGGAGATTCGCCCCGCCGATGGCAGCTGGCTCTATTTCGCCGGTGATGGTGCCCGCCGTGACGTCGATGGCTACTTCTGGGTGATGGGTCGGGTCGATGACGTCATCAATGTTTCGGGCCACCGGCTCGGCACGATGGAAATCGAATCGGCCCTGGTGAGCCATGGTGCCGTGGCCGAGGCCGCCGTGGTCGGCCGGCCCGATGATCTCAAGGGAGAAGCCATTGTTGCCTTTGTGACCCTGCAGGCTGGCCGCGCTGGCGATGACGCCCTGGTGGCCGAATTGCGCAGTCACGTCGGCAAGGAGATCGGCCCGATCGCCCGGCCCGATGCCATCCAATTCACCGATTCCCTGCCCAAGACGCGCAGCGGCAAGATCATGCGCCGCATCCTGCGTTCCCTCGCGGCCGGCGAGGAAGTGAGCGGCGATACCAGCACCCTGGAAGATCGTTCCGTTCTCGATTCCCTGCGGGTCTAAGCCCCTAGGTCCTAGGGGCTGCTGGGCCAGCCGCTAATGCGATTAGCCAGCTGCTCGATTTGTTGGTGGCGCTTCGGGTCGTCGGCCCAGGCTCCGAGCACGTTCTGGCGGAAGCCAGCGCTGGCGGGGGTGAGGTGATCGCCGGGGAGTTCGAGGAGCTGGCTTTGGTCGCCGGTCCGCTGCTGCAGGGCCGCCAGCAGCCTGGGACTTTGATCGAGCTGGTCGGAGCGAAACCGGATCAGCAAATTGCTCGGCTGGCGGTAGCTGCAGGCCACCAGGCGCAGGGTTTCACTGGGCGATGGACTGAACTCACTGCTGAAGCCCAGCCGGGGGGCCAGCTCCGCCAGCAGGGGAATCGAGCGGTCGGCCGAGAAATTATTGAAGCTCAAGGAGACCATAGCCTTGCTGCCCCGGCCATTGTCCGGCGCCAGCAGGTGCAATTTGCAGCCCAAACTGTGGCCTAACCGCAACGCTTTCCACTCCGGCTGAGCTTCACACCCTGCTGGAGCTAGGGGCATGGCGTCGCGGGCGCGGCGAAAGGCTTTCCAGGCCCCATTGGCCTGGTCCTGGTGGTCGAAGCCAGGCACATAGCTGAAGGCCCGGATCGCCAGGTCCCGGCGGGCCAGGGCTTCGAGCAGGCGCCGGTAGCTGAGCTGGGGGGAGGCGGCCAGGTAGCTACCGCCGATGAATTCCACCAGGCCCCGCGCTTGGGGCGGCGTCAGGCACCAGAGACTGCCTTGCTGCTGCCAACGGCTCATGGGCCCGTGAGCTGCTGCAGGGCCTTGAGGGCGTCGGCGCCATGGGCGGCGCCATCGAGCAGGTTGTTGAATACATGGCGAATCACCCCATCTCCATCGATGAGGTAGGTGACACGCCCCGGTACCACCAACAGGCTGTTGGGCACGCCAAAGGCCTGACGCAACTGGTTGCCACGGTCGACTAGCAACGGGAACGGCAACCCGTGCCGCTGGGCAAAGCGTTGGTGGCTGGCCGCGTCATCACCACTCACCCCCCAAACCACGGCACCAAGATTGCTGAAGGCCCCGTATTGATCGCGGAAGGCGCACACCTCCATGGTGCAGCCGGGGGTGTCGTCCTTGGGATAGAAGAACAGCACGAGGGGCTTGCCCTGGAGTTGGTCGCTGCGGAGTTCGCTGCCGTCCTGGTCGTTCAGGACGACGAGGGGTGCCCGGTCTCCGGTGGTGAGCGCTTTGGCCAAGGGGAATGGATGCGGTGAACTGAGCTTAAGAAGGGCCCCTGGTTCCCTGGCGCCTACCTGGGCAAGCTGGGATCATGGGCTGGGTTCGGGAGCTCCAACCGGCATGGAGAAGCAGGCGATGAGCAGCGACTTGATCGCCCAACCCTCCTTCTGGCCGGAGCTGGAGCCAGCCGAGCCCGCGCCCAAATTGCGTCAGCCGAAACGGGGCCTGCAGCACCAAGGGGCCAACGCCTCCCTTCTTGAGAGCGCGCTTGTTGCTGGCGTGCCCGTGGATTTGATCGACCAGTCCCCTGCTCCCTCCCTGGTGCAATTGCCCAGCTTTCGATCGGGGCCGGCTTCTTCCCGCCTGCCGGAACGGCTGCTGATCCTCGATACCGAAACCACCGGGCTGCAAAGCGAGCGGCACCACTGCATCGAAATCGGGGCCGTGCTTTTCCATGTGGCCGAGCGGGCCGTGTTGGACCAGGTGTCGTTCCTGCTGCCCTGCCAGGACAATCCGGCCGAGCCGATCAATGGCATCAGCGCCGCTGTCAGTCGCACCTCCCAGCCCTGGCAGGCGGGCCTCCACTTTTTCGAGGCCATGCTCGACGCCGCCGATTTGGTGGTCGCCCATAACGTCAAATTTGATCGGGCCTGGTTTGGCCGCGAGCCGCTGCCAGCGATCAGCAAACCCTGGCTTTGCACCATGGAGGACATCCGCTGGCCGCCCTCCCTGCGCTTGAAGCCAACGCCTTCGGTACGCGATCTAGCCCTGGCCTATGGCGTTCCGGTCTGGGCAGCCCACCGGGCCCTCACCGACTGCATCTACATCGCCCAGGTGTTTGAGCGGTGTGGTGATCTTGATTCCCTGCTGCAGGAGGGAATCGAACCCCGCCAGCTCTACCGGGCCTGCCTCAGCTATGCCGAACGCCATCGCGCCCGGGAGGCAGGCTTTCGCTGGAATGAGCCCCTGCGCGGCGCCTGGAGCCGGCGGCTGTCCCAGCGCGAGGTGACCTTGCTGGCGTTTCCGGTGGAACTGGCGGACTCTGAAGGCGCACCAGCGACCTAAATCCCCAACTCCCGCCCTGGCTACGGTTGCCTAGGGACCCTTTGGGCTCGGCCTGAACAAGCGATGGGAAACGTTGCGCTCCCGTCGCCCATCAACGCACTGCCGGCTTGGGACCGGCAGTTGGAGCCTAACCTGCAGCGCTAGGTTAATAGCTGACTGGCCTGCTATCGGGCCGCAGATAGGCTGACCATCAACTAAGCAATAAAGTCAAGATCCGATTGAGTAACTTTTTAGGCTGAGCAAAGCCCCTGCTCCCAATTTCAATTGTCTCGGAGCAGTTCCTTGCTGCTAGCCTTCAACTGGGACCATAATTTACGGATATCTTCAAACGCCTGATCTTGGGCGATTTTACCGTTGGCCTGAAGGCCAACAATGAGGCCAATGCGGTCGGCAAAGGTTTCCAGGTTTTGGTGAAAGGCCAGTCGTTCAGGAGACCAGTTGGCACCCCTGTAGGCACTATGGCCTTCAAGAGGGGACTGGATCCCCTCGCTCTGAAATGCTCCTTTAAACTCTTCCAATGGCGTTTCCCCGATAACTGAGGTTGGCGGGATCGATTAGGATCCAATCGCCAAAGGCTAACGTCCTAGTCGGGCCTTTTGTGGTTTTCAAGATGCAGCACCCTAGCCGCTACCTGAAGTCCAGCGTTTTGTTGCGTCTCGTCCATTTTCAGAAGCAGACGCCTTGCTCTTGGTTTGGGGGCAAGCCTTTAGTAGCCTTTCAGAAAGGTAATGATTTTAAGTTTCAATAAGGAACTAGCCAAGATCAGCAAAGCAAGCTAATTAGCATATCTTTGCGAGAGATGTTTGGGGATCAAGCTATAAAAATCAAGGGGCCATAGATTTATGGAAACCGATGGCCCCTTCTGCCGTTCAAATGGAGTGGCTGGATGAGCTGATTGTGACGGTCCGAGGGCTCTAGCCAAATCGGCCCGAGACATAATCCTGGGTCGCTTGCTGGGCAGGTGAATTGAAGATTCGTTCGGTTTCGCCAAACTCTTCAAGGCAGCCGACCTTGCCTTCATAGTCGACTAGGTCTGTCACATTGAAGAAACCAGTTAGATCGGAAACACGCGTTGCCTGTTGCATGTTGTGGGTGACGATCACGATGGTGAAGGTTTTCTTGAGTTCATGCATCGTTTCTTCGATCTTTAAGGTCGAGATCGGATCTAGTGCTGAACAAGGTTCATCCATTAAGATCACCTCAGGTTCCACGGCAATTGTGCGGGCGATGCAAAGGCGCTGCTGCTGACCACCCGACAACGAAAAGCCGCTCTCTTTGAGCTTGTCCTTAGCTTCATCCCAAAGTGCCGCCTTTCGTAATGAACTTTCGACGAGCTCATCCATATCCCCTTGATAGCCATTGATCCGGGCACCAAAGGCAATGTTCTCATAGATCGACTTGGGGAATGGGTTGGGCTTCTGGAAAACCATGCCAATCCGGCGGCGCACTTCGACAGGGTCCACCCGCTTGTCATAGAGGTCTTGGCCATCAAAAAGAACACGACCCTTGAGGCCACAACCCTCGATCAGATCATTCATGCGGTTGAGGGCCCGCAGAACCGTAGATTTGCCGCAGCCAGAGGGACCAATGAACGCTGTTACTTTCCCCTTAGGGATTTCCATGAAAACATTGTTGACAGCAACATTTTTGCCGTTGCCGTAGCTGATGCTGACATTTTGCAACGATAGGCAAGTCTCAGGATTATGGTTGGTTGATTGGGGCCGGGATGAGGGGTTCATGGAGGTGTTCATGGCAGTAGGGAAAAGGGGCTAATACTTGGTTCAATCAAATGCGATTGAGGCTTCCTAAGTAACGGGCAAAAATGTTCATAATTAAGATCATCATCACCAAGACGAACGAAGTGGCCCATGCCAGTGCGATCTGCACATCGTATGGCATTATCGCAAAATTATAAATGAGTACCGACATTGAAGCGATTGGGTTGAACAGTCCTTCTGGCCAAAATGGGGAAAACAAAGCGGTGAAGATTAGGGGAGCTGTTTCTCCAGCGGCGCGGGCGATACTTAGTACGATCCCCGTAGCAATTGGCTTCATAGCCGTTGGTAAGGTGATGCGGGTTATGGTTACAAACTTGGAGGCTCCAACGCCAATGGCGCCCCAACGCAGCTCTTGGGGAACCAGCTTCAATCCTTCATCGGTTGTTTTGATGATCGTGGGAAGCATTAGTACTGCTAAGGCAATGCCACCGGCCATAGCGCTGTAACTTTGGTCAAAGAATATACGGGTGGCTACAATTAAACCATAGACAAAAACTCCGCAGATAATCGAAGGTACTCCTGCTAGCACATTGGTGCCAAAGCGTACAAAGCTGGCAAAGGGCCCGCTTTTCGAATATTCAGCAAGGTAGATGCCGCCGCCCACGCCGATAGGAATTGCGATTAGGGCTGCAATCAAGCTCACAATCAAGGTGCCGAGGATGGCGTTGCCAATGCCGCCGCCTGTCATGCCGGGGGCTGGCGGCAGATCGGTCAGCAGTTTGAGGCTCATACTTGAGCCACCCTTGATCACCACATAGGCCAAGACGAGCAGTAGGGGTAAGACAACAATCGCTGCGAAGACCCCAGCTAAGACTGTAAATACTGCATTCCAACGGTTGCGGGGTAGGTTGGGCTGGCGGTGCAGCGTCGACTTGGCGACATCGGCAGGGCGGTGGCCAGAAGAAGCGAGGGGAGAGGTTGTCATGGGGGACTCAAGTATAACGTAGGCTGAGACGACGCACAACCCATTGCGCCAGTACATTGACGACTAATGTGAGTAGCATCAAGACAAATGCTGCATACATCAATGACGATACTTGGCTGCCATCAGCTTCACCAAACTGGTTGGCAAGCATCGACGCAATTGTGTTGCCAGGGGCTAGTAAGGAGAGGCTAAAGTTATTAGAATTTCCGATAATCATCGTTACTGCCATCGTTTCGCCCATGGCCCTGCCTAGGGAGAGCATTACTCCACCAGCAATTCCAGAAATGGCGGCTGGCAGAATTACTTGAAAAATGGCACCCCATCGGGAGGTGCCAATTCCATAGGCAGCTTGGCGCAATTCAGTGGGAACTTGCGATAGGGAGTCCCTTGCAATCGCCGTGATGATCGGCAAAATCATGACGACAAGAATTAGGATTGCCGGGGCAATGCCTGGGCCTTCTGGTTCGGTTGAAAAGAAGGGCAGCCAGCCCAAAGTGGCATGGAGGGAGTTGAGAAGGGGTCTAAGGAAAGGCTCCATAACGAAGATGGCCCACAAGCCCAAAACAACAGATGGGATTGCGGCTAGCAACTCAACCATCATTCCAATGATTTGCCGAGCCTTTGAAGGGATAAAATTTTCGGTTAGAAAAATTGCAGTGCCAACTCCTAGTGGGACGGCAATTAAAAGGGATAAAAGGGAGGTTGCAAGAGTACCGTAAATGGCCGTGAAGGCCCCATATTCATTGGTAACTGGGTTCCAATTTGATGTTGTAAGGAATCCCAAACCAAAGGTTGCCATGGCGGTGCGCGAACCGGCCAGAACAGTTAAAAGAATGGCAGCTAGAATCAAGCCAACCAAAGATGCCAGAACGGTTGCGAGTAGACGGAAGGATTGATCGGTAATTTTTTCTGTCCACGGTCTCAGCCGCAACCGGAACAGATCCGCTTTCGTGTCTAGGCTCATGGGCAGGGCGCCAACATCGATACATACCTTGGTTGATCCATGGAAAAACCTTTGGTATCCGTTCATGGTAAGGCCCTGAGATAGGCAATAAATTATGCTTTGGTTAACAGCGGCCTATCCAGTGGTTTTCGACTGCTTTGGGTCAGCTCAAAGAATGGGTATGGTTGCTTGGCGATGTAGTCCTAAGCTCGCCCGCTTGTTTCTGCGGGTCGTAATTGTAGTTGCAGAAAAGATCATGACTCTCGGTGCCATGTCTTTGACCTCTGCATTGATGCAAGCGCAGCTCCCTTGATTTTGACGCTAGAAATAGACTGAGGTTTGGGTGATGGTTGGGATTACGTCTACTTTGAAATATAGGGAAATGGGGCATGGGGTGGCTATTGGCTTTGGGAATCTGCTGTCTTGTGGAAATTGCTTATTGGATGATTGGCGTCAAGCGTTTAAAATTGAAAATACTTAGTCTCTTGCCATTTTAGCTCCACAACGTGACAACTTTGGGCATTGTGAAAATGCTATGAAAGTCGAATGCACAGTCGTTTGGCTGATTTTTGATATTGCCTTGCCACCGAGGTTGCCGAATAGATCTTGAGCCAGCAGGTTGGGCTGACAGTTATGAAAATGATAATAGTATTCCGCCCCCAGCGACAAATAGCAAGCCTGCCCAGCCAAACGCTGAAGGGCGCTCACCAAGGAAAGCAAAGCCTATTAAAGCCACTACCAAAAGGCTTAGTCTATCAACGGGCACTACTAATGAAGCATCTCCTTGCTTCAGGGCCCTAAAAAAGCAGAACGATGATAGGCCGCTAGCTAGGCCAGAAAGTACAATAAAAAGCCAGGTTTGCTGGGATAATGCAAATGGACTGCTTAATTTGCCAGTTGCTAGAATGAGTAATGGAAGAAAAATAGCTATGACAATGGTGCGGATTAGCGTGGCCAGATCTGCATCTATACCCTCGAGTCCTATCTTGCCAAATACCGCAGATGCACTTGCAAAAAGCGCAGATAAAAAAGCCCAAATAAACCAAAGCGGTAGGGCGGGAATTGGGCTCATTTAGGGTGAAATAGTAGGCAACAGAAGTGGAAGTGTAAAAGGTCGGATGTTAATTGTAGCTCTTAGCGCAACTCTGTTTCTTTCATTTTGACTTGATGGAGCCTAGACGATGGCGGCGATAGGGGCGGCGAGATCGTGGTGGCGGGAACGCCTGAAACGGTGGCAGTGCATCCCTCCAGCTACGGGAAGAGACCTCAAGCAAGTGCTGGCGAAGCGCCCGCCAGAGGTCTTGGCAGGTTGGAAGGCGGTTTGAGGGTGGTCTTGGAGGGGTAGGGGCAGGACGGGGTGTCCGGCGACGATTAGGTAGGCGGGTCCGCGCAACTACATAGGCGGGTCTCAAGACGCGACAACAGGGTTCCGATTCCGGTCTGGAGCCCTGCGATGCCTGCCCCTCTGTCGTTACGGATCAAGGAGCGGTACATGGCAAAACGGGC
>CAMCMT010000034.1 GCA_945875915.1 Synechococcus sp. UW140 | reverse complement strand
TAGTGGTTGCATGAATCTTTCGGAGGACCCCCCCAAAGTTTAAGAAATCTTGCTAATGGTCAATATAGCATTCTTTTTTCTGCCGCCTCTTTGGCGGCTTTTTCATGTCTACAAAACCTCTGCGATTTACTGATTATTCGAGGTGCCCTCTAGGAATTGCAAAGCATCTGCCCTTGCCTTGCCGAATAGTTACACAAAAAAGGCGCCCCCGAAAGGGCGCCTCAGAAAACCATCGACTGGGCTACCCCTTGCCCTCGCCCCTGCCCGCCAAAGAGCAGGGGCTTGCCTCGGCTACCTGGCCGCTTGCAGGCCGAGCAAGCGCTTGGCCACGTGAGAATTTTTAAGGCCAGCCCAGTAGGAAATGGGCTTGAGCCGGGCTGCCGCCTTGGCGTCACTGGTGGGGGCCAGAGCCGAATCAGGGGTAAGGCCCATGAAGCTGGCGGGATCACCAGTGGGGGCCAGCACCGGGGTTGCGAGGGGGCTAACAACCACAGAGCTGCCAACGATTGGGGTGGGATTGGAGGCAACGAATGCGTTAGGCATAGGCTGAGTTGAAACCGAAGCCACGCTAGCGACTGTAGTAACGGGATCGGGAGCTTGGGTAATCAGCATGTTGTCGATTCCCCAGGAGCGTCTAGCGCTATTTCTATTACTATCAGCCCACCAATCAAGCCCAACACTACTCCCAATTTTGACCTGGGGATAACTGTATGGTATATAGTTGCGCACCGACAGACTACTGACGGTAAGACTAACACGAAAAGCCTCATCATTGGCACTGCCAAACCCAAAGTTTCCATACATATATGATTCAAAATGCATCTTAATCGATCCCACACGAGTTTGAATAACCCCCGACAGACTTTCACTGTTAAAGTCGACACTGACGACGTAATTATACGTGAATTGACCTTCCAAATCGAAGCTGCCTTCTCTTCTGCCTTTATCAAAACTTTTGGATAAAACTAATCTGGCAGTTTGCGGCCCAAACCCAGCACCATCATTATAATTCAAGCTCACACCAAAATTCATAACCTGTCCATTCCAATCGTCAAGACGTAGATAATCATAACCAATCGTTGTATCCTTGTCTTGATTCAGGGCATACGACGATCCCCTTCCGACAGTCAGGCTGGTTCCACTATTATATCCAAAACGACCAACGTAGGTGCCCTGCGCACCAATCCCCCCATCACGCCACTGGGTGGTAAACCCATTAGCATTATTTTCAAAATCGTTATCGTAAATAGGGTTTGCAAATCCCACTGAAACGGAACCGATACCATACGACTCGTCATTAACAGGCTGATCGAGAGTGCTGCCAAAGCCAAGCTTGAGGGCACCACCGCCAGCTCGCAGGTCTGTGATCGTGACGCGGAAGCTTTGTTGGGTCCATCCATTGACTCTTCCCCCCTGCCGATAATCATTGACTGGCGTAATCGTCCAGCTGAAGCCATTGGCGCGACCAGCACGAACTGTTGTGACGTTGTCGTTATGCAAGAAAGCGCTGGAAAGAACTTCCGCATCGTTTGCAAAAACCTTAAAACTTTCGCCATCCCAGGTATCCATGCGTAGAAAATCAAAGCTGTACGTGTTACCGTAATTCGAAAGGCTGTAGGTTTGCCAGACGTCCTGTCCATTAACCTTAGAACCATTGGCGAAGGGTCCGATAAAGGATCCCAAAGAAGCATCTCGACCAATTGGCACTACACCCGAAGCCGCTATCCAACCATCAGCTAAGGGGGTCACCGATACATTATCGATGCCATAGGACTCATCAGTGGCAGCTTGATCAAGAGTGCTGCCGAAACCGAGCTTGAGAGTGGTAACACCACTTGGAACATCAATACGGACGCGGAAGCTTTGTTGGGTCCATCCATTGACTCTTCCCCCCTGCCGATAATCATTGACTGGTGTAATCGTCCAGCCGTAGCCGTTGCTGCTGCCAGTACGAACTGTTGTGACATTGTCGTTATAAAAGAAAGCGCTGGAAAGAATTTCCGTATCGTTGGCAAAAACCTTAAAGCTTTCGCCATCCCAGGTATCCATGCGCAGAAAATCAAAGCTGATCGTGCCGCCGGTACTCGGAAGGTCAAAAGTTTTCCAAACGTCCTGTCCGGCAACCTTAGGTCCGTAGGCAAAGGGACCCATAAAGGAGCCAAAAGCTGGGTCGCTACCCATTGGAACAGCGCCTGAAGCCGCAGTCCAAGCATCTCTACTGTTACTGACAACGGAAACATTGTCGATGCCATAGCACTCATCAGCAGTGCCCTGTGCAAGAAAACTCCCAAAACCAAGCTTGAAATCGGTTAAGCCTGTTGGAGCCGTGATCATGACGTGAAAGCGCTGTTGATCTCTCCAAACCTCACCTCCATTACCACTACTCGTCAAGGGATCAATTGGGGTAATCGTCCAGACATAACCATTCTGCGCACCTGTTCTTGCTGTGGTTACGTTTTGCCCCCATCTAAAACTGCTTTCGAGAACAACCTGATCATTGACAAAAACCAGAAATTCCTCATTGTCCCAGGAATCAATCCGCAGGAAATCGAAGCTAATTGTGCCGCCGAAACCTGAGAAGCTATAATTCTTGAATACATCCTGTTGTCCACCCCAGGCCCAGGGTTCTTCGGGCTTGAATCTAGGGCCGTTGGAGAACGGGCCCATAAAGGAGCCATAGGCAGAGTTCGTGGAAGTGGCTACCGGAAAATCGCCGCCCCCAGGCTCCTTCCAACCGGAAGAGCCATTACTAAAATCTTCTAGAGGGATTGCAAAAGTCTCCATGGGCATGAAGGAGACATTATCGATGCCATAGGATTCGTTGTCTGCAGCCTCATTGAGGTCACTGCCGAAACCCAGCTTGAGAGTTCCGACCCCACTAGGGGCAGTAATTGTCACTCGAAAACTCTGCCGGGTCAAGGCATTCCATTCTGGGCGTACGGTGTAATCATTCACCGGAGTGATGGTCCAGCTGTAACCGTTGGCACTACCAGTCCTCGCCTGAGTCACATTATTTTCCCAGCCAAAAGTGCTGCTGAGGATATTCACATCATTGGCGTAGACCTTGAAAGTCTCTTGGTCCCAGGTATCAAAGCGGTAGAAATCAAAACTAATTTTGCCGCCCAAACTTTGGAGATCAAAGGTTTTCCAAACGTCCTGTCCATTAGCCTTAGAACCATTGGCGAAGGGACCCATGAAGGAGCCATAGGCTGGGTTCGTGGCAATCGGTGCGGCGGCCCCTGAAGCGGTCGTCCAGCCGGAAGAGCCATTGCTAAACGTCTCAGTGGCCCCAGAAGTCGCGGTGGCCTGGGTGGCAGCGAGCCCTGTCACGGGGTCCGCTGGCGCCCCCAAGGCCGCGATCTGCCCGTTGAACGGCGTGGGCGTCGGCAAGTCGCTCGGGGTTGCCCAAGCAAGGGGGGTAAGGGCCATGGGCTCACTGACAAGCGCCAGGCCAGCCGGTTCCGGCGTTGCCAGCCAGGGCACCGGATTGGGGATGGTCGGTTGAACCAGCAAGGGGTGTTGATTGGAGGCCGGATCGAAGCTGGTCATGGCGGGGCTTGGTGAAGAGCTGGGAAGGAATAGGCCGAATGGAGGGATGGAAATCCCTGCAACGAAGACAACGAAATTGCAATTATTATTTTGAGTGGAAACAAACGAATCAATCGCCTAGCGAATAGGAACTAAGCAATCTGGCAATCGGCTGCCGAATTGAGTTATTCAGAATTGCTGGAAAGGCTTTAACAATCGCATTCTGCGTAGCTGCCATGAGTGCAACCACGAGAGGAGAGCGCTTTAGAGCCAATTAATTGAATGCAGATACGCTTATTGATCGAGCGTGAAAAACATTCAACTCTTCAAAGATATCCCCGTCACAAGCCCCCTTGGGTGTTCTGCGATACTATTCATTGTGGCGCAGGAAACGCCGGAAGGGCCCCTGTCTGCAGGTTTAGCGGCCCATCTCCCCGATCAACAGCCCGGCAGGATTGGGATCGCTAAGGCCGGTTCAAATCGGTTTAGCTGTTCAATCCGGGTCTGATTGAGCGCGCCGAGCGGACTCATCAATGCTGCCGTAGGAGCTTAATCAAGCCATCCCGATCAATCCGATCTGACGGATTGCTGGGGACTAACTAATCGATCTGCTCAAGTCATTCAATCTGATCAATCTGATCAATCTGATCAATCTGATATAAAAGCAATTCTGCCGAATCAGGCCGGACGGCTACGCCGGACCGGGGCTTCCGTGCCCCGGCCACCGGCACTACGGGGCCCTCGAGCCCGGCCACCAGCGCCGCCACCAGCGCCGCCACGACCACCGCCGCCACTGCCGCCGCCGCCGGCCCGGCCTCCACCGGAGCCGTAGGAACCACCGCCACCACCACCGCTGCGCCCGCGGGAGCCGCCCTTGCCCCGGCCACCGCTGAGGTCGAGGGGTGGGGCAGAGAGAATGGTGGGTTCAAACCCGGGCACCTCCTGGCGGGGCAGGGGATTGCCGATCATGCGTTCAATCGCCCGCAGCAATTCGTGTTCTTCGGCCGCCACTAGGGAAATGGCGTGGCCGCTCTGGCCGGCCCGGCCGGTGCGGCCGATGCGATGCACATAGTCTTCGGCCACATTGGGCAGGTCCAGGTTCACCACATGGGGCAACTGCTGGATGTCGATGCCGCGGGCGGCCAGGTCGGTGGCCACCAGCACCCGCACCACGCCGCTCTTGAATTCGGCCAGGGCCCTGGTGCGGGCCCCCTGGCTCTTATTGCCGTGGATGGCCGCCGCCGCAATGCCCTCCTTGATCAGCCGTTCGGCCATGCGGTTGGAGCCGTGCTTGGTGCGGGCGAACACCAGCACCTGCTGCCAGTTGTTGCTGGCGATCAGATGATGCAGAAGGTCGGGCTTGCGGGCCATGTCGCAGGGATGCATCACCTGCTCCACCGAGGTGGCCGTGCGGTTTTCCGGGGTGGCCTGCAGTTGCACCGGGTTGTGCAATAGGCCCGTAGCCAATTTGCGAATCGAGGGGTTGAAGGTGGCTGAAAAGAGGAGGTTCTGCCGCTTCGGCGGCATCAGGGCCAGGATTTTTTGAATATCGCGGATGAAGCCCATATCGAGCATGCGATCGGCCTCATCGAGCACCAGGATCTCCACCCGATCGAGCCGAATCGCGTTCTGCTGGTGCAGATCCATCAGGCGGCCTGGGGTGGCTACCAATACATCGGCGCCCCGGCGCAGCCGCATCATCTGGGGGTTGATCTTGACGCCACCGAACACCACATCGGAGCGCAGATCAAGAAACTTCCCGTAGGCCGCCACGCTTTCGGCCACCTGGGCCGCCAGCTCCCGGGTGGGGGTGAGCACCAGGGCCCGCACGATGTTGTTGCGGGCGTGGGGGCCGTGGCGCAGGCGCTCCAGCATCGGCAGGGTGAAGCCGGCGGTCTTGCCCGTGCCCGTTTGGGCGGCGGCCATCACGTCATGGCCGGCAAGCACGGCCGGAATGCACTGCAGCTGGATCGGCGAGGGGCTGGTGTAGCCCTTGGCCGCAATCGCGTCCAGCAAGGGACGACACAGGCCCAACGACTCAAAGTCGGCCAGCGGGGCAGCGCCGCCGGCGGCGGAATCAAGGGAAGGGGACTGGAGGCTGGCGCCTGGCTCCTGGCCCGGAGCGGGGTGGGTCAGGAGAGCGATGGCAAGCCTGGGAAAGATCCACCCACCCTAGGGCGGCCCTGGGATGGCCTGGCTAAGGCCGCCTGGGGGCCTCAGCTGACCGGCTCGAAGTGGCTGCAGCGCTGGCAAGGCCCTTCCGGCAGCACGGCGCAGCGCAACAGGGGCGTGCGGGCATTGAAGCGGCAGTTGGGATCGCCGATCACCCAGCGCCCCTGCCACCAGCGGGCCTCGGCCGGCTGACGCTGGGCCTTCACCTGCAGGGCAACGCTGGCCAGTTCATAGCGGCCATTGCGGAGTTGGTAGCGGTGGTGCCGCTGCATCACCAGAAAACTGCGCTCGCCCAGCTCCAGCCAGCGGCCGGGATAGGGCACCTCCTCGAGCTCCAGCTGCTCGAGCAGCTGGCCGGAGCCGGCCTGGCGCAGCTCAACCCGCATCAGGAGGGTGCCTGGGGGAGCGGCTCGGCCGGGGCCTGCCTGCGGGCCGAAAAGCCCCAGGCAAACAGCAGGCCCACCACGCTCAGCAGCACCCATTCGGGCGGCACCAGCTGGGGGGCCACCAGCCGCACGATCAGGCGCACCCCCACGAGGCCCACGGCTAGATAGCCAGCAGCCTCCAAATGGCGGAATACCGCCAACCATCGAATGAACAGGCCCGCCGTCAGCCGCAGAGCCACCACACCAATCGCCGCACCGGTCATCACCAGGGGCAGCCGGTCGCTAACGGCCACGGCGGCAGCCACGCTGTCGAGGGAGAAGGCCAGATCGGTGAGGGCCAAGGTGGCGATCACCGAGGCCATACCGCGGTTATGGGGCGCCTGACCCTCGGCTGCCTCACCAGCCCCGTCCCCGGGGGCATCGGCGCCAGGGGCCGCCTCGTCCTCGGCGGCCTCGCTACGCAGCAGGGGGAGCAGGCTGGTGGCGGCTAGCCAGAGCAGGTAGCCGGCGGCCGCCAGCTGCAGGGGCCAAAAATCAATCACCCATTCGGCGGCTGCAATCAGGCCGAGGCGAAACACCAGGGCCAGGGCCAGGCCGAGGTTGAGGGCCTGGCCCTGGCGGGCGGGGTCCTTCAGGCCGCGGGAGATCGCCGCCAGGGCAATGGCGTTGTCGGCGGAGAGCACCACTTCCAGGGCCACCAGCAGGGGCAGCAGCACCAGAATTTCGCCCCACTGGTCAGCAGACTCAATCAGGGGGGTGATCGTGGGGATCGCCTGCGCTTCCATTCGTTCTGCAGCACAGCCGGAGGGGCCACTCTAGAAAGCCTTGACCCAGCCCAGGGACGATCCCCACGCCATGCAGCTCCAGGTCCAGCTCGTCCATGCCGAAGGGGGCCGCCTGGTGGTGCAGGTGACGGGCTGGAACGGCGACCAGTGCCTTGGCAGCGCCCTAGGCGAAGCCGGCAACGCCGAAGAGGCCGAGGACCGGGCCCTGGCGCGGCTGCAGCAGCGGCTGGCCGTCTCTCCAGCCCCGGAGCGCTTACCAGGTCAGGCCCAGACACCCACTCAGGCCCCGGCCGCCCCCACAAAGGAGTACCCAGGACTTGGACCGGAGCGGGCCCCCAGCAAGGAGCCCTCCCTACCGGGGGCCCAAGCCAAACCGGTGCGACCCCAGGGCCCGCCGTCCCCCTTGCCAGCAGCCCTCACAACCAAAGCAACGCCAGGAACCAGCGGGGGGGGTGCCCCAGAACCCGCCACAGCGCTGCCAAGCAAGCCCCTTGCCGCCAACGAAGCCCCAGCCGACGCACCGCCAGGCCCCGGAACCAAGGGCCCCTCTGAGCGTTCAGCGGAGGACACGGCCCAACTGAGCCTTGGGGCCAATAGCAGCGGCGAGGCCACTCCAGCCCGTTCCACCCCCCCAGGGGCTGGCGCTGCCGCCGAGCAGCCCGCAGACCCAGAGGACTGGAGCAATGAACTGGCAGCCCTGGATATTCAGTTGCAACGGCTCGGCTGGCAGCGGGAGCAGGAATCGATCTATCTGCAACGGGCCTTCGGCCATCCCAGCCGCAGCCGCCTCACCAGCTACGGCGACCTAGTCGCCTACCTGGCGGCGGTGCGCCACTTGCAGGCCCCGGCCGATCCAACCAGCGTGGCCGTGCCGTTGCGTCGGGTGGATTTGCTGGCCCAAAGCGACGAGCTGCTGGCCCAACTGGGCTGGGACGCGGCCCGGGGGCGGGAGGTGCTCGAAACCCACTTCCAACGCTCCAGCCGCCAGCAACTCAACGATGAGGACTTGCTGCGCTTCAACATGATTTTGGAGGGGGAGGTGATCACGGGAGCGAAAGACTCCTGAGCTTCAGCGCCCCGAGGGGATCGGCCTGACACCAGGGCCAAGACCCTCAACGGCCGGCGCCCATCCGCTGATCCAATTCCGCCGTGGCGGCCCCCAGCAGGTCTGCCAGGGAGGTGACAAGGCGATAGCTGAGGGCAATGGCCAGCAGGGGGGCTTCCGGCACCAGGCCGCCCAGGCGCAACAGCAGGGCGGCCTCAAACACGCCGAGGCCGCCCGGGGCCCCGGGCACCACCAGGCCCAGGGTCCAGGCAAGGGCAAAGCCGCCCAGCCACTGGTTCCAGGCCAGCAGGGGCGCAACATCGAAGGAAAACACGCAGCAGGCAAAGCCGCTGAAACGCACCAGCACAAAGGCCAATTCCCCCACCAGGGGCACCAGGGGATAGCGCTGCAAGAACGTCCCGGTGGCAGCGGGTTCCAATGACAAGCCTTGGGGATCGTTGGCCTCGCCAGCCAGCCCTGGCTCCTCCAGCAGCCAACCCTGGCGTTGCAGCTGGCCCTGGCGCCGCCGCTCCAACCGCAGCAACAGGGGCCGGAACCAGCGGGGCCGCAGCAGCAGCAAGGGCGCCAGACCTAGGGCCGCCAAGCCCCCCTGCCAGCCGCCGCAGGCCACCAGGGCCAGGGCCGCCACCGCCATCAGCACCGGATCCAACAGCACCGCCACCAGCCCCTGGCGCAGGTCAAGGGGCTCCGACACCGGGCTCTCGAGTCCAGCGGTGCCTGGAGCTGGAGCGCCCTGGCGCAGCACGGCCAGGCGCTGGAGCAGGTGCCAAACGCCACCGGGCAGGTATTTGCGCAAGTTGGAGCGCAGGAACAGCAGCACTGAAGGCAGCCAGCGGGGCCGATGGCCCAGCCAGGCCAGGCCCAGGGTCCAGGCCAGGCCATTCACCACCAGGCTGAGCAGGGCCAGGCCCAGGCCCAACAGCAGCCAGGCCCAACCCTGGCCATCGAGGCTGAGCTGTTGTAGCTGGCGGCCATTGGCCCCCAGGGCCGCCAGCAGGAAGCCGGCACTAGCCAAGCTCACCCACAAGCTGGCGCCGCCCGGTAGGCCTTGGAGCAGGGCCGCGAGTCGCCCGAGGCGTCCCCCCAGCTGCCGACCACCCGCCACCAAGGTCCTTAAAAAGGCCTCAAGCCTCCCGGACGACCTTGGTTCCGGGGGCTTTGGCGCGTCGCCCTGGGGGGGAGGTGGGCCCAGGGTCATGGCTGGAGCTCCTCCTGGGCCAGGGCCGCCGCCACGATCTGGCGCACCTGGGCCAGGGGCAGGCCATGGCGCCGGGCCAGGTCTGCCAGGTCCTCGAATTCGGGCTTGGAGCGCCGTTCACCTTCCGGCACCTCAACCTGCTTCAAGCGCACTGGTCCCAGGGGCGTGGCCAGTTCCCGGCTGCTGCGGGGCAGGGCCCAGCGCTGCTGCAGCTGCTCGCGCACCCCCAGGCTCGTGCCCTGGCGCCACCAGATCCGGCGCAGGCCCTCGGCCTGTTCGGGCCGGGCCAACACCGTCAGCAGCACCCCCGGGCGCCCCTTCTTCATCAACAGCGGCTGGCTGAACACCTCCAGGGCACCGGCGCGGCGCAGTTCATCGGCCAAAAAGGCCAGATCCTCTGGGGTGGCGTCATCGATCTGGGCCTGCTGTTCCAGCAGGATTTCAGGCAGAGCGGTCTCGGCCAGGGCGGTTGGGGCCAGGTTTGGCGATCGCGAGGGGGTGGGCGGGGCCTCCGCCGCCAGCATCAGGCGCAACAGGTTGGGACGATCCAGCTGGCGGCTGCCCAGGCCAATGCCCACGGCCTGGGGCACCAGGGCCGGCGCCGGCCCAAAGCGCTCGGCCAGCACCGCCATCAGGGCCAGCCCCGTGGGGGTGGTGAGCTCGCCCGCCGGGAAGCCAGCGCTACTGGCCAGGGGAATGCCTCGCAGCCGGGCCAGTTCGAGCACGGCCGGAGCCGGCAGGGGCAGGAGCCCATGGGCCGTTTGCACCGTGCCATGGCCCGCCGGCGGGCTGGCGCAGACCAGCTGGTGGATGCCGAAATGGGCCAGGCCGGCGCACACCCCCACCACATCGACCAGGGCATCGATGGCGCCCACCTCATGGAAATGGACCCGTTCGGCGGGCTGGCCATGGACCTGGGCCTCGGCCTCCGCCAGCAGGCCAAACACCGGCAGCACCCGCTGCTTGAGCTGGGGCTCGAGGGCGGCGGCGCCGATCGTGGTCTCGAGCTCCGCCCAGTGGCGATGGGGGGGCTCCGCTTCCAAGCCGCGCACGGCCAGGTGCAGGCCCCGCAGGCCAGCGCTGCGCCGCTCCTCCAGATCGATGGCGTAGGCCCCGGCCAGGCCCAGGGCCGCCAGGGGAGCGTCGATGGCCGCCTGGGGCAGACCGAGATCGAACAGGGCGGCCAGAAGCATGTTGCCGGCCAGGCCCGTGGGGCAATCCACCAGGGCCAGGGTCATGGCTGCTGCCCGGTGTTGATGGGTTGGTTCTGGCCAGCCTCGTGTTGGACAAGTTCGCCTTCGGGCGAGCTGGGGGCTCTGCGAAACAGGCGCGGGGCCTGGGCCAGCAACCGCTCAGCCCGCTGGTCCAGCTCGGGGCGACGCTTGCTGAGCCCCTGCTCCACCTCGCGGCGGGCCCGCCGCTGTTCCCGCTGGGCCGTGTCCACATCAAATCCCGACAGGCCCCAGATCCGGCCCAGCAGGGCCCGATCATCGCTGCCGCCTTCCGACTCGCCGTAGACCAGCTCCTCGGCCACCATGCCGGCGAGCAACACCCGGCTCCAACGGCGCAGCTCCTCGGCGGGTAGGCCTGGAGCGAGGGCCCCAGGGAGCCCCCCTTGAACAGAATCCCCCTCAGCATCGCGGGGGGTCGCCTCCAGCCCAGATCCACCGGCTCCCGCCGGCCGGGCCAGGAACGGCATCACAAACTCGGAGGCAAATTCGGTGCTGCCATTGCTGTTGAGGCCCGCCCGCAGGCAGGCCAGGCTGCCCACCAGCACCCGGCGTAAGGGCAGCCCTTCCGCCTCGGCCAGCAGGCCATGGCCCGCCTCATGCACGGCAATCCGGCGTAGGCGGGCCTCGCCGCCCGGCAGGGCTTCCGCCAGCACATGGCCGCCGCGGCCGCCGAAACGGGCCGCATCCAGGCTCAGGGCCCCCAAACCCAGGGCCACCACCAGCACAATCCAGGCCGGCGACACGCCCACCAGGGGCCCGACCACGGCCAGCGCCGTGAGGCCACCCACCACCAGGCCTGCCCGTAGGGCCGCCGGAGCGGCGGGGTCAGCCATTAGCGGCTGGGACGGCTGACGGCGCTGGTGTTGCGGCGGGGCCCATCACCCCGGGGGGAGTCCCCCCGGGGTGCCTCACCTCTGGCCCCAGCCCCTGGCCGGTCGCCCTTGGCCCGATCGGGCCCTGGGCCGGCGGCACCGCGCTCAGCCCCCTGGCGAGGGCCGGCAGCGGCCCCCCGACCCCCACCGCCGCCCTTGCCTGCCGAACCCCGGCCCTTGCCGCCGCGGTTGCCCCGCTGGGGCATGGGCGCAATCACCTCATGGCGTTCGAGCTGCAGCACCTGCCCCTGGCGGCGCAGGTCTAGGGCCACGAAATGGCGCAGGCTCTCCAGGGGAATCTCGCCCTTGAGCTGCAATTTGAACGGGGTGGGCCGGCTGCCATCGGGGCGGGGGAGCTGGCGGATCTTCACCACCACATCACCGCTCTCGGGCCGGGTGAAGATCAGCTCGCCACGCACGGAGAAATAGTCGTCGCCTTCGGGCACCGCATCGGCATCAGCGCTACTGGACTCGCCAGCGGGAACAGCGGCATCGCTGGCTGGAACAGCAGCAGCACGGCCCGCGTCCTGAGCAACGGGCTCACCGGCGCTAGCCCCATCCACCTCGGCATCGCTGGCCTCGGGGCTGGTGTCGCTTGAGAGGGTGCTGGGTTCCCAGACCCCCACCAGTTGCAGGTGCAGCTGGTCCTCATCGCGGGAGCGGGGGTACACCACCCAGAGATGGGGCTCGGCCAGGTCGAGGTGGCGGCGCATCAGGGTGAGCACCCGGCCCAGCACCACCGCCTCAATCGCGGTGCCGTCCTCGGTTTCGATGACCCCCCGGGTCAATTGCTCGGGATCACTGGGCCGATAGGTCCCCCGGACCACCCCGATGGCCCGGTACTGCATCGGTTCGGTAACCGGCGAAATCGGATGGTGACGCATCGTCGCTAGAGCCCCCTGGGCGTGCTGGTGTCCTGGGCCCACGGGCCAATGTAGCCAGAGCCGCAGGCCCCAGACTGGAGCCCAACGGAGCCCGCCTGCCCCCATGCCCGAGCGATCCGGTTCTGGAGTGCCAACCGGAGTCTCGCCAAGCTGGGCCCGCGGGCGAGCCACCCGGAAGCGCTTGGCGCTGATCACCCTGCTGGCCGGCTGTGCCTGGGCCGGCTGGGGGCTGGGCCAACGGCACGTCGACCCCCGCGGGAGCGCCCAGCGCCAGCTGCAGCTGCAGGTGCAAACCGAAGTGAGCCAGCTCCAGGGCCGGCTGGGGCGCGGAACGGCCACCGCCAAGGATCGCCAGCGCCTGCTCAGCCTGCTGCTGGGCCTCGGTCGCCAAGCCGAAGCGATCGCCCTGCTTGAGCAGATGGCCGACCAGGAGAGCGGCCGCTGGCCCCTGCGGTTGCTGCTGGCCGACCTGCGCCGCAACGCCAACGACCGCAGCGGAGCCGAACGGGAACTGCGCCAGATCCTCAACCAGGATCCGGGCCAGATCGAAGCCCTGCAACGGAGGGCCCTGCTCCAACTCGAGCAAGGTCGAGGCAGCGAAGCCCGCAGCCAGCTCCAGGGCCTGCATCGCCAGGCCCAAACCCCCACGCTGCGGCCCCAGGCCCTGGCGATCGGCCTGCTCCTGGCCGACCTGATGCAACGCCAGGGGGACCTGCCGGCGGCGGCCCAGCTCAATCAACAACTCAGCCAGCAGTTCCCCAGCGATGCCAGGCCCTGGCTGGCCCTGGCCCTGGTGCGCCAGCAGCAGGGCGATGGTCAAGCCAGCCAGCGCGCCTTAGTCGAGGCCCGCTCCCGGCTCGGGGGCCAGGGGGCCCAACGGCTGGACCAGGTGGCGGTGAGCTGGGGTTTGGCGGACCTCAGGGGGCCTTCAGGGGCACCTGCACGGTCTGCTGGGCCGGGGGCGGCGGCGAATTGAGGAGCTTGAGGGCCCGGTCGATGGCGTCGCTCGGGGGCGTGGCGTCATCCATGGCCGTGCTCTTGCGCAGCTTGTTCATCAGATCCATCGGGTTGGCGGAATCGAGGATCGAGCCACCTCCCTTACCGGAGCCGCTGCTGGGGCCGTAGTCATAAAACTGCTGCTCCTGCTTGGACTGGCCAGCCGCGTAATCAGCGCGGGCGGAGCCGGGGGCCAGCAAGGCGCCAAGGCAAAGGCACGAGACCAGGCCAAAACCCGGCAACACGACGGGCCAGCGGCGGTCGGCTGGGGCGCGGCGGCGGCGGCGAAGGGGGGCCATTGCCAGGGGGATTAGGGGGAACAGGTGTGCCCCAATGCTAAATGGAACGGATTGCTCTTACGGCCAGATCCATGCGGATTGCCAGCTGGAATGTCAATTCGGTACGCAGCCGCCTCGAGCAGGTGAGCGCCTGGCTGGAGCAGCACCAGCCCGAGCTGCTCTGCCTGCAGGAAACCAAGGTTGAAGACGGCAGCTTTCCCCATGACGCCTTCGGTGCCCTGGGCTATCGGGCCGAGATCAGCGGCCAGAAGGCCTACAACGGTGTTGCCCTGATCAGCCGCGTGCCCCTGGACGACGTGCGGATCGGCTTTAGCGCCGTCCTGGGCGGCGATGCCGATGCCGAGCGGCTGGGGGAGCAAAAGCGCGTCATCAGTGCCCTCATTGAGGGGGTGCGGGTGCTGAATCTCTATGTGCCCAACGGCTCCTCGCTCACCTCCGAGAAATACGCCTACAAGCTCGAATGGTTGGCCTGCCTGCAGCACTACCTGGCCGAACTGCAGCGCCAAGGCGACCCCCTGTGCGTGGTGGGGGATTTCAACATCGCCCTGGAGGGCCGCGACATCCACAACCCGGCCCGGCTCGAGGGCGGCATCATGGCGAGCGCTGCCGAGCGGCTGGCCCTGCGCCAGGCCCTAGGCGAAGGCCTGCAGGATTGCTTCCGCTTGTTTGAGCCCGCCAGCGGCCACTGGAGCTGGTGGGACTACCGCAGCGGCGGCTGGGACCTGGACCGGGGCTGGCGCATCGACCACATTTATCTGTCTGAGGAGCTGGTGGAGTGCGCCACCGGCTGCGTGATCGACAAGGCGGTGCGGGGCAACGAAAAGCCCAGTGACCACGCGCCCGTGGTGGTGAACCTGGCCTGGCCCCCCGCCGAAGGAGGAGGAGAAGAAGACCAAGAAGAAGAGGACTAAACGGGTAGTTAGGGGGCGAAGCCGGGAAGTCCTTTAGGCCCCCAGGCCTAGAAGGCCACCACCCCTTCCGGTAGCGCCACCCCCTGCACCTTGAGCTCCACGGCCCGCCGGGCCGATTCGGCGCAGGTTTTTGGGGTGGGAAAAATCTTGCCGGGGTTGGCCCGGCGCTCGGGATCAAAGGCCTGGCGCACCAGCAGCATGGTGGCCTGGTCATCAGCGGTAAACATCCAGTCCATGTAGCAACGCTTGTCGCTGCCCACGCCGTGCTCGCCGGTGATGCTGCCGCCGGCGGCGATGCAAAGCCGCAGGATCTCGCCCCCCAAGCGATGCACGCGCTCCTGCACACCTGGATCGGAAGCTCGATAGAGGATCAGGGGATGGAGATTGCCGTCGCCGGCATGGAACACGTTGGCGACGCTCAGGCCATGCTCAAGGCTCAGGTCGCCGATGGCCGCCAACACCTCGGGCAGGGCGGTGCGGGGCACCACACCGTCCTGGAGGTAGTAGCTGGGGGACTGGCGGCCGAGGGCCGTGATCGCCGATTTACGCCCCTTCCAGAGCCGGGCCCGGGCTGGTTCGTCCCAGGCCTGGCGCACGCTGCCAGCGCCAGCCTGCAGGCACAGGCGGGTGGCCAACTGCACCGAATCCTGCACCTCCTGCTCCTGGCCATCGAGCTCGATCAGCAGCACGGCGGCCGCCTCGCGCGGGTATTCATCGAAGCCGAAGTAGTCGTCCACCGCCTGAATACAGGGGCTGTCCATCATTTCCATGCCGGCGGGCAACACCCCGGCGCCGGTGATCTGCCGCACCGCCTCGCCGGCCGCCGCCATCGAGGCGAAATCGGCCAGCAACACGGCCACACTCGCCGGGGCCGGCAACAACCGCAGGGTGATCGCCGTGGCGATGCCCAAGGTGCCCTCACTGCCGATAAATACCCCCCGCAGATCCAGGGCCGCCATCTCGGGTTGGGGGCCGCCCAGGGTGGTCACGGTGCCATCGGGCAACACCACCTCCATGGCCAGCACGTGGTTACTGGTGACGCCGTACTTGAGGCAATGGACGCCGCCGGAATTTTCGGCAACGTTGCCGCCGATCGTGCAGACCTGCTGGCTGGAGGGATCGGGGGCGTAATAAAAACCGTCGCCTACTACCGATCGGGTCACCCAGCTGTTGATCACGCCGGGCTGCACGGTGATCCGCTGGTTGGCCAGATCGACCGAGAGCACCTGGCGCATGCGGCTGGTCGCAATCACCAGGGCCTCCACCTCGGCCACGGCGCCACCGGAGAGGCCCGTGCCACTGCCCCGGGCCACAAAGGGAATCGAGCGCTCGTGGCAAAGCCGCAGCACCGCCGCCACCTGCTCGGTGGTTTCCGGCAACACCACCAAGGGCGGCTGGTGGCGCTCCAGGGTGAGGCCGTCGCTGTCGTAGGCAAGCAGCTCCTGGCGGGCTGTCACCACGGCCTTAGCCGGCAGTAGCTGGCGTAGGGCCCGGGCCAGCTCCGGCCAGTCGTGGCGATGGCAAGAGCCAGGCCCGGAAGCAGGGCCTTTGGCTCGGGAGAGGACGGGACCCTGGGCTCGGGTATGGGCGGGGTCCAGGGGTTCAAACATGAACTGACGACGCCTGGGCCGCAGGGAATTGCTGGTTGATCCCAGCTCCCCTTTGAGACTTGGTCAACACTGGCATCTTAAGGAGTCAGGGGCCCCGAGCCCGATCGGCCCCTGGTTGAGTCAAGATGGGCGATGGCTGGTTCCGCTTCGGCGGGTGCCATCTCCCCCCACCGTCTGCGGAACCTGATCTTGACCTCGGCCTCTGTTTCGGCCTCTGCCCTGAACACCGCCCGTTCCCAGGCCCTGTTCAGCGCCGCCCAGGCCCTGATGCCCGGTGGGGTGAGCTCGCCGGTGCGGGCCTTCCGCTCCGTAGGCGGCCAGCCGATCGTGTTTGAGCGCGTCAAGGGCGCCTACGCCTGGGACGTCGATGGCAACCGCTACATCGATTACATCGGCAGCTGGGGACCGGCCATCTGCGGCCACGCCCATCCCGAGGTGATCGCCGCCCTGCATGAGGCCCTCGATCGGGGCACCAGCTTCGGCGCCCCCTGCGAGCTCGAAAACACCCTGGCGGCCATGGTGATTGACGCCGTGCCCTCGGTGGAGATGGTGCGCTTCGTTAACAGCGGCACCGAGGCCTGCATGTCGGTGTTGCGGCTGATGCGCGCCTTCACCGGCCGCGAAAAGATCATCAAGTTCGAGGGCTGCTATCACGGCCACGCCGACATGTTCCTGGTGAAGGCCGGCTCCGGGGTCGCCACCCTGGGCCTGCCCGATTCCCCCGGCGTGCCCCGCTCCACCGCCGCCAGCACCCTCACCGCCCCCTACAACGATTTAGAGGCGGTTAAAACCCTGTTTGCCGAAAACCCGGGCGCCATTGCCGGCGTGATCCTCGAGCCGGTGGTGGGCAATGCCGGCTTCATCACCCCCGAACCCGGCTTCCTGGAGGGCATCCGGGAGATCACCAAGGAAAACGACGCCCTGCTGGTGTTTGACGAAGTGATGACGGGCTTCCGCATCAGCTACGGCGGCGCCCAGGCCAAGTTCGGCATCACCCCCGACCTCACCACCATGGGCAAGGTGATTGGCGGCGGCCTGCCCGTGGGCGCCTACGGCGGCCGCGCCGACATCATGGCGATGGTGGCCCCGGCCGGCCCGATGTACCAGGCGGGCACCCTCAGCGGCAACCCCCTGGCCATGACCGCCGGCATCAAAACCCTGGAACTGCTCAAGCGGCCCGGCACCTACGAGCGCCTCGCCGCGATCACGAAGCGCCTCTCGGGCGGTATTCTGGCAGCGGCAGAAGCCGTGGGCCTGCCGATCTGCAGCAGCTCGATCAGCGCCATGTTCGGCTTCTTCCTCTGCGAAGGACCGGTGCAGAATTTCGAAGAGGCCAAGGCAGCCGATACGGTGCGCTTCGGCAAGTTGCACCGGGCCATGCTCGAGCGCGGCGTGTATCTGGCCCCGAGCGCGTTTGAGGCCGGCTTCACCTCCCTGGCCCATAGCGACGACGACATCGACACCACGATTGCCGCCTTCCGCGACAGCTTCGCCGAGATCGCCTGAGGGCTGGCCCCTCCCAAACCGGGCGCCGGGGGACCCCTAGCGACCTAGTCCTGGGGGCTCACGTCCAAGGGGCCCAAGCCGGCGCGAGCTTCAGGGCTTTTCGGGAACCGCACCCGCATCGCGGCGCCGGGGGTCAGCCACCCCCAAGCTGCCACCGGTCAGGAGCTGGCCGGAGGCTGCAGGGAGCCTGAGTTCGGCGGTCTTGCCGGGAACCACCTCCACCGAATTGGCCGAACCCATGGCCGGCACGGTGACAAGCTTGTGGCCCATCTGCTGCAGCAGACGGCGGGTGTCGGGGCTGATGCCGTCCTCGAGGCTGATCTGGTCGGGCCAGAGCTGGCTATGGATGCGGGGGGCCGCCACCGACGAGGCCAGGTTGAGGCCAAACACCAACCGGTTGAGGAGCACCTGCAACACGGTGGTGATGATGCGGCTGCCGCCCGGGCTGCCCGTGGCGAGCAAGGGCTCCCCCGAAGGGCGGAACACCAAAGTGGGGGTCATCGAACTGAGGGGCCGCCGGCCCGGGGCGATGGCATTCACAGCGCCTTGCACCAGGCCGTAACCATTGGCGCTGCCGGGCTTGAGGCTGAAATCGTCGAGTTCGTTGTTGAGCAGGAAGCCCGCCCCCGGCACGCTGATGCCATTGCCGTAGGCCCCGTTCAAGGTGGTGGTGACCGCCACCAGGCCCCCCTGGCGGTCGGCAACGGACACATGGGTGGTATTCGGACCACCACCCAGGGCGGTGGGATCGGCCTCCAACTGGGCGGCCGGGCGATGGCGGTTCAGGTCTAGGCGCGAACGCTGCAGGTCGGCATAGGCCGAACTTTGCAACTGCTCCAGGGGCATGGTCACCTGGTCCGGGTCCCCCAGTAGACGGTTGCGATCCCGGTAAGCCAGGTTCATCGCCTCCACCAGGCGGTGGATCGTGGCCGCACTATTGGGGCCAGAGCCCTTCAGATCAAGGGGCTCCAGCACGTTGAGCAACTGCAGCAAGGTGATTCCCCCGCCGCTGGGGGGCGGAATGGTCACAACCTGATAACCGCGGAAGCGGCCCTGCAAAGGGGCCTGCCACTGGGCCCGATAGGCGGCCAGGTCGGCGGCGGTAATAAGGCCACCCCGCTGACGCATCAAAGACTCAAGGGCCCTAGCCACCGGACCGCCATAGAAACCGGGCGCCCCCTCCTCAGCGATGCGCCGCAGGCTGCGGGCCAGATCGCCCTGGCGCAAAATGTCCCCAGGCCGGTAGGGCAGCCCACCAGCCTTGAAAAACTGGCGGCGGGAACTGGGGTCGGCCTGGAGCAGGGGCGCAGCAGAAGCCAGGGAAGCGGCCAACTCCACCCCCACCGGAAACCCGCGCTCCGCCAACAGGATCGCCGGCGCCATCACATCCTTCAGCGGCAAACGCCCATAGCGGGCCTGGGCCAGGGTGAGCCCCGCCACCGTGCCCGGCACCCCCGTACTCAGCAAGCTGCGGGTGGCCTTGGCCCGATCAACGCTGCCATCGGCCTGGAGAAACAGCTCCGGGCGCACCGCCAGGGGCGCTGTTTCCCGAAAATTGAGGGCCACGGCCTGGCCACCGCCAATCGTCAAGGCAGGAGCCTGGAGCGGCTGGGCTGCAGAACGGGGCAACCAGAGCACCAGAAAGCCACCGCCACCCAGATTGCCGGCCTGGGGCAGGGTTACGGCCAAGGCAAAGCAGGTGGCCACAGCCGCATCCATCGCATTGCCCCCCTGGCGCAAAATCAAAGCACCAACAGCAGCAGCGCGAGCGTCCTGGGCCGCCACCAGGCCACCGCCAGAAACGATCGGGTGAAAGCGCTGGGCACCTTCCTGAAGATCGGTGGCCAGTGGCGTGCCCAAGGCCGAAACCAAAGAAGCGGGAGCTCCCATGGCAACAGGCAACCAAGGACCAAAAGCCCCTGCGGGCGCCAAAACCAGCACTAACGCCCCAACCAGCGGGACAGTAACGCGAAGCTGTCCTAACCCTGCGGCCATCAGCGGTAGTTCTCGAACTGGAGCGGCACCTCCACGTCCTGGGAGCGCAGCAGCTGGATCGCTTGCTGGAGGTCGTCCTTGTTCTTGCCAGTGATGCGCAAGCTGTCTCCCTGGATCGCCACGGTGACCTTTTTGAGCTCCTCGCGAATCGTTTTGCTCAGGGCCTTAGCAATCTCCTGGGAGAGGCCCTTGCGCAGGTTCACCACCTGCTTCACCCGGTTGCCACCCACGGGCTCGGGGGCCTGGAAATCGAAAATCTTCAGGGACAAGTCGCGCTTGGTGGCCTTCTGGCGCAGCAGGTCTTCCACCGCCACCAGGGCCATCTCACTGGCGCTCGTCACCGTGAAACTGGTCTCCTCCAGGTCGATCTCGGTCGCCGAGTCCTTGAGGTCGTAGCGCTGCACCACATCCCGGCGCACCTGGTCGAGGGTGTTCACCAGTTCCTGGCGGTCGAAATCGGACACGACATCGAAGGAGTAGGTGCTCATCGGGGCAGGAAGCGCAGGAGGGCGGATAGGACTGATCGTAGAAGGGGCTGAGGGAGCTGGCCTCTAAAAGCCCCGACCCGTTGCCGGTCTCCGGGCTTCACTCACCCCACTTGCGCAGGTAGAGCTCCAAGCTCTCCGCCCAAGCCGGCGACTGGATCGACTCACCGCCACTGGCATGGGTGAGGGCAATCGGCCAAGTACCGATCCGCAGTCCAGCCGCCTCGGCGTTGCGGCAAAAATCCAGATCATAAAAATGAAAGCCAAGGTTGGGATCAAACCGAACCCCGGACTGCTGCAACTTGCCAGCCCTAGCCGCTAAGAACACACCGTCTAAAAGGGCAACCGACCTGGGACTGGCTCCATACACAGTGATGCGGCCGTGGGGTGGACAGCCATGGGCAATGGCACCGCTAAGGTAATCATGATCAAATTGATCCAGAATTCGCTCTCCCTCAACTGTTCGGCTAGGCAACATCCACCAGGTTTCTTGGTTGGCTTGGCGGCGGCGGTTACCAGCAACACCAACAACATCAAATCCATCTAAAGCGTCATTCAAACGCTGGCCAATATTCCAATCATCGATGCAAACATCATCGTGCAGGAACACAAGAATCTCATCTGAATAAGCGCTCACGATCACGTCATTAAAACAGGAGCCCAGGGGACGGCGGTTGCCTGAAAATAAATGCAAACTGAAAGGACCAAGGGGCTCCATGGCCTGCAGGGATTGGCCCAACATCGAATGGGCCATGAAATCCGACTGGCTGGCTCGAGTCGCCGATACGAAGGTAAGCACGAAGGGAAAAAGTAAAAGGTGGCAAACGGAAGGTTTAAAGATCCATACCAATAAAGCGGTAAATCACCTATCCACAGAAACCAATCAGCAGCGCAGAGCGTACTACTGGAAAGGCAAAGACATCATAAAGCTCACCAACGAGCGAGTCACAGGGGAGAGAATGCCTTAGTGGCCGACTTGCAGAACCAGAGCTTCCCTTGGTAAAAGCAGGGAGAACGGGGCATCGACAAGTCAGTGGCTACGTTCGCAGCCAACAGGGCATTGATGGGCACTCCACCGGAACCAGGAAATTGGCGCCAACCATCAGGTAAATCGACTGACTCGACGTAGTCACCAAGCCAGGGCTTCCATCCTTCATCCGCCAACCATCTAGGTTGAAGCAAATTTCCAGCCAAAAACCATCCGCAATCGCAAATAGTCGCATATAGAGAACAAATGATCGATCAAAATCGAGAACTAGCCCATACATCAAATCACACAGGCAAGGGTTTACCACTCTGCAAGGTGCTGATAGCAAGCAAAAGCTGGTGTTTGGCGATTCAACCAGAAAAGTGGCCTGACAGGAGAAGTCTCAGGGTTTGAACGATGCTGGGATAGACTGAGATACCATAGCCAATCTCAAATCGGATCCAAAACCAATAAACGCTCACCCGTTGCCTCTTGATGGGCCAGCCACATCCGTTCAAGAAGAGCCTGGAAATTTAAAACATAAAGATCAATATTAGAAAGCGGAGATATCGCCATTTGATCACGGAACTGCTGACGCCTCGAGCGTAATTCTGACACCTGCCCCGCCAGTTCACTAGCGATCCTCACGTAGTCGTCGTCATCTAGGGCAAGCCACTCACTGCGGCCGAGGGCATGCAAAAAACTGCCACCCATCCGGGAAACAAAATTACCACCGAGCAAACTAACCAACGGCACGCCCATCCAAAGGGCTTGGAGAGATGTGGTGCCTCCGTTATAGGGAACTGGATCAAGGGCGATATCAATCTGTCCATAGCATTGCATCATAGTACTGAGTTCCGTAGGACCTTGAAATTCCAAGCGAGTGGGATCGATGTGATGGTCTGCAAAAAGCCGACGAAAACGATCACAAACAGCAGCATCACGCAGAGAAGGAGCCTTGAGCAATAGCTTGGAGCCGGGAACAGCATGCAGAATTTTGGACCAGAGCCGAAGAGTAAGGGGAGTCAATTTCATTACATTATTAAAAGAACCAAAAACAACAGGTTCATCAAAAGCGCGTGGGAACGGCAGGGGGTAAGCATCCACAGGTGACCAACAAAAGACACAACCAGGCAACTGGGCCAAACCCTCGCTGAAAAGTCCTTGATGCTCTGCCGGGCTTACCCATCGATCACCAATCAGCCAATCAATGCTGGACAACCCCGTGGAATGGGGATATCCCAAGAAAGTAGCTTGCACCGGTGCGGCGCGAAGCGTGAAAAGCCCCAAGCGATGGCTACTGGTATACCGGCCAAATCCAACAAAATTTGGATGGCATCGGAGCGAATCTGCTCTAAAAGGGCACGATCATCCAGTTTTGAAGACTCAATCCAAGTGTCAGCACAGGACCTCGCCATCAGCGTATATTCATCCTGCATGGATCCTGTATGGTAAATAAAGACCTCATACTTACTGTGGTCGAGACGCTGCAAGATAGGCAACATAAAAAGATTCACAGGATGCTGGCGATGAAAATCCCCAGATACCAGGCCAATCCTTAAACGTTCGCCACGAAAAGGTACTGGAAAACAACTGGGTGCAAATCCAAGGGCCGCCTCAATCGGCTTGACCAGCTGGCGATGGAGGTCGGCAATGGCTTGGGGCGAAAGATCGTCTTGATACAACGATGCCATGGCAATGCTGGAAGCAAGCCGGGACGTGGGATCCTGCACCTGGTCGTATTTCTCTAGAACAGCCGTAAAGTGTCCCTTGGCGTCACCCATACGGCCAGGAAGGGCAGAAAGCATGTAGCCCACGTCCCCATTATCAGAATCCAATGCCAATATTCGCTGGCAAAGTTGACGCACTTCGGCAAGATTATAAACCTCCCAATTGATGTTAGCCATTGCCAACAGAGTAACAACTGAATCGGGTTGAATTTGCAGGGTCTTATTCAGGATATCGAGCGCTTCATTCCAATAATTATGACGATAAACCCGTTGGGCCAAATCACGCAAGAATACGGGGTTATTAGACAAAGAAGAGCGGGAAAAAGCCTTCTCGGCTGCTGCACGTTGGCCATGACGCAATAGGGCCTCGCCGAGAAACATCATCGAGCCAAAGCGAACAGGCCGAATATTTAGCAGCTCACTGAAGGCAGCCACGGAACCGGCCACATCACCACTATTGAGACGCCAAACACCAAGCCAATGCTGGCTTTCGCCAATCATCGGCTCAAAAGTAATGGCCCTATGGAGAGCAAACTGCTGGGTTGGCCAGTCGGAGTGGTGCCGTTCAAGGGGCTCCAGCTCCAATAAACGCGCCAAATAGAGCCAGGTCAACCAATCGCCTGGGGCATCGCCTAACCACTCCACGAACTGGACAATACGCTCGGCATGGCAGACGCCTGGGGCAAGGGCTAAGACCGCGTCAGCGTCGAAGTCGTTACGAGACTTGAACAAGGCGAACACATCATCAACATCCTGGCTTGAGCCGGGATTAATTCGGCTGAATTGGCGAGCGCCATAACCGGCCTGCCAACTCAACAGAGCCTGCCCATACGCACGGGAAATCTGAAGCCAAAGGGCACCATCGGCTGGATTTAGTTTTAACCGTTGCCAAAAAAGGCCTACGGAAACAAGATCAGGGGGTTGATGGTCGATCATCTGCAATACTTGCCCAAGATATTATAAACCAGAAGTTGCAAGTGATGAGTCAACAAGCAACTGGACAAGGCCAGTATTACTGTTCCAGATGTTGTAAATCAAGCCTCCGCTCGTCACCGTACCCAAATTGGTCCAACTACCGTCGGCAACCGTAAGCCAATCTCCAGCGTTACCAGTGACCACCAACTGGTGGCGAGCTTCGATGGCAGCAAAGGAATAGCCATTGCTAAAGCCAAGACCTGAAGCCGTGGCCCTATTGATGCCATTAAATCCCGTTAAATCCTGAATGTCCTTAATCGCCAACTTGAGATTGTTATTCCCTGAACCTGTTAGATCAATACACTCAATCGATTGCAGACGTGAACTTCGCCCCAAGCTAGCACCCTGATTGGCAATCTTTGTGAGATCGAGAGTTAAGCCACCGCCATCTAAATTAATGGTGTCAAAGCCGGATCCCCCATCAATACGGGCAAGCTGCGCAGTGTTGCCCCCTAATCCAAAGGGATTCTGCAATGCTGTAATCATTGAATCATTGATCCAAATATTATCTCTGCCACTGCCGGCATACAACACATCAGCGCCGCCACCACTGATCAGAGTGTCATCGCCAGCGCCACCCACCAGGGTATCAGCACCACTGGTGCCCGTAAGCACATCATTACCGCTACCTCCCAGCTGATCAACCACAGAGGAGCCAAATGATCCTGTAGTCGAGCCAAAAATCAAGTAGCCTGCACCCGAATTCAACTGAGAGATAGAATCGTTGGTATTAGGTGGATCCTTATATAAAGCACCTAAAAATAAATCCGCTAAACCATCACCATTCACATCTCCAGCACCTGTCACAGAGCAACCGCTATGATCGCCTTTGCATTCACCATTGATAACAAATCCGCCCAAACCCTTCACAACATTATTGAGATCTACAGAACCAGTATCTGTCTTACCAAAAACAATATATGTTCTTCCAACATTATTTTCTACATCGGAATCTAGGTCAACCCTACGCTGGCCAATAATGAGATCGGCGAGGCCATCACCATTAATATCACCGGCACTAGAAAGTGCAAATTTATTCCCATAGGGCACAGATTCACCAATAACAAGAAAACCACCCAAACCACTAGTAACACTACTGAGGTTTATTGAAGTACTACTTGTTTTTCCAAACACTACCCAAAATTGATTTGGACTGGAATCTCCAACCAATAGATCAGCAAGACCATCCCCATTCACATCGCCAGCACCAGCCACAGACGCACCATTAAGATAGGTAGCCCCATAACCAAGATCATAGCCTCCAATGGCAAAACCTCCCGATCCCGTAGACAACGAGCTAAGGTTAATCGTAGCAGTGCTAGAACGACCAAACACGACATAACTTACACCAGATCGATATCTTGAGCCAGCAACATTGCCATTTGGTGCACCAATCAGTAGATCGGCAAAACCGTCACCATTCACATCACCAATTCCAGCAACATTGGCGCCAGCATTGTCGTTGATTTGAGCACCATTGATCATTACACCACCCTGACCCTGTGCAACTGCAGATAGGTCAACTGAGGTGGGTGCCTTTTACTGGACAGTTCAGGCCCCTGACATCGTTAGCTCCGGGCGGGAGGAACAGGGTTCAGTCAGATTGTAGACCTCATGGGGAGTTCTGCCTCCCAAGGAGCTATGTGGCCTTACATGGCAATACCTCCACAGG
>CAMCMT010000033.1 GCA_945875915.1 Synechococcus sp. UW140 | reverse complement strand
ACCTGGAACTCGAAACCCTCGCGGCGCATCGTTTCAATCAGGATGCCGAGGTGCAGTTCGCCGCGGCCGCTGACCGAGAAGCGGTCGGGGGAATCGGTGTCTTCGACCCGCAAGGCGACGTTAGTGAGCAATTCCCGCTGCAGGCGATCCCGCAGTTGGCGAGTTGTGACGAACTTGCCTTCCTTACCAGCAAAGGGGGAATCGTTGACGACGAAGGTCATCTGCAAGGTGGGCTCATCCACCTTGATCAGGGGCAGGGCCTCGGGGTGATCAGGGCAGGCGATCGTTTCACCGATATTCACCTCATCAAAGCCAGACACGGCCACTAGATCGCCGGCCCGGGCCTCATCGATTTCAATGCGAGCGAGCCCCTTGAAGCCAAGCAATTTGCTGATTCGGCCCCGTTTGATACTGCCGTCATCACGGATCAGGGCGACGGTTTGGCCGTTGCGTATCGTGCCATTGTGGATTTTGCCGATCATAATTCGGCCCAAGAAATCGGAATAATCGAGGGTGGTCACCTGCATCTGCAGGGGCTTCTCCGGATCGCCGATCGGGGCGGGAACATGGCGCAGGATCGCGTCAAAGAGCGGCTTCATGTTGTCGCTCTCGATCGCCATGGTCGGCTTGGCGTAACCGCCCATGCCGCTACCAAAGAGATAGGTGAAGTCGCATTGGTCGTCGTCGGCGCCCAGTTCCAGGAACAGGTCGAGCACCTTGTCGACGGCCTGTTCGGGGTCGACGCGGGCCCGGTCAATCTTGTTGATGAACACGATCGGCCTCAGACCCTTTTCCAGGGCCTTCTTGAGCACGAAACGGGTCTGGGGCATGGGCCCTTCGTTGGCATCCACGATCAGCAGGCAGCCATCCACCATGCCGAGCACCCGCTCCACTTCACCACCGAAATCGGAGTGGCCAGGGGTATCAACAATATTGATACGGATGCCGTTGTAATCAACTGCCGTATTCTTAGAGAGGATCGTGATGCCGCGCTCCCGCTCCAGGTCGTTGGAATCCATCACGCAGGTGGGCACTGCCTCACCATCGCGGAAGATGCCGGACTGGCTTAGCAGGGCATCGACCAGGGTGGTTTTGCCGTGGTCAACGTGGGCAATGATCGCAATGTTGCGAATCGGGGCGCCCTTGTGTTCGCCGCTCATGGTGGATCTCTCGGTAAGGCTTGATGGAATCTGACGAAACCCGGGTGGGGTGTTGTCGGTGGTCTGGGATCGGAACGGCAACACTCGAGTTGGAGGCTCGAGCTGCGACGGGAAGCGTCGCTGGGGAAGGGCCGGAGCCGGCCGATCAGACAACCCCGTGGCTGCTGGTCTGATCAAGGCATGTTATCTCAGTGCTCTAGCCGCTCCTCCGGTTCAAGCTGCCGCGGGTGACCCCGAGGCGACTGTCGAGCTGCTCCTGCTGCCACACCTGCCGGCCGGAGCGCTGGCCGGCTAGGGCCTGGCGATAGAGCTCGACGCGCCGGCTGGCATCGGCGCCGCTGTCCTGCAGCAGTTCAATCCGGTAGTGGCGTAGCCCGGCCCGCAGCAACGCTGGGAGGGCCTCGGCCCCGGTCTGGGCCTTGCCGTTGAACAGGGTGTTGCGGCAGCCCAGGTCAGCCCGCAGGGGGTGTTCGGTGCCACTGCGGTCGCGCAGCAGCACCTGGTGCTGCTCGCAGGGACGGCCGCAATCGCTGTGGTCGTGGCCCTCCGATAGGAAGGCACAAAACAGGCAATGTTCCATGTGGAACAGGGGCATGTGCTGGTGCAGGGTGAGTTCAACCCGGCCAGCCGGACAGCCGGCCACGAAATCGAGCAGCTGGTCGAGGGCCAGGTCGTAGCTGGCGGTAATCCGCTCCAGGCCCCAGCGCTCCAGCAACCAGCCGGCCGATAGCGGGTTGGCCACATTCAAGCTGAAATCGCCAATGCAGGGGCCCTCCAGGCTGAGGCGCTCGAGCTGGTCGGCATTGCGCACCAGGTAGCCATCGGGTTGGGCCCGCAGCAGGGGCTCCAGGCTCCAGCGTTCATCGGGACGGCAGATGCGCTGGCCCGCCAGCCACAGCCCCCCGGGCCAGCGGCCCCGACCCATCGCCACGGCCTGGCGCAGTTGGGCCGGGTGTTCGATGTCGACCACGACCCGGTGGATCGGTTGCTCCAGCAGGGCTTCGAGCTGCTCCAGGCTGCGCACCAGCACCGTCAAGGTGGGTGCGGCTCCTGGTTCGCCAGGGGCTTCGGCAGGGTTCTGGGGCTGAGGCGCCCCGGCCCTGGGCAAGAGCGCCTCCAGGGCTGGGGCGATCAGCCGATGCCGCTCGGATTCGGTTCCAGGGGGCCTGGGGGCTGGCCGGCTGACCTCCGCCAGGAGTTCCACCAGCTGGCGCCTCAGGGCGTTGAGTTGGCCTACGGGAAGAAACAGGCCCGCTTCTAGGTCGATGGCCAGTTGCCCGAGCTCCCAGGGGGTGCCCCCCAGCCGGCCCAGCTGCTGCTCCAGCCGCTGGCGATCGAGGCCGGCGCCTCTGGCCGTCTCCAGGGTTGTTGCCGAGGCCACCCGCCAGGGTCCCCCGGGGGTGCCAGCGAGGGCAACCACCTCCAGTTGCAGCGGCATGCCAAGGGCGCCGCTCACCCGTAGATCCAGGGCCTGCTGCCGTTGCGGGGCCGGTGCCTGGGCCAGTTTTTGCAGCTGGCTCTCCAGCTGGGGATCGCTGGTGAGCCAGCAGGGGCTGCCGCGCTTGAGGCCCGCTAGGTCGACCCGACCCGGGCCCAGCTGCAGGGCCACCAGGCCGCCGGCCCGGGTTTGTAGGGCCATCACCCGGCCGCCCACCTCCTGGGGCGCTTGCAGGGGATCGCTGCCGGCCCCTTCCAGGACCAGGCCATCGCCGGCCTTGAGGGGCTGGTCTGCGGGCAGCACCAGCCAACCGCCGGCTTCGATCCGTTCCAGGCGCCCTACCCAGGGTCCACGCTTTTTGCTCCAGCGGCCGTGCACCAGCCGTTGGTGATCCACTCCCTCGAGCCAGCCCGTGCCCAGACCCCGCGAGAAACTCAGCTCCAGGTGCCGCCGCACCTGGTCCGGATCCAGGGGCTGGTTGTCGGCTTGGCTGCCGGGGGCCGCGAGGGCATCGAGACCCTGGCGGTAGGCCTGGGTCACCGCAGCCACGTAGCTGGCGTCCTTGAGGCGCCCTTCGATCTTGAGGCTGGCGATGCCCGCGTCCGCGAGATCCGGGAGCAGCTCCCAGGCGGCCAGGTCCTGGGGCGACAGCAGGTAGCGCTGCTCGCCTAGGTCGCGCTCCACCCCATCGACGATTAATTGATAGGGAAGCCGGCAGGCCTGGGCGCACTCGCCCCGGTTGGCACTGCGCTGGCCCAGGGCCTCGCTGGTGAGGCATTGGCCCGAATAGGCCACACATAGGGCCCCATGTACGAACACCTCCAGGGGCATGGCACAGCCGCGTTGGTCGAGTTGCTGCCGCAGGCGGCTGAAGTCCTTGAGGGTTAATTCCCGGGCCAGAACCACCCGCTCGCAGCCCAGTTCGGCAGCCTGGGCCACCCCGGCCGCACTGGTGATCGACATTTGGGTGGAGCCATGCAGGGCCAGATCTGGCGCCAATTGGCGGGCGAGTCGGGCGAGGCCGAGGTCCTGGACGATCAGGGCATCAACGCCGGCGGCGGCGGCCTGCAGCACCAGATCGCCAGCGGCCTCCAGCTCCCTGGGGAATAGCAGCACGTTCACGGTGAGGAAGCCGCGCACGCCGCGCCGGTGCAGCCACTCCATCACCTCGGGCAGGTCGGCAGCCTGGAAATTTTCAGCCCGGAGCCGGGCGTTGAACACCTCCACGCCGAAATAGACCGCATCAGCACCATTGGCGACGGCGGCCCTGAGGGACTCCCAGCAGCCGGCCGGGGCGAGCAATTCAGGCGTCAAGGGGTCGGCATGGGCCATGGGGTAGGTGGAGTCCAAGGGCGGTCTGGGGGCGAATTTGAGGTCAGGGGGCTAGCCGGTAGGCCGGTTCAAACAGCGTCAGGGCCTCGGCGGAGCCTTCAAAACGCCAGTGCCAGGGCTCGTAGTTCACACCTTGGGGATTGCCCGCCGGAAAGGAGAGGCTGAAGTGGTAGCGGTTGGCGTTCTGGGCCAGCCAGCCAAAGGCCGGGGTGGCTTCGAAGCTTTGGCTGAGGTTCGTGCCCCCGTTGCGTCCATCGCCAATATCGAGGGCATAGCCGGTGCTGTGTTCGGAGAAGCCGGGGGGGGCGCTCACCCGGGCCCGCTGCTCGGCGCTCTGGTTGCGCTCCGAACCCACATCAAAGAACAGGTGCTTTTGCACCTGAATCGAACGGAAGCCGCTGAGCAAGCGCAGGGACACCCCATCGGCGGCCGCGTCCCGCTGCATGGCGAGGAACTTCTCGGCGGCCTCCCAGTGCAGGGCGATGCCGGGGGCCGCGTCAACCAGGTCGCTGGCGCGGGCCTCGGGATAGGGGAAATGCCCCAAAAGGCGGCCATCAAGGCCCTGGCGCACATTCAGTCCCCGTACCGGCGGTGGTGCCAACTGGCGTTGGATCGGGTCGCGGAATAGCCAGATCAAACCACTCGTGCCGGCAAGCAACAGACTTGCCGTCAGGAGGGACTGGCGAAATCGGAAGCGGCGCTTCGGTTTCGCCATTTGGGTGCGGCGCGCCACCGGGATGTCCAGTCCGCCCGATCCCTTGGCCCCAACGCTGCCTTGTTTGGAGGGGCGGGAGCTGGAGGGGGGGGTGCGCACGGCAAGCAGCTTGGCAGGCAACCCGGAGGGGTCTCAAAAAGCCTTGATAATAGTAAGACGAAAGGCCAAGGAGCCAGCGGCGACCGGGTCGACGGTGTTAGCTTCGGCCCATGATGCTTTCCGGGAAACCGGTTTCAATATGTTGCGTGTCGCAGTAGTGGGCGGCGGCCCAAGCGGTTCGTGTGCTGCAGAGGTGCTTGCCAAGGCCGGGATTAAAACCTGGATTTTTGAGCGAAAACTCGACAACGCCAAACCCTGCGGCGGCGCCATCCCCCTTTGCATGGTGGAGGAGTTCGATCTGCCGGACTCGATCATTGATCGTAAAGTGCGCAATATGAAAATGATTTCCCCCTCCAACCGCGAGGTGGACATCAATCTTGAAAATCAGGACGAATACATCGGCATGTGCCGGCGCGAGGTGATGGATGCCTATTTGCGCGACCGGGCTGCAGGTTTGGGGGCCAACCTGGTGAATGGCCTGGTTACCAAAATCGACACCGGCACGAAGCGCCAAGGCCCCTATACCCTCCACTACACTGATTACAGCGCCGGTGAAGCCACTGGCATTCCTAAGGAATTGGCTGTGGATCTGATCATTGGCGCCGACGGTGCCAACAGCCGCGTCGCTAAGGCGATGGATGCGGGCGATTACAACGTGGCGATCGCCTTCCAGGAGCGCATCAAGCTGCCGCCCGAAGAGATGAAGTACTATGAAAGCTTGGCAGAAATGTATGTGGGCACCGATGTGTCGCCTGATTTCTACGCTTGGGTGTTCCCCAAATACGACCACGTGGCCGTGGGCACCGGCACGATGCAGCAGAACCAATCCCTGATCAAGGGCCTGCAGGAGGGCATCCGCGAACGGGCCAAAAAGCGCCTGCTCAATGGCGAAGTGATCAAGGTTGAGGCCCACCCCATCCCCGAGCATCCCCGTCCCCGTCGGGTGGTGGGTCGCATGGCCTTAGTGGGTGACGCCGCCGGTTATGTCACCAAGAGCTCGGGCGAGGGTATTTATTTTGCGGCTAAAAGTGGCCGCATGTGTGCCGAGCAGATCGTGGCGGCTAGTAAGCAGGGTCAAACCATCCCTACTGAAGCCGATCTCAAGGTCTACATCAAGAAGTGGGATCGCAAATATGGCGCCACCTACAAGGTGCTGGAGCTGCTTCAAAATATTTTCTACCGCAATGATGCGGCCCGCGAAGCCTTCGTGGAGATGTGCGATGACAAGGATGTGCAGCGCCTCACCTTTGACAGCTACCTCTACAAGCGGGTGGTGATGATGAACCCCTGGCAGCAGCTCAAGCTCACCTTCTTGACGCTTGGATCGGTGCTGCGCGGTAATGCCCTGGCTCCCGCCAGCTACAAGCCGGTTGACAGTGCCGTGCGCAGTGATGAGGAAGCCAATGCCATGTTGGCGGTGCGTTCGATCACTGGCGGTATCAAGGTGAGGGGCGATCGCAACCGCGCTGCTGCTGCCAATGGCATTGCATCGGCCCCAGGTTCAGCTGATCCATCGAGCTCCAAGCCGGAACCAGCCCTCAGCGGCCGCTGATCTGAGAGCAGATCAGGGTCATTAAGCCATCCTTCAATCCGTTGGCGCTAGGACTGGGATGGCTAGCCCAGCAATTCACTCAATGCTGGGGAATTAGGGGAGTGTGCTGTCATAGGGCTGCTTTTGCGGTCATTCGCTTTGGCGAGCCTGAAATGACGGGGATTGACTAGGGCTACGAACAAACTACCTACCGGTAGGGGCTTTGGCACGGAAACCTGGGCAGGGCCACTGATCTTTTTCAACCTGGCCGCCAATGGACCATGGGAGCTCTGAACGGAGCAGCTGTTAAGTAGGGAAAAACACAATAAGGGCACCTCGCAAAGTCGCAGGGCAGCTTAATTGCCCTCGAATTTAAAGTATACTAAGGCCTCAAGATTACCTGCTTTCCATGGGCCAGCGAGGTTTCTGGGACGAACAAGAAAGAGTTGCAAAGCTCCAAGAGAAGAAGCCTGTTCTGATACGTCTTACTGAATCGATTCCTTGGGAATCATTCCGCCCTTGCGCGATAAGGGCTACAGCCAGGAGCGTAAAAGCAATGCTGGCCGCAAACGGATAGATCCACTGATTCTTTTCAAGATGCTGGTGCTCTAGCAGCTATTCAATTTAAGCGATGAAGAGGTTGAATTTCAAGCAAATGACCCGTCGTTCCTTCGAGGAGTTTGTTGGCCTTGGAGTGATGAATGATATACCGGATGCAACTAAAGTGGCTTTCTTCAGAGAGCGCCTACGCATAGCCGGTGTAATCGAAGAGCTTTTTGAGATGTTTCAGGGATACCTGAGAGATCAGGTTCTCGAAGCCCGTGGTGGTCAAATCATTGACGTCACTCTGGTTCCTGTCCCAAAACAACGTAATACACGAGAAGAGAACAAAGATATCAAGGCTGATCGCCTACCGGATGGATAGGAAGAAAATCCAAATCGGTTGCAGCAGAAGGATTTAGATGCCCGCTGGGTGAAAAAGAATGGGATCAATCACTACGGCTATAAGAACAGTATCTGCATTGATGCCGAACATGGTTTTATCAGACGATTTGTTGTGACACCAGCTAATATTGATGACAGTCAGATGCTTCCAATGCTCCTTGATCCGGACAATCAAGATAACTATGTCTGGGCTGACTCCGCCTACTCAGGACAATGCTTTGAAGATCTGCTGAGCCTTGGTGGGCTTGAAAGCCGTATCCATGAAAAGGGCTCGCGCAATTATCCTCTTAGCGAAACAGCCAAAGAGCGCAATTCTGTTAGGTCGGCAATTCGTGCTTGTGTAGAACACTTTTTTGGCGGCATGACAACCTCAATGGGCGGTAAGTTGACACGAAAGATTGGGCTTGAAAGGAATGAGGCCTGGTGGGCCCTGAAAATCTAACATTCAACTTCCTGCGCTATCTCCAACGATCAACCAATGCCCTGACTATTGCTTAAGTAGTATCCAATGCGAATCAATCTGCTGACTAAATTATTTTACCGGCGCACTTGTGATCTGCTGCGACGATGCCGAAAGGCATTTTTTATGGTAATCGGAGGCTGGTAAATACCTTAAATTTCGAGATGCCCATAATAATGCAGTAAGGCGAGGCACGCGAAACCCCGCCAATGGGGGGACACTTGGCAGCAATGGATCCATGCAAACCGGTGCCAAAAAATAGTTTTAGACATTAGATAAACATAGCCCAAGTAAACCCGTCAGGGTTATTCCATGCATGACTGCTGTAAATTCACAGCAGTCATGCAGCAGGCTTGACAAGCAGGGGTTTTGTGCAATTGGACCGTACCAATCACTGGACCCTCTGAAGCAGGGGACAGGATCCTAGTTCGCATACGCTGCTTAGATCGGTACATAGGTATTGAAATCAATGCCCACAAGCAGATCGTTGTAATCCCTATCGCCACCGCCATGCATATCCTCTAGGCCAAAGACATTAGCGCCCATCATCTTGAAGTGGTTTACCCCGAACTAGCGGCCAGACCATTCATATTCAGCGATATAGTTTGATAGTCCGTTGGTTTCGTCCCATTTTCCAGCGTAATTTCCATTATTGCCTCACATTTGTAGGGCCATCTGGTGATCCGCTCACGCTAGTACCATTTATATCAATAGATTGCCAATTACTGAATTTAACTGATACTCCTTCGTTAGCCTTTCAAAATCTAACGCTTGCCTCTAGTCCTGCTTTCTATTACCAATTGTTCAAGTTGTCAACCCACCTCCCAAAAATGCTACTCATGGGTGCGTAGTTATTTGATCTATTCAACATAAGGTTGCTTTCCGCCTGATTGGTAACCGTAGCGAGACGACCATGTAAGCACAAGTCTGTTTGCATATTAGCACAGTGTTGAGCACTACCCAAGTGATTTTCAGATGCAGGCACATGTTCGCGGTAGGGGTTATTAGCCCAGTTAACAGTCGGAGCCGTTTTTAATTGCATTATTTTTTCATCCTGCATGTTGTCCGCAGCTGCTGTCTATCGACCTAGGTCGATATTTTGTAGGACAGGACCTCAAGCTGTTCAGGGCGAATAGCTTTTTATATTGCTTAAGACTTGTCCATGCATTTCCGGGTTTGGTCGGTGACCTCATTGATGGTCGTTGTCCCCCCTGCTGCCAACTTTTATACCCTCGGAAGGGATAGATTTCTTGTAAAGGCAAGCTTTCCACGAGCCTGTTGCTGCACCTACGGTGCCGATAATGCGTCGACACATTTGCCGCCGGTGATTTGGGCGATCCGTTCCTTGGTGGATTCTGTGGTGTAATTAGCACTCTAGGAATCGTTAAGCGATTTCACGCATTTGGCGTCGCACGAGACGGTCGTTGTGAACACCTCAAGGCTTTTTGCCGCGATCTGAATGGCAGAACTATTCGCCCCTTCCAGCACCGCCTTGCAATAGGATTAATTGATCTGATTGGGTATTGAGTTTTTCAATCAGGGATTGAAAGGCAATGAAAGCTGCGCAGGGAAGGGCGGATGTGTTTATGGGGTTTAAGCCATTGGTAGTGCACCGTATGTCCGTATTGTTGCCACGGTGAATTCAGTAAACCCACCTGAACGCCCATAATTACCGTGAAAAACACTTCATCTCCCTTTTCCCAGCCTTCACCCCCTACGCCCACGTCGTTAATCTCCCCTGCCCCATCTGGGCGTGGAATAAAGTCATAGCTCCAATTGCCGACCCCGCCCGCCATCAACCTCCAATCAACAGGATTCAGGCCTGCCACCAGCCCTTTCACCCACACTTCGCCTGGGCCCGGTTGGGGAATCTAAACGCCGTCAACACGTAGCGTTTCAGGTGCTCCCGTAACATCAAGTAAGCGCGCTCTGCGGCGCCCGATCCCCAAGGTGATTGCTCTTGAAACGGAGTTACCTTGCCCTGAGCGATCGCTTGTACTCTATTTGTCCCCTTTCCCTAGGAGAGCGCCCTTGGACTCTGCCTTTATATGTCTACTCCGCAAGGGGTGGGTGTGGCTATCCAGCTGGCCCAGCCCCATTCCCTTAGAACTGGGTTGTTAGGAACTGGGTCCATGAAGCAAAAGTGCTGGGTGTGGTTCAAGGGAACTGCCAGCTGGCGCCCTGGTTTTGTGGCCTCGCCTGCGCCTAAGCCCGACCACGTTTTGGTGGAGGCCATGGAGTTTGTGCCCTGCACCCTGCCCATCTGGCGGGTGGCCTACAAAGAGCCGGCTGACCTGAGCCAGGGGCCCGTCGTGCCGGAAGGGGCCGTTTGGAAGGCCTGAGCTGCAGGACTTTTTTGTCTTCTAACGTCGTCTTGCAACGTCGGTTTGAAATGTCGTCTTCCAATGTCGGCTTGCACCCTTGGTTCAATCAGTCGGCGTAAACGACCCCCACTCCTGGCCAGTCATAACCAGCTCAGGGCCCTGTTGCCCCTTGGTTCCACGCTGAGCCTGCGGGTTAAGGCGGTGGATCGCTATGGGCGCTCCGTGGCCGAGGTGCTCGGGAGGGGCGTCGCCAACTTGGCGATGGTCCAGAGCGGCCAGGCGTTTGATTACCACCAGTACCTAGGCCGCTGTGAGCGGGGGGGCTTGCCTGGCGGCGGAACGGAAAGACCAGGCCCAGCGGCTGGGGGTGTGGTCCGTAGCTGGGGGGATTACGCGGCCTTGGCAGTTCAGGCATGGGGGCTCGGGGCACTCCAGGGCAGGGGCGGTCCCAGCCGCGGCATCCTCCAGCGCGTTCGCCCCTAGACCCCCAGCGGCCCTGCCCAACTCGGCCAAGACCACCTGCAAGCAGATCGGCTCCTTTGCCCGGGCCCAGGACTTGCTCAGGCAGGGGCAAAGCAGCCTAGATCCCAATTGTGATGGGTTGGCCTGTGAGTCGCTGCGCTAGCAGCCCTTTCTTGCCAGGCTTAGTGGGCACCGCCGGAACCCATGGCAGCAGCCCTTCTGATCCTGGTGGTGATGGTGGTGGTGGGGGCTGGTTTGAATCCAAGCCGGGAGCAGTTTGCCTGGTTCCTGCGGCTACGGCGCCCCGCCTGGCTGGGGTTTGAGGGTTTGATCCCGTTGATCTGGCTGGCGATCTACGTCTGCTTTTACGCCTCTGCGTTGCTGGCTTGGCTGGCTTCCTGGAGCTGGGGGCTGATGGGGGGCTACCTGGGCCTGTTGCTACTGGTGCAGAGCTACACCTGGGTGATCTGCCGCACCCGGAGCTTGGCCAGTGGCACCGCCAGCGGCCTTGCTGGTTGGCTTTGGGGTGGGGCCCTCACGGTTTTGGTGCTGGGTCACTCGTGGGTATCGGCCTTGCTGCTGCTGCCCTTTCTGCTTTGGAGCCCGGTCGGCACCCTGGTGACCTGGCAAATGCAACGACTGAACTGCCGAGGAGGTGCGGGAACAGGACCTCCGCTTTGATGCCAGGACCTGGATTCAGACCACCATTGAGCTTGAAGGATGGCTCGGGAACCAACTCAAGCCTTGCCCTCCAACAGAGTCCGGCCTGATCCCTAGAGCCGGTGCCGTGACGGAGGTGCGCCCAAGATGCGTCCAATCGATTGTCAAATTGATGGTGCTACGCGAGTGCCATCCCGTCTATGCAAGCTGCTATCTGCTACTTCTTTGACTTACTTTTTAAACCCTCGGGCTGCCTAACCCGAGCCCGGATCACAACTGGGGAGGCCAAGCTCCGTGCATCTCTTCTAGAGACGTGATCCCACTCCTTGCCTGCCAGGCCCAAGCCGAAGGCTTCTGTGCAGCTGTAGACAGGTTGATCGTTAACAACCAACACCTGACCAGATACCAGCCCCATGGCCAAGCTGGTGCTCTTCAACCGGTGCTAAGGCGCCCCAACCGGGGGCGCCTTCTTTGAGGGAGGCAGACCAGGGACCGAGACATGGATTATGATCACCGGCCTCCCCTGGCCCAGCTGCCCTTGCCCCTGCAGATTCGCGCCATGGAGCCGGGCGACTGGCCCGGCGTTTGGACGCTGCTGGAGCCTGTCTTTCGCGCTGGCGAAACCTTCCCCCACGATCCGGCGATCAGCGAGCTAGTTGCAAGGGCCCTATGGGTGCAACAGAGCCAGGCCATCATGGTGGCCCTTGATGGCGATGGGTCGGTGGTGGGGAGTTATTACCTGCGGCCCAACTCCCTCTGCCTCGGCGCCCACGTGGCCAATGCTGGCTATGTGGTGGCCGAGGAGCAGCGTCGCCGCGGTATTGGCAGTCGCCTTTGTCAGCATTCCCTCCAGGCCGCTCGCCAGCGGGGATTTAGGGCCATGCAGTTCAACCTGGTGGTGAGCACCAACACCGCCGGCATCCACTGCTGGCAGCGCAATGGGTTTGAGATTGTGGGCACCCTGCCCGGCGCCTTTCGCCACAGCCAGTTGGGGTTTGTGGATGCCCATGTGATGGTTCAACGCTTGCAAGGGGCAGGGGATTCATGAATCTGGTGCCGCTGCGCCTTGGTTCTGGCGACGACCTGAGGCTGGCCCTGGAGGCCTGGATGGACCAGCGGCAGCAGCGGGCGGGCTGGGTGATCAGCGGCATCGGCAGCCTGGTGGTGGCTCGCATCCGCCTGGCTGGAGAGGACAGGATCACCACCTTTGATGGCAACCTGGAACTCCTGAGCCTGGCCGGCTCCCTGGGCCCCGATGGAGCCCACCTGCATCTTGCGATTGCCGACCACCAGGGGGTGGTTACGGGCGGCCACCTGCTGCCGGGTCCCTGGTGCGGACCACGGCCGAGCTGCTGCTGGCGGTGTTGCCCGACTGGCAATTCAAGCGGGAGCTGGATCCGGCCACCGGTTACCGGGAACTGCAGATTCGGCCCTTGCCTGGTGGAGATCCCCCTGTGGGCTCTGGGGATTGGGGTCCTGCCGAATCGGCCGTGTCCATCGGGGTCAAGGGTTGGCTTTCGGGGCCCTAGGCGGCAGCCGCCGCTCCACCTGCAGGAACACCAGCCAGGCCAGGCCTGAGGCGATGCCACCGGTCCAATTGCTACGCAGAAGTTCGACGATCGAGAGCGTGCTGGCGGCGATGCACAGGGCCCGCAGGCCAAAACGGCCCCAAGACTGCAGACGGTCGGGCATGGACTCGGGGGACATCGGCAGAGGGGGGAGTGGGTTGGGGGAGTGGCCGGGGATGCCAGCGCTCAGGGTTGGTCTTTGGACTCCTGGGAGCGACGATTGTTGCGGCAGCGATCCGAGCAGTAACGAACCTGATCCCAAACCGCTTTCCATTTTTTGCGCCATTGAAAGGGCCGACCGCAAACGGCACAGACCTTGGTGGGGCGTTCGGCGTGATGGGGCATCGAAGCAGCGCTGCAATGGGTGAATCAGGGATTGAGGCCATGCTCGTGCCAACCGTCCTCCTGGCACCAGCGCCGGCGCCGGTGGGGGTGATCGCAGAGCTCCAGCAGTTCGACCTGGGTCAGGCCAATGCGTAGCAGCTGGAAATGCTCGGGGATGGGCTGATCATCCGTGAGTTCGGTCGGGAACGGCGCCCTGGCCTGGAGGGGGGCGCCCGGCTGGGGCCAGCCCCAGAGGGCCCGGCCGGATGGGGAGAGGGCCTGCCAATGGCGCTGGGTCTCCCTGCTGAACTCTGCGGTTGGCAGGGTTAGGAGCGAACCCCGTAGGCGGAATTGACAGCGGGCTTTGGGCAGGAGCCAACCCAGCTCCACCGCAGGTTGCTGGTTCAATTCAGCCACCTTGGCGCTGCGTCCATCGGTGAGCAAGTCCAGCACCGCCGCTTCGGCCCAACCGCGGAACACCAGGGTGCGAATCCGAGGTGTGCCGTCCGCCGCCACGGTGGCCAGCTGCAGCCAGCGGGCCTGGGGCTGGCGTCCCTCCCGTTCCCGGGCGCCGCGCAGTAGGGGTCTCCAGGGGGGAAGGGCTGGCTGGCTCGTCATCGATCACTCCTTAGGGCCGATGCCTGGGAAACGCCTGGGCGTCGCCGCAGGCTAGGGATTCCAACCTCAGCCGGGGTCGCCATAGCCTGCTGGCAATCAAGCCCTACCTCTGGTGCCTAGTTTTCGAATCCTGCGGGACGATGCCGCCGGCGATGCCATCACCAACCAAGCCTTCGCCAGTTACGACGAGGCCCATGCCGTGCTGGAGCGTTACTACGCCGACCTTTGTTGCTCCGATGATCGGCAGTATTACCGCATAGAGGAAGGGCCTCTTGACTTGGGGGCGTGATCGATTGCGGTAGCAACCGATGTCTTTCAAGTTGCACTTCCATCGACGATTCGAAGCACACACAAGCCTCGATTGCCAAGCGGGCCTTGGTCGCGATGGGCTGATCGACCCCTAGCCAATCTTCAAGGGCCCTGACCGTTGCCTAACGAAGCGACGACGACTCGATGGACGCTGCCCGTCTCGGCGAGGATCGAATCCTGATAGCGACCTCTCCGCCCTTGCCTGCCTTGATCGACGGCCCCGATGAGGCACCGGCCACGGTGCTGCTCGCCCATGGCGCCGGTGCCCCCATGGACAGTCCCTTCATGGCCGCCATCGCCTCGGGTCTGGGCCGCAAGGGCTGGCGCGTGGTGCGCTTTGAATTTGGCTACATGGCCCGGATGCGTGAATGCGGCCGCCGCCAGGGCCCCGATCGGATGCCGCTGTTGCAGGAGGCCTACCGGCAGCAGGTGCGGCTGGAGCAGGCGGCCTGGCCGCAGCGGCCCCTTTTTGTCGGTGGCAAGTCGATGGGGGGGCGGGTGGCCAGCCTGCTGGTTGATGAGCTAGCCGCCACTGCCGGGGTACGCGGCTGCCTCTGCCTCGGCTATCCCTTCCATCCGCCCGGGAAACCCCTCACCCTGCGCACCGAGCACCTGGCCGAGCTCCAGGCGTCCACCCTAATCCTGCAGGGGGAGCGGGACCCGTTTGGCAAGCGGGAGGAGGTGGAAAGCTATGGCCTTTCGCCCCAGGTGCAGGTTGGCTGGATTGCCAGCGGGGACCACAGTTTTAAGCCCACCAAGGCATCTGGGCTCAGCGAGGCGCAGAACTGGGCAACGGCGGTGGGGTTGGTTGATTGCTTCTTGAGGGAGGGGTTTGGAGCCTGACGTTGCGCCTGGCTTTGACCAGGCTTCTAGGGGTGCAGAAGCGGTGTCGGAAGTCCTGCGATTGGAGGGCCTGATTGGCACCAGTTCGTCCATGAATAGGCGCCTAATTTGAGTTGACTTAGGTAGTAGAGCTCGATTATTTTAGGGATGAATGATGGTTCAATGTGAATTGAGAGTGCCTCCTGCTAGGTGCTGGTGAGCCGCTATTAAGAACGTCTTTGGATGCACTTTTATGGCAATACAACCACGCGATTCTGATCGATAGTCCGAAGCTGGAATTTGCTGGGCTGGCTAGGTCTAGGGCTGCCGAAGAGCTGCTGCTAGAACTTGCCCTAGCCCACCCTGCGCCCATGCAACAGGCCCTGCATCTCCTGGAGATCCGCACCCATGGCCAGGGTTTCACCCGGCTTAATAGCCAGCTCAACCAGTGGATTGCCGCAACGGGCATTGATCTGGGCGTGCTGCACCTGAGCTGCCTGCACACCAGCGCCAGCCTGACGATCAACGAGAACGCGGACCCGCGGGTGCTGGACGACCTGGCCGCCTGGATGGATGCGCTGGTTCCCCAGGACGGCTATGGCCCCGCCAATGGCCTTGGCCACCGGGTTCGCTATGCCCATGACGACGAGGGCGATGACGACATGCCCGCCCACATCCGCACGGCCCTGACCAACCAGACCCTGAGCTTGAGCGTCGAGCACGGTCACCTGCTGGTGGGCGTGTGGCAAGGCATCTACCTGTGGGAACACCGGGCGATCGCCCACCAGCGCCGGATCGCCTGCCACCTGATCGGGGAGGCCAAGGCAGCTGGGCGGTTGGGGAGTGGTTGAGCCCCGCTCAGGCGCAACCCACTCCCTAGCCACGCCCCCTCAGGCTTCTGCTCCATCGGGCCCCTGGCTTGCCAGCAGGTGTCCGGTCTTCACCCAGATCGTGCAGCCGGGCTCACTCCAGGGCCGGTGAATGCTGCCGGGCGGATTGCCTAGCCAGCTGCCGGCCGGATAGGTGCCATGGTCATCTTGAAAGATCCCCTCCAGCACCAGGATTTCCTCGCCGCCGCCATGGCTGTGCCGCTCGAAGCGACTCCCCGGGGCGTAACGCACGATCGAGGTGGCGCGGGCCAGCTCGGCGCCGCGGCGATCCAGCAGCCGCCGCTCCACCCCCGCCATCGGCGAAGGCGTCCAAGGCAGGGCAGTGGTGTTGAGCGCAACGCGCTGGTTGAGGTCGGCGTGGAGGTCCATGGATCCGATTGTGTCCAAGCCGCTGCACCCCCTTGGCATTCCGCTGCCTTTGCTGCTGCTGGCGGCAGCGGTGATGGCGTTCCTGCCCTGCACCCTGCCGCGTTGGCGGCTGGCCAACGGGCAACTGGTTGAACGGAACCAGGGCCTGCCCGTTCCTGAGGGGCCGTTGTGGATGAAGCGGGCTGGGCGGCTGAGCCGCAACCTGGCCCTGGATGGATCCGTTGGTAGAGACGACGCCCACCCCATAGACGACTTCCACCTCCGGCCAGTCGTTATCGAGAAAGCTTGCCTTCTGGTCGGCGGGGAACAGATGGTCAGGTGCTCCCTAGGAAGCCCGCAACTTCACAGTGGATTCAACGGATTGGAAGCAGGTGTGCTGCAGAAGCTGATAGCCCAGTTCGAGCGGCTACGTTACAACGATAAGGAATCGCTATGCACATGACTGAGTTGGGGCGGGTCGATTCTGCGTTTGATAACGACCATCGTATTTTCGGGCGTGTGGGTGGATCTAGTCGATATCGGCAATTCGCTTCTGAGCTGATTGAGCATGGGTTGCTTTACGCCCTGGCGAATGATCGAATCCATTCGCCCGAGCCCCTCGCTCCGCTCGAGAACTGGAAGTACTGGATTGATTCTAAGCCCCTATAGCTGGAAAGACTAATTCGCGCCTATCCACCCAGATGGATGCGTAAAGCCTATGTGGATACGATGCTCAAGCGGGATCAAGCCAGTGGCATTCAAGCCCATTATGATGTATCCAACTAGTTCTATGCTTTATTTCTAGATAAGAACTATAGGTTTTATACCTGTGCCGATTTCCATGGCAACCAGGAAACCCTGGAAGAGGCTCAGGCTCACAAGGCAGGGTTTATGCGTGGGCTCTTGCAGCTCTCCGGAAGCGAAAAAGTTCTTGATCTTGGCTGAGGCTGGGGTTCGATGCTTGGATTTCCGCGGGACGCAGGGCACAGCGGTGAATTGACAGGCCTTACCTTGTCGCAGGAGCAACTGACCTATGATCGGCTACAACTTGGCTTGAATGTTTCTCTTTCGAGTTTCATTATTGAGCCATTTAACGGCGCGCCCTATGATCGCATCTATTCCATCGGTTCCCTAGAGCACCTGCGGCCGGCTGAGCTGGCGGCCCTTTACCAGAAGATCCACGATGCACTGGCGTCAGGTGGGCTGGCCGTCCATCAGTTTTTCTCCTATCAAGCTGACCCCTATCCCATCTCTGTTGCCGTTGTCCAGTTATTTTTCCCCGGCAGTATGCTGCCCTGCATCGTTATCACATCAAGGCTGCCGTGGCTGCTGGATTTAGGGTTACCCATGATTCCGTTCACGATTACAAGCCAACGATCAAGGCCTGGTATGACCGCTTAGCGGCGAACCAGAAGAAAGCCTTGGCGTTGGTTGGACTAAAGGTTTACAACCGATACATGACGTTCTTACCTTTTGCCTGGCTGTTCTTTCGGCAGAACGAGGCGGAGTTCCATCGCGTGGTCACAGAAAAGCTGCCTGCCTATCCCCAGATCTAGGGAAGCTCAAGGCAACGAGAGCTTGACGCTATCTATGCCATAGTAATTGCAAGTTGGATGCATTTTGGCACGATGCATCCCAATACCGTATTTTTAATCATTTGGAGTGGCCATTGCCCTGGCTCTACTTGGTCTGCGGATGGTTTTATTGTGCAGCGCTAACAAGAAACAATGAAAGTATCCCGTGTTAATGAGGCCTACGCCCGGCAGCTGGGCCTGGTTGCCAACGGGCAGCCCTAGGACTTGAACCAGGGGCCGGTGGTTCCAGGGGGGGACGCGTCCTAAGGCGTGAGCTGGGCGGGCATGGGGCGATCAATTGGCGTAGACGACCCCCGGCCAGTCCTCAAAGCCAAAGCTCTCCATCGGGCCCTCGGGTCCGACCCAATCGCTTGGGGCTGGATCGAGGTTCTCGAGCTTGCCGATCCCATGGCTTGTTGGGATGCCTAGGACATCGCCGGTATCGACATCAAGAACGGCCAGCCAAACCGGCATGCCCTGGGCATGGATCATTTGGATCCGGCCGACCAGCTCGGGCCAGTGGCTGCCGGCCCTCACTGCGACCAGCTCGCCCGGGCGGAAGTCCATGGGCCGAGAGTAGTACAAACGCTCAGGCTGCTAAAGCTGGCGGCCAACTGTTTTGCACCGCTGCAGCGGTGCTGTCGATCGGTGGCGGCAGGACCAGGTGGCTGGAGCGGGGGCTGACGCTCAAGGTGCGGCTGGACTGCAATGCAGTGCCCAAGGGGGCCTAAAGCTCTTACGGGTATCCAGCCTCAACCTGCTCAAAATCCTTCTGCCGTTTGGCCTTTGCAGTTCAGCCACCATGGCGGCCTAGCCAGGCGCGCCGATGACGGCGATCCTCAGCTGCAACACCCCTCGCTAGGCCTGGTCCCTGGGACTTGATGGCAGGGGGTGGTGGACCGCTCGCCAGAGCCGTTACATGCTGTTACAGTTGCGTTACAAAACGAAACAGTCATGGCTGTTCCATCCCCTCGCTTCGGTTTCGTGTCCTTCGCTGAGACCTGGAATGGCCGCCTGGCCATGCTCGGTTTCGTCATCGGCCTTGGCACCGAGCTGCTGACAGGCCAGGGCATTTTGGCCCAAATCGGCCTTTCTTAATTGCCGCTAGGGCACCAGCTTTTTCCAACCCTCCCCAACTGAAGTCTCCCTCCCCATGACCAACCCATCAGCCACCAACCCGTTTCTTGAGCACAGCCAAGAACAGCTGATCCTCATGGAGCAGCTCAAGCGCGCCGAGCTCTTTAACGGACGGGCGGCCATGCTCGGCATTGTGATCGGCATGGCCACTGAGGCGATCACCGGCTCCGGCATCGCCCACCAAATTGGCCTCGGCGCCCTAGCCGACGGTTATGTCGCCTGCCGCACCCAATTCCTTCCCTTTTGCTTCTGATTCCCAGCGTCAGCCAGCGATTCGTGCCAACCCCCTGGCACTGGCTGGGGGGATTTTAATGGTTGTCACGCCAGGTAAGGGGACGGGGCTCGCGGGTCGCTGCCAGGCCTGGGGCACCGTGCCAGGGCCTAGGGGCGCCGGCTGGCAACCTTGGTTTAAATCCCTGCCCAAACCATGGTCTTTCGCTCCTTGAGGCGCCCTCTGCTGGCTTGGCTAACGGCCTTGGCCCTGCTGCTCTTCACGCCAGCGCCGGCATGGGCGGATTTTGTGTTGCCTCCGCTTCCCTACGCCCTAGATGCCCTAGAGCCGGCGATCGACGCCACCACGATGACGATCCACCACGATCGCCATCATGGTGCCTACGTGGCCAACCTCAATAGCCTGATTGAAGCCAACCCAACGCTCGCCAAGCTCAGCTTGGAGACCCTCCAGGGCCAGATCTCCAGCTTCCCTGTGGCCGTGCGCAATAACGCCGGTGGCCATTGGAACCACAGCCAGTTTTGGGCCGTGATGGCTCCGGCGGGAGAAGGAGGTGAACCCTCTGCTGACTTGCTAGCTGCGATCAATGGCGCCTTTGGCTCGATGGAGACGCTTCATTCCCAGTTCAATCAGGCGGCGACTGGCCGCTTCGGCTCCGGCTGGGCTTGGCTGATTCGCAAGTCAGATGGAAACCTCGCCATCACCAGCACGGCGAACCAGGACAACCCCCTAATGGATCTGCCCGGCATTGAGCCCGGTACGCCGCTGCTGGGCCTGGATGTTTGGGAGCACGCCTACTACCTCCAGTACCAAAACCGCCGGCCCGACTACATCAAGGCCTGGTGGTCGTTGGTGAATTGGAGTGAGGTTAATCGGCGTTACGCAGCCCTATCATAATTGTCCCTCGTAGGCCATAGCTGATGTCGCTCTTGGTGGCTCTGGCGATCGCCCCTTGCCCTAGCCCTGTGAAAGCTCAGCTAGATGGCCTTTACCGCTGGCAGGTGGCTCGGCAGAATCTGCGTGGTCCGATTGTGATCAGGAGTCAGAAAGGTCGTTTTACCGATGGACTGTTCCAGAAGTTGAAACGCGCCTATGCGCTCGATCCAGCCAGCGGTCGTTTTGTTGACTTCGATCTGTTCAGCAACACCCAGGTGTCGACCTTGGGCGCGAAGGTTCTCGGCTGCAGCGCTCTCATAGGCGGCAGGATGGAAGCCTTGGTGGCTGTGCAGGCTGCTCTTCCCAATCGACCCGTTGAGGCACCGCAGCAACTGCGCTACCAGCTGGTGAGGGACGCTGCTGGCGCCTGGAAGATTGCCGACATCGTTTATCCAAATCCGGCTGGGTTCCGGCTCTCCAGCTATCTGGCCGAGCTGCTTAGTACCAAGCGCTAATCGCGGCAGCAAACGGCTGCCCACTATTTGGGCATCCGTCGGCAGATCCTTAAAACATTTTACTGTTGTGAACCAGCGGCACCACAGCCTTACTCAGTAGCTCGTGAGGTTTGCCGTCGGGCTAGTCGCTGGCGGCCCTGACCGCGACCTGTTCGCCCGGGCGGAAGTCCATAGGGCGAGGGCAGTACAAACACTCATGGTGGCAATGGCCTGCTGTCCAGGCCTGCAGAGCCCAGACCAGCTGAAAGCAGATCGGCTCGTTTGAACAGGCCCAGGAGCTGCAAAGGAAGATGCCGTAAAAATCTTTTAGCCCAAATAAAACTGTACTGCGCAGTCTGGGTGTGAAACAGCGGTGGCACTTATCAGTGCTGCTGCCTTTGTTCCTTGGCCACCCGCGGTCTATTCCTTCACCGGCTTCCCGGGCACGCCGGAACGCCACCTCTACCTTCACCACGACGGCTACCCCACCGGCGCCGCCTGGCGGTTTGCTGTCGCCCTGCGGGAAGCCAGGGACGCCACCGCTTTCTTCTCCGCTTTCCTAAGCACCCAACCCAAAGCGGAACCCCTGGCCAGCCCTGAGCAGGCCGCCGATGCCGAGTACCGCTACCTGGTCACTCTGATCCCCAGTATTGATCCTGAGCTGCAGGTGCAGTGCTGGCGGCGTCTGCCTGGCGCTGACGGGTGGACCCTGCGCTGTTCGCCGATGGCGCTGGCCACCTTCATCAAGCGCTTTCTGCCGGGGGAGCCTGCGCCCTGACCAGGCTGTCCTGGCTGCCCTAACTGCCCTAGTTGACTAGCCCCAGGGCCTAGCGACGCAGGGCTTCCCGGTGGGCCGCCATAAAGCGCTCCTGCCCGCGGCCGAAGGGCCGGATCAGGTTGGCCCCCTGGATGCCCCAGCAGCGCAGGGCCGCCCCGGCCACCTCGTGCTGCCAGATCAGCGCACCACTGGCATCAAAGCTGATCCAATGGCGATCAAACAGCTTGTCCACATGGGGGGAGAGCAGCAGGCCATTGGATCCGCTGAGGCGTTCGCTGTTGTCGCAGGATCGCCAGGGTTTGATGTGGCTGGCCACCAGGAACTCCTGCCGTTCCAGCCCCGTGACCCGGCAGGCCGGCTCCAGCTCCGCCACCCGATGGCGAAAAAGCCCTTGCCCCAGCCGCGCCTTGGTGAGCGCATCGCGCTCGGTGTTGCTGGGAACCTCCCGCAGTCGCCGCATGTCGTCTAGCAACGAGGCCGTGTAGTCCCCTTCCTCGGCCAGCACCAACAGGTGCACCCGCACCGCAGCATCGGCGTGGTTTTCGATCAGCTTCAGCAGCAACTGCCCCAGGGTTTCGCTCAGCCCGGCCAGGTACACCCCCTGGTTGCCCCGGCCCGTGCTGGTGTTGATCGGGCTGTGGCGTTCCGGCAGCAGCGGTTGCAGCAGCTCAAAGTAAGTCTTGGGCACTAGGGCCTGGCGCAGCGGCTGCCAGTTCACCCGCACCAGCCAGCCCTCCTGGCTCCAGTTTTCCCCGGCCGTGCCGAACTCCGGCGGCTTGGTGGCCGTGATCGCCGCCGTTTCCACCAGGCCGATCTGGCTGATGCGCCCATTCGCGTAACTGAACACCCCATCCCCGCGCTGGCAGCGGGTGAGGTTTTCGTAGCTCCCATTGCGGGCGCCGTTGGCATTGGCCTTCGGCGACCAGATGTAGCCGCCGTCGGTCTCCTGCCGGTAGGTCTGCTTGTGGTTTACCCACCAAAAGGCCATGGCCTTTCTCCCTCCTTTGAAGTTGTCTAGCAACGGATAAGTCTCTAGGCCACATCCGCTTTTACCAGGCCTGATGACGTATTTCGCTTTCGATCAGTCACCGCCCCAGGGAGACCTTGCTACCAAACAACTCGGATGGTGTGCCCTTGCCCGATTCACAGCTTGGATCGGGGGATGGCCCCCCAATCAAACAACGACTCACAAATGGAGAGGTCATCGCCCGCAGCAGGCAGCTGTAGCTGACCTGGAAGCGCTGTTCATCGCCCACCGACAAGGCCGACACCGCCCCGCCCACGACAAGGTGGTCGCTGGAGGCGCCTTCGATGCTGATCCCGGGGGAACTGAGGCCGGCCGGATCGGCATCCTGTTCGCCTAGGGCAAGCAGGGCCCGCAGGGCCATGGGCTGCTCTAGTTGCTGTTGGCGAGACGTTGGTTCCTTGGCAAAACTGGTGCGGTGACGCGTTCCCCAGGCACGGGCTGGCTTGTGTTTGCACTCAATCACCTCTGCCACCAGGGTGATCGCATCGGTGTGGAGCCCTGGGATCGCCTTGCCGGTGAGGGGCTCACGGCCCAGAAGAAGGGCCTCGCCGAGGCGCAGGTGGTTGATGCGGCCGGGAATACCGCCAGCCGCCAGCCAGGGAAGATTGGCTGAATTGCCTCCGGAGCACCACTCGAGCCTGATGCCAAAACGCGCTTCCAGGGCGTCGATCAGGCGTGATAACTCAGCCATATTCGTTTCATCTGGAGCCACGCCGTTCTGACAGCCCAGATTGGTACCGATCCCCACCAGCCGCAGGCTTGGCATCGCCAGGGTCAGCAACACCATCGCCTCGAGGTCGGCCGCGAGCAGGCCCTCGCGCAGATCGCCTAGCTCCACCATCAGCAACACCCCGTGGCGCACCCCTTGGCATGACGCTGCTGCCGCCAGGGCCCGCAGCACCACCGCCTCGCTGTTGCAGCTGATCGCCGCATGGGCCACGACCCGATCCACCTGGCTAAGCATCGGCGAGCGAATGAGTAGCAGGGGTATGCCGAGCTCACAGCGGCTCAGGGCTTCGATCGATTCAATGCGCGATTCAGCGATGGACTGCACCCCTGCCGCCACCCAGGTGCGCGCAATTTCCGGCATGCCCAGGGTGGCCTTACTGACGCCGCTCACCTGGATTCCCTGGCGGGCCAGCCGATCAACCATGGTGGTGGCGTTGTGTTGCAGATGCTCGAGGTGAATCTCCAGCCGCGGCGCACTCAAAGCTGCCCGTTCTTTGATGAGCCCAACTCGGGAAACGCCCGCACCACCATGGCCACTAGGGCTGCGGGATCACGGCTCACCGCATCGGTGACAGGAATGGCGAGTTCTGCTGCATAGAGCGCAATGGCTGCACTGATCTGGGCGTCATTCATACCCTCGTGATTGAGGGTTAGGCCGATTACTCGTGTGGCCGCGAAGGATTCGATCAGGCGAATCTCGCTTGCCGGAGTGGGCATCGGCATAAAGGGAAAGTCGCTGAGCTGCCGGCGAGCCGGCGCGTGCTGCAACAGCACCGCCTGGGGCTGGCTGCCCCTCAGAATGAAGCTGGACGAGAGGTAGGCCGGATGGCTGAGGGCCCCTTGGCCTTCAACCACGATCACTGCGGGATGTTCCGTGCAGAAGGCCTCGACTACCGCGGCCTCCACCTCGCCAGAGCAAAACTGCGACGGAATCGCATCAAGAGGAATGCCATAGCGCCCGCCTTGAATCAGACCGGTTTGCCCCGTGCTCACCAAAACAGCGTGAATACCACTGGCGTTTAGGGCCTGAACCAGAATCGTCGCCGTGGTGCGCTTACCGATAGCCCCGTCGGTACCAAGCACCGCGATTCGGATGCAGCGAGCTGTAGCGATCGAGCCATTGAATAAACGCAGATCCTTCAAAGCGGGTGGACGGCGTACATCCCGGATTGAGACGCCATGACGCATGGCTGCCAGGGCAAATTCTGGGTCATCATTGAGGTATTCGCGCATGCCACTGACGAGATTTAGGCCAGCTGCCATGGCCTGCATCAGAACTCGGCGATCGTCCTTGCCATACAGCCCATCTGCAGGGGCCATGCCGTAGATGAAGGTCGTAGGGGGGGAACCTGGTAAGGCAAGAGCTTTGCCAAGATCGGCCACGATCGGAATTGCTTTGCTGATGCCGTCCAGTAGCAGACCTGCATCAATTCCAGCCGATTGGCTATCAACAATTGCCCTAATTTTGAAGGCTTCACAGAAGCGCACGAGGCCATGGGCCGTTTTGCCGTCGAGCCCGGCGAAGTTTCCCTCGCAGTAGACGACTGCAGCCGTTTGCACAGCAGCCAATTTCGGTGCAAACGGCATGATCAGGTCATTGACCTGTTTTAGAAATGTCAAATAAGCCAGGACCCATCATTGACCCACACTTGAAAAAAGTGTGGGTTGGAGATTTCAGGGCTCAGGAGTGGCCGCTGGAGGTCGTGGATAGACCTATCTTAGGGGGTTTTCCAGTTGTTCGGCATCTGGTTTTGCCAATGCCCTGCGGCAGCGATGAAGCACATTGGGCCGAAAGCCGCAATACGAGGGGATGGCGTTCGGTTGCGGCTAGTCGGATCAGAACCACACTGGTGGTCGGACGGTGCCACCTGGTCTTGGAGATGTCGTCCCTGAACCTGGACATCCCCGATTCACAGCCTTGCCCTTAGCCCAGCTGACGCGGCCCTCTGCCCCAGATCAGAGCACAAGCTTCGTGGGCTTTACGAGCTGCTGTCCGTAGGACCTTGCGGGTACGGTTGCCTTGATGGCTGACTGCCTCGACTCCGGGTTTTGCAGTCATGGGCTGCTGTCACGACCTAGGAGGACGGTGGCTGCACCACGGATCCCCTGCGGGAGAGTCCGTGTGTGAAGAACTAAGCCAGAACGAATCCACCGTTCTTAGGTTGAAACCACACTGCAGTGGTGCGCCTAATGGCTAATCGCGAATTGACAGCCCCCGATACCGTCAATCCTTCCGTTGCGGCTCTGCAGCTTCTCAAATTGTTGGTGGGGCGAGACCCCGTCTTTTCTCAGGCCCTACGCACCACCGTCTCCACTGAGGATGCGGCCAAGTTGCTTGCTGAACATGGTGTGACGTTGTCGCCAGCAGTGCTCTGGCGTCATCGGGGCACTTTGGTCAGCGGTGGTCTTCCTACTTGGCGGGGCTGAGGCGGGGGCGATCCTTCCTATCCGGGGGGATCGAGGAACTTCCTGCCGGATCAGGTCAGACTACAAATGGGGGGAGGGCGATAAGGTTGGATGCAATCAGCGGCAACGCATTCGCCAGCGGGAGGCTCTGGCAGCCATTTTCTAAGACGACCTGCCTTTCTGCGCTTGGGTTGGCACCGATCGAAACTAACGTCAATAGCGGGCCTAGTTGTTGTGGGTTTCCAGCTGGCAATCTGATCGGGTGTAAGCCACGCGGGCGAATAAAAGCCTATGGCGTATTCCTTGTCAAGGAAGGTCTGACTGTTCTGGCTGATACCGTCCCTAATCAACTTTGTGGCATAGGTAAAATATGAACTAGGGCAGAAGTGACACCTATTAATTGATGCCTTGGTCTACCGCCGAACCAACTATTTGGGCTTTTGGTGAGGTAAATTATTGGGTTAAGTTTTTTGAATTGACTTGTATTATCTGTTAGGTTGGCCTGGTAGCGAATGAAGTTGGGGTCCGACCTAGAGCTTGAAGCGTTTTGTTTGATTCGGCACGGTATCGGCTTGCCCAGTCCCCATCAGAGAAGATTTTGCCCCCATGGGGGGCTGCTCCCTATCCACCTATCGGCAGACTATGAGCACATTTCCAAGGATTGGTTCAGGTTAATGGAGATGGTCTTGAGCGAGCTTGTCTTGGTGGCCTTTTTGCTGGCGGTTGTGGTGATGTCGGGTAGGGTCTGAGAGCTAAGACTGGATCAAGCTAGTTGCCCGATAGGGGGCAGCATTTCTAAAGCGCGCAGGGATTTTGTTCATAGAGATTTATGGCAATGTTGATTTTTATAGTCGTTTTAACTGCGCAGCGAGGTCTTTGGATCCATTGTTAAATTTAATCCAAATGGGGACATCGAGATGCGCGAGGCGGCCATTCCTGGCGACCTGGCCCTGGCTCGCAAGCTGCCCAGCGGTGGGCACCTTGCGGATGATCTGCGCAGGGCTTTGGCGTTTGATGTTTATGGGGCTTCTCCTCGCCGGGCCTAGCTGCTGGGGGAGTTCTCACAGCATTGGTTCACTTTTCGGGGTCCACGTCGCCGCCGCTTGCCTACGCCGCAGAAGCCTTGGAGCCGGGGATCGGCTTCGCCACGATAACGAGGCACCAGGGCCGCCAGCACGGGGCCTAGGTGGCCAACCCCAATGGCTTGATCGAGGCCAACCCGACACTCGCCGAGCTCAGCTTGGAGACTTTCGCTTGCCAGATCTCCCACTTCCCCGTGGCTGTGTGCAACAACGATGGTGGCCATTGGAACCACAGCCAGTTTTGGGCCTTGATGGCTGGGAACTCGCCCACGACCTCAAGGACCAGGCACCCAGGCCTGACTGCGTCAAGGCCTGGGTGCCATCAGTGAATTGGAGCGAAGCTAATCGTTCTTGCCTAGATGTTCTGTGACTGTCAGTTGTAGTTACTCGTCATTGCTCTCATTTTGGTGCCAGCTTGATAAGTTCTTGGGTTGTTAATTGAAGTAACTCTGATCAGCAATAGCCCTTTGTTGCCGGCGCAAGCTGATGGAAACTAAGGCCATGTACGTTTTCCATGGCATTCAAGGGTTCACTTTAATCCTAGCTTGATCACCTTGAGCCGGCTACTTCTGAAGTATCGATGCAGCACTTAATTGTCAACGGGTGGGCCCCTCGGTCCCGTTGGCTGTGACCTGCCTTGACGGCCAAGGAGCCCGTAATCGATCCCAGCAGCTCGTGGCGATGGGGCCGTGACCTAGCCAAACCAAGGCCTGGGAATAGGGCCAAAAGTATTGCGGCAACTGAAATGATAAGTCCAGCTAATCAGATTCATGTTTTCTTCTAATGGATTTTAGGTGAGACCTGTCAACGTTCCCCAACTATGGGCCCTAGCTTTGAAAGACCGGAATTCCGGTTTTTCTTTCCCGCTCCTCTCGGAGCACATCTTCCCCGTTCTCATGACCACCACAATTCAGAAGCGCCAAGGCGCTTCTGCGTGGAATCAGTTCTGTGAGTGGGTCACCTCCACCGACAACCGCCTCTACGTGGGCTGGTTCGGCGTGCTGATGATCCCTTGCCTGCTGAGCGCCACCATTTGCTTCATCGTTGCCTTCATCGCCGCTCCCCCCGTCGACATCGACGGCATCCGTGAGCCCGTTGCCGGCAGCCTGATGTATGGAAACAACATCATCTCTGGTGCTGTTATCCCCTCCAGCAACGCCATCGGCCTGCACTTCTACCCCATCTGGGAAGCCGCCAGCCTCGACGAGTGGCTCTACAACGGTGGTCCCTACCAGTTGGTGGTATTCCACTTCCTGATCGGCATCTTCGCCTACATGGGCCGCGAGTGGGAACTCTC
>CAMCMT010000032.1 GCA_945875915.1 Synechococcus sp. UW140 | reverse complement strand
CCTGCATTGCTCTTGCGCTCATGCTCATAGCCCTTGTCAAGCAGTGGGCGGAATGATTCCCATGGGATTGAATCAGCAAGGCTCTTTAGAACCGGCTTTTTGTCCTGGAGCTTTGTGACTCTTTGCTGTTCGTCCCAGAAGCCTCTCTGACCCACTGTTGGCATGAAAATTGCTCAACCAATCATAAATGAGATCACGCCGGAATCAAGTGCCTTGTTGATTTTTCGAGGTGCCCTTAACAAAAAAACGTATTACCTGAAAATGCTCAGCATTTAGGGGTTTGACTTCTCCGCAGATCGGGCATCGTCTTGTTGAGATTAGTATCAAAAGGATTATGCCGCCCGAGGCGGCATTGATTTAGTAGCATGTAACAATACAGCATTTAGCAGTTCAAAGCATTGCTTAATGCGCAATCTCACACACATTGCTAAAAAATATGGGGCTTTCACTTAATCAGAGGCCCACAAAGCACGCCATGGCGGCAAGAACCCATTTGCCTTGATGCAATAGAAATGATCGCCTTTTGACCACGTTCTGAGCGCTTGAGAATGACGAGGGCAATCGCCATGGTCAGCGTGAAATGGGCCCCCGCATCAGGGCACGGTACCTTAAGGAGCCTGTCGCAGTAAAAGAGTGCTAAAGAGATCAGCCCCAACGTCTAGTGCTATAGGGCGCTTAGGGTCACCTGAAGCAAGCGAAATCCCAGGATTGCAACCAATGAAAGTAATGATGGAGCTGGGAACACAATGAAACCCCATCAGGCCCGATCTTTGTAAAGCAAACCCTAAGGGCTGGCCGTCTCAATGAACACAGGTCCGCAGATCAGGGCAGTTCGCAATTCATGATGTAAAAAGCGCTATTAATAGAGTCTTAAGTGCTATGATGCTAATGTTGATTGCAGGAAGTTCATAGAAGCCCGCCCCGTCGACCCGCGGCATTTCAAGCTAAGAAAGCAGGGCACAGCGACCCTGACCTCCTTCCGCTGGACCACTATTGCCCGTCCCCTTGATCACCGTGCTTTTGGGTGTGGTTGGGGGGTTCAGTCGGTATGAGAGATCGCTAATTCATTAGTAGTTTCAGGGCGCCTGACTATCCCGGCTGCCGCTGCTGGCCTGCCCCCCTCCTCGACGGTGGCATCAGAACGACTGGAGCCTGCCTCAAAGGCACCCGCTGCGCAGGTTGCCGCCCGTTCCTACTTGGGGCGGGCGGCGGCATTGGCAGATTTTGGCTTGTCGTTGAGGGGTTAGTCCAAATTAAACCTATTTGGATGTGCCCCTATGTTGATTCGTGAGTTGAGCAGTGGTATCATCAGAAAGGAACCACCCTTCCGTTAAAATCAAGCAAATGACGGGCGATTCCCAATGTATGAAGACCTTTCTGCTTTTGAAAGGATACTGGCAAGGTTTGGAGATAAGGTAAGTCTCATAGCAGGACTGGAAGTGTCGGGAAAACTTTCACCTGAGGATGCTTATCAGCAAATCAAGGTTCTCTACAAAGAGCTAAAAGTTCATAGAAAACAAGAGAAAAGTGATTGGAATATGAACTGAATATTCCCAGCTCCAATGGAAACATGCCCCATTCTCGGCCGTTGCGTCGGAACCGCTGGAGTCCAAGCATCAAAGGCGCCTGGTCTTCCTGCTGTCCTGGCGGAAACCGCATCCGCCCTTCAAACGGTTGGGCGCCGACCCTGGCAATGGCCCCAATCACCACAATCAGGAAATCCCGATAGGTTTGCTCTGTTTGCGTTCAGTCGCTTTTAGGGCTCGAACTTGCGATTCAGGGAGGGGTATAAGTATGCCAATAACATGTCTTTTATCCACTATCCAGCGCTGTGCATTCAACAGCCGATCCAACCATAAGTAGCTCGGACAGCCCGTTTTAGGGCGAACAAACCAGGATGACGACCCACGAGGAAAAAGTCCCTCCGCCGCAAGGGAAGTGGGACTTGGTTGGTCATGGCGAGACCGTCTGTATACGGAGAGGGTGGGATTCGAACCCACGGAAGGTTTCCCTTCAAACGATTTCGAGTCGTTCGCTTTCGACCACTCAGCCACCTCTCCAAATTGTCTGGTTACCGACTGGACTGGGCTCCCCTTGGCAGAGGGGCCGATTCGGCGCAGTTGGCTGGTGAGCGCAGCGGTAGCTGTACGCACCATGGACAAGACTTGACCACCTTAAGCAGCCGTCGGGGCGCCTAGAGCGCCCGCCATCCGGGCCTTGAGCTGGCCGTGATCCAAAGGTGATCGGGCGGAAGCTGGGGCAGTTGGGCCCGTTCCGCCTGCCTTAGCCCAAAGCCCAGCCACAGGCCTGAGATCGGTTGCCTAGGCCCCTGGGGTCGCTCCTGCCAGCTGCGCCACGACTGGCGATCCGGCAATAGCAGCCAGCGCAGCCGGCCGGCTTGGAGCAGGGCCGCCTGGCAGTCGGCGGCCAAGGGCCGCAGGCTCAAGCCCGGGCTTTGAAGTTGTTGCCCCATCTGGAGGGATTGGCTAGGTGCAGCGCCGAACTCGGGGTCCGATTCACCCAGGGCCCAGATGACGGTGTCGCTCACCTCCTGCCAGCACTCGCTTCCCAGGGAAGCCACCGGATCGCTGATGAAGACCCAGTCGAAGCGCTGCACGCCCAGGCCGGTGGCAAGTTGGCGGGCCCGGCCACAGCTGAATCGATCGCCGGAGCGGCTGACCAGGGCTCCGCGGCCTCCATGGCGGGCAACGAGCAGGTCCCTTTGGCCCTCGTGGACCAGCAGGAGATGGTCTCCAGCGCTCCTGGCCAGATGCAACGCCATGGCGGCGGCCAGGAGTGCTAGGCCGGGGCCCCGCCATCGTCTAACCGTGCTGGGGCCTGCCAGGAGCCAGGGCAGCAGGCCGGCGCTGAACAGCACGACCAGCAGGGGATCGAGCCGCCCCAACTGCCATTGGGCCAGGGGCAGGGCCGCGAACTGGCGGCTGATCCACAGCAGCAGCTGGGTAAGGGGCAGAAGGGGCCAGGCAACCAGGCCCAGCAGAACAGGAACCGTCACTGCCACTAGGGCCATGGCCATGGCCCCCAAGGTGAGGGGGGTGAGCAGGGGATCGACAGCCAGGTTGGCGGCCACCGCATAGAGGGGCACGCTGCCGAAGTGGAGCAGTTGCAGGGGCAGGGTCCAGAAGGAGGCCGCCAGGGGAACCGCTATCGCCACTGCCAGCCACTGGCGAACCTTCCCGGGGGTTGGCCCCGCCAACCGTTCCTCCAGGGGCCGGGCCGTGAACAGCAGCCCGGCGGTGGCAGCCACGCTCAGCTGGAAGCCCACATCGAGCAGCCAGCTCGGCTGCCAAAGCAGCATCAGCAGGAGGCAAAGCAGCAACACCCCTAGCGGCCGACTGCGGCGGCCACCATCCTGCACCAGGAAGGCCATCGCTCCCATCACCACGGCCCGCACCACCGAGGGCTGGGGGCCGGCCAGCAGCAGAAACAGCAGCATCGCCCCCAGGGCCAGGCCCCAGCGCAGGGGCCTGGGGCCGCCGCGGGCTAGGGCCATCACCGCGCCCAGTAACACGGTGAGGTGAAACCCTGAGGCCGCTAGGGCATGGGATAGGCCAGACACCCGAAAGGCGTCTCGCACCTCCAGGGGCACGGGCACCACGGCACTACCGAGCACCAGGGCCGCCAACACACCGCCGGCCTCGGGGCCGCCCCGCGCCAGCAGGGCCTGGGCCATGCGCCGCCGCAGGTCGGCCACAGGCGTGGCCGGTTTGGCCAGCAGGCTCCACTGCCCCACGTCCAGCACCGTCCAGATGCCCTGGCGGGCCAACCGTTCCGCCGGGCCGGCCAGCAGGGGATGGGGAGCCGCCCGGGGCCGCCGCAGTTGGCCGCTCACCTGCAGGCGCCAGCCCTCCTGCAGCGTTGGGCAAGCGCGGAAGCGCAAGTCACTGCGGCCTTTCTGCCATTGCACGGGCACCCGGCACCCCTTGCCGTCCAGGTTGGCCTGGGGATCGGCGAGGAGGGTGCCGATTCGATCGATCGCCACCGGCTGGTTGGTGCCAGCAGGGATCAGGGTCATCGGATCGCCAGGTCCCGGGCCGGGCTGGTGGCCCAAGCCCCAGGCCAGCAGCAGGGGCAGGAGCACCACCAGTCCCCAGCGGTTCCGGTGGGGGCGACAGAGCCAAACCCCCAGGCCGACCAGCAGACCCGTGCCGCCTAGCTGCAGGCCCAGCGGCAGGGGCAACACCCCCAGGCCCAGGGCCAGTAGGGCCAACGACACCACGACGGCCGCCATTGGCGCTATCCAGGAGGAACGGGATCCTGAGAGTTCCCTGCTCCAGCCGCCCTGGCCCAAGGGGCTGGTGCTTGGTGAGCCCCTGGAAGGGGGCCGTCAGCTGGCAGGGGGTCAGCGGCCTTAGGGTTTGTGCCCTAGGGTTTATGGCCCGATTGGCCGCGATCCTGCCGGATCCGCCCACGCGCCGCCTTCTTGCTTGCGTCTGTCAGTTCTGCTCCCATCTCGGCCGAGTCCTTGGGGTTTAAGTCCATCGGGGCCGCAGGCTGCCGCTGGGTTCGCCCTGGGGCTGCTCCTGCTGGGCGCCAGTGTCGTCGGCTTCGGGGCTGCCCAGGCCCGCATGATCACGGTTGGGGCCGGCGACACCCTGGAGCAGCTGGCCCAGCAGCAGGGGGTGTCCGTGGAGGCCCTGATGGCCTTGAACGGCATCCGCGATCCCCACAGCCTTCAGATCGGCCAGCGCCTGCTGGTGCCCCATCGCTCCAGCCCGCCTGCCCAGGCCGGCCCTGTCCCCGGACGCTTGGCCCGCCAGGCTCCCGAGCCCCAGGGGCCGGTGGAGCCTCCTGGGGATGGCACGGGCTTGGCGGCCAGCGCCGCCCTGTTGCTGAGCCCGGCGGAGCGGCGCGACCGGGCCGAATTGGCCCTGCGGGAGCAGTCGGGTCAGGCCCGTTGGAAATGGTTCAACCGCACGGCGGTGGACTGGGCCGGTTGGAAGCTCACGACCAGTGGCGCCCGCTTCACCCTGGTGAAGGCCTCCGATGCCGATTTGGGCGTCAGCCGCGGCGCCGCCTCCGCCGTGGCCGTGCAGTGCGAAACCCTGCGCCAGACCTGGCGCGTCAATGGTCAATGGCTGCCCTGGGGCGCGGCGGCGCCCGGTTCGGTGGGCCAGCGGATCGTGCTGGACCTCTGCAGCAACACCCTGAACGATCCGGCCGTGCCCCTGCCTCCCGCCCCTCCGGGTCTGCCGGGGGCCGCTACTGCCGCCCCCTAGGGGCTGGGCAACTGGAGAATCAGGTCACAGACCTGCGGGCTGGGCATCTGCTTGCCCAATAGCGGTGCCACCAGGGCCGCCAGGGGCCGCAGCTTGCAGGGGGCTACGGCACTTTCCACCAGCCGCCCCCCCTGGAAGGACAGCAACGCCACCACCAGAGTCAGGGCCAAGCGCCTCATGGTTGGATCCCCATGGCCTCGCGCTGGTCGGCGCTGAGCAGGGGGAAGCCCAGGGCCTGGCGTTCCGCCAGCCAGGCTTCGGCCACCTGGCGGGCCAGGTGGCGGATGCGGCCAATCGTGGCGGTGCGCTCGGTGACCGAGATCACGCCACGGGCCTCCAGCAGGTTGAAGGTGTGGCTGCACTTGAGCACGTAATCGAGGGCCGGGGCCGGCAGCTTGGCGGCAACCAGATCCGTGGCTTCGGCCTCATAGAGGGCAAAGAGCTGGTTCAGGCGCTCCGGGTTTGAGGCCTCAAAGTTGTAGGTGCACTGGCCCTTCTCGAAGGGCAGCCAGATGTCGCCGTAGCTGCGCCGCCCATCCCAGCTCAGGTCCCAGATGCTCTCCACGTCCTGGAGGTAGGTGGCCAGGCGCTCGAGGCCGTAGGTGATTTCAATCGACACTGGCCGGCAATCCAGGCCGCCGCATTGCTGGAAATAGGTGAACTGGGTCACCTCCATGCCATCGAGCCACACCTCCCAGCCCACTCCCCAGGCCCCCAGGGTGGGGGATTCCCAGTTGTCCTCGACAAAGCGAATGTCGTGGTCGGCGGCGCGGATGCCCAGGGCTTCAAGGGAGGCCAGGTAGGTCTCCTGGATGCCCTCAGGCGAGGGCTTGATCAGCACCTGGTATTGGAAATAATGCTGGGCCCGGTTGGGGTTATCGCCATAGCGGCCATCGCTGGGCCGGCGGCAGGGCTCCGGGTAGGCCACGGCCCAGGGCTCCGGTCCGATCGCCCGCAGCACCGTGTGCGGACTCATGGTGCCAGCCCCTTTTTCGGTGTCGTAGGGCTGCAGGATCAGGCAGCCCCGCTCCGCCCAGAAGCGATTCAGGGTGGCGATGATGTCCTGGAAGTGCATGGGGCGATCCGTAGGGGCGCTCGAAACGGGCTGGTGGGCCAGGAATAAGCCATTGTGACCTGGAGCATTAGGTCCCAGGCGGCTGGAAGCGATGCCAGCTCCACCACTCCCCTGGGGGCAAGGCCTGGACCGGACCACCACTTAGCTGCACCTGGACCAGTTCTGGCCGGCCAGCCTTGAGGCTGAGCCCGGCCCCGAGGCTGAAGCGTTGGCGGCCCTCCAGGAGGGCCCCGTAGACGGTTCGCCCTTGGGGATCCCGCAGCTCAATCCAGCTGGGCCCGCTGGTGATCACCAGCAGCTCCTTGGCGCGAGCTAGCTCGCCCGCCTGGGGGGCAACCTGGTTTGCCCCCAGGGGCGCGGGTTTCCGTTGGGGGCTCCCCGGTGCCAACTGACGCTGGGCCAGGCCAAAGGCAGCCAGGGCGGCCACCACGGCCCCTAGGGCCAGCTGGTACCGCGGTGACCGCCGCCCCGGGGCCGGCCCTGGAGCCAGTAGTCGGGGCGATGCCGCCGCCGGTAAGGCCCGTTGCATTTGGTCCCTCAGCAGCACGTTTTGCTGGCGTAGCAGCCGTTCTTGCTCGAGCAGGGGCTGGAGCTGTTGCTCGAACTTGCGCTCGTAGATCTCGGGAAGCTCGCCAATCAGCGCCTCCAGCTCGTCAATCTGCTGGCGGGTGACGGCCAGCCGCCCCTGGATCGCCGCCAGCTCCCGTTGGTCCCCTTGGGCTTGATCGCTCATGGCATGGCCGGTGGGCCTGGGGGCATGGGGCACAGACCGGCAGCTTGGCAGCCCTGGCCGAGCTGCCGCAAGCAGGGCCTTGCCCGCTCAGGCCACCAGTTCCAGCAGCCCCATCTGGCCGCCCGCCAGGGGACGGTGAACGCTCTGCCTAAAGCCCGCCTGGCGCGCCAGGGATTCCTGTTCTGGGCCGGTGGGGAAGCGGGCCAGGCTCTCTTCCAAGTAGGCGTAATGGGCTTCAAGATCGGCCTGGCGGGCCAGGGGCACCACCAGCTGGCGCAGGTAGAAGCGTTGGAAGCGGGCCACCAGGCCGGCGGGATCCTCGGGCCGGTTGAAATCGAGCACGGCGGCGCGGCCGCCGGGGCCGAGCAGCCGCCGCAATTCGGCCAGGCCGGCGAGGGGATCGGCCAGGTTGCGCAGGCCGTAGGCGATCACGGCCCCATCGGCCCAGCCAGCCGGCAGGCCCGTGGCCAGGGCGTCGCCCAGGCGCCACTCCAGGTTCAACCAGGGCTTAAGGGCGGTCCGGCGCCGGGCCAGCTCCAGGGGCGCTTCCGCGGCATCAAGGCCCAGCACCAGGCCTCCCGGACGCACTTTTTCGGCCAATAGCAGGGCCAGATCACCCGTGCCGCAGCAGAGGTCGAGCAGGCGCTGGCCTGGCCTGGGCGCCAAGTAAGTGATGGCCTGGCGCTTCCAGAGGCGGTGCAGGCCGAGGCTCAGGGTGTCATTGAGGCGGTCGTAGTTCGGCGCGATCTGTTCAAACAGCTGGCGCACGGCCGCCGGATCACCGGGTTGCATGCAGATCTAGGGGGCCATCCCAGGGAAGGGAAATGGCATCCAAGCTGATCCCTGTCTCCGTACCGCTGGCGTTGGCAGAGGGCACCAGGCCGCGGGCCTCGAGCCGATCGGGGCTGGTGAGGGTGAGCACCATCACAGTGGCCAGCCCCACCGCCGCCGAGCAGACCATGCAGCCGGCCAGCATGAGTGAAAACTCCTTGCGTTGGTTGGCCATCTCCATGAGCTGCAGGGCCCAGCCGACCAACGCGACCACCACCAGCACCATCGCCACACCGAGGGCCGTTGTGGTGGAGGGGAGGGAGGTCAACACGGAAGCCTGGGCGCAGGGGGGCTGGAATCGGGCTGGAGCGTGCCGGCCTTCAGGGGCCAGGCCGCAGGACGTCAGGAGGATGGGAGTGCCAGATCCCATAAATGTAACTAGAGGTTAAGTGGCGCGTGATCGCCCAGCGGGGTGGCAAGCAGGCGATCCGCTCGCTGCGGCTGGCGTTGCATCGGATCGGCGCTGGATTGGCGCAAAAACTGCCCCACTTGTGCTGCGGCGCTGCATCGCCAGTCGCGCACCGATTCAGCCGGCCATGGCTGGTTCCAAGGGACGCAGGTTCACCCCCTGGGCCAGCAACTCCGTTTTGATCTGCTCCACGGTCAGCACCCCGTCATGGAGCAGGGAAGCGAGCAGGGCCGCTGCGGCCTGACCTTCCCCCAGGGCGGCGCCGATGTGGGCGATGCTGCCGGCCCCGCCCGAGGCGATTACGGGCACGGCCACCGCTGTGGCTACGGCCCGGGTTAGGGCCAGGTCGTAGCCGGCCTGGGTGCCATCGCCATCCATGGACGTGAGCAGGATCTCGCCCGCCCCCAGGGCCACGACCTGCTTCGCCCAGGCCACCGCATCAAGGCCAGTGTTCTCGCGGCCACCTTTGACAAACACATCCCAGCCCCCTTCTGGGCTGCCAGAGGGGCCGCGCCGGGCGCGGGCATCGATCGCCACGACGATGCACTGGCAGCCAAAGCGCTGGGCCCCTTCGGCCACCAAGTTGGGATCGGCCACGGCCGATGAATTGAGGCTGATCTTGTCGGCACCGGCCCGCAGCAGCTCGGTGATGCCCTCCACGGAGCGGATGCCGCCGCCGACGGTGAAGGGGATCGTCACCGCCTCGGCGGTTCGGCGCACCAGCTCCACCAGGGTGCTGCGGCCCTGGTGGCTGGCGGCGATGTCGAGGAAGACCAGTTCATCGGCGCCGGAGGCGCTGTAGCGGCAGGCCAGCTCCACCGGGTCGCCGGCGTCGCGCAGGCCAACAAAATTGACTCCCTTCACCACCCGGCCATCGGCCACGTCCAGACAGGGAATGATCCGTTTGGCGACCATGGCAGGGCGGCGGGTAAGCGCTGGTAGGGTTGCGCAACTTTTGAGTTACGCCGGTTATGTCCCAGGCTGCCATCACCATCGGCTCGAAGGTGCGGGTCACCCGGGTTCGTGACCGCATCCCCGCAGGCCTTGTTGCCACCCTCCAGGCCGATGCCACCGGAACAGTCAAGGATTTCAAGCTCACCGATGGCACGGGCATCGGCGTGGTGGTGGAACTGAGTGGCGGCGGTACCACCTGGTTCTTCGACGACGAAATCACCCCCGCCTGAGGCCAGTCAGCCCGTGAGCGATCGCCCAGGCCAAGCCAGCCCCGCCCCAACCCAGCCTGGGGACCAGGGTCCCGGCGGTGGGGCCCGCCAACTGCTCGGCATGAAGGGTGCCAGCGGCACCTCCACCATCTGGAAGATCCGGCTCCAGTTGATGAAGCCGGTTACGTGGATTCCCCTGATCTGGGGGGTGCTTTGTGGTGCCGCCGCTTCGGGCCGTTTCCACTGGACCCTGCCCGAGGTGGTCGCCTCCTTCGCCTGCATGGTGATGAGCGGCCCCTTGCTGGCTGGTTACACCCAAACGATCAACGACTACTACGACCGCGAGATCGACGCGATCAACGAGCCCTACCGGCCGATTCCCTCCGGGGCCATCCCCCTTGGCCAGGTGAAGGCCCAAATCTGGATCCTGCTGCTGGCCGGCCTGGCAGTGGCCTATGGCCTCGACCTCTGGGCTGGCCATGGCACGCCGGTGGTGTTCCTGCTGGCCCTGGGCGGCTCGTTTGTGAGCTTCATCTACTCAGCGCCGCCCCTGAAGCTCAAACAAAATGGTTGGCTGGGCAACTATGCCCTCGGCGCCAGTTACATCGCCCTGCCCTGGTGGGCCGGCCAGGCCCTGTTTGGCCAGCTCACCTGGACCACGGCCCTGCTCACCCTGGCCTACAGCCTGGCGGGGTTGGGCATTGCCGTGGTTAACGACTTCAAGAGCATCGAAGGCGACCGGGCCCTGGGGCTCCAGTCCCTGCCGGTGGTGTTCGGTGCCCAGCGGGCCAGCTGGATTAGCGCCGGCATGATCAACCTTTTCCAACTGGCCATGGTGGCCGTATTAATTGCCATCGACCAACATTTTTCGGCCGTGCTTTTGGTGCTGCTGATCGTGCCCCAGATGACCTTCCAGGACATCTGGCTGCTGCGCGATCCGGTGGCCTTTGATGTCAAATACCAGGCCAGCGCCCAGCCCTTTTTGGTGATAGGCATGCTTGTTACGGCCCTGGCGATTGGCCACAGCTCCCTCACCACGGGCCTGGCGCCAGTGGTGGGCATGTGAAAGGGCGAAGGCGCCAGCTGCTGGTCGCCGGCCTCTGGGCCGCCGGCATCGGCGGAGTGGCGGCCGTGGGTCAGTCCCTGCTGATGCAGGGGCTCGACAAGCTATTGCCCGATGTGAGGCATATCAACAGCTTCAACCGGCCGGGCACGGTCACGGTGCTGTCGGCCGATGGCCAGGTGATCCAGAAACTAGGCCCCGCCACCCGCGACAAGGTGGCCAGTGGCCAGATGCCGGAGCTGGTCAAACGGGCCTTCATCGCCGCCGAAGACCGTCGCTTCTACCAACACGACGGCATCGATCTGGTGGGCATTAGCCGGGCGGTGGTGCGCAACATCACCCGCGGTTCCTTGGAGGAGGGGGCCAGCACGATCACCCAGCAGCTGGCCCGCACCGTCTTCCTCAGCCAGGACCGCACGATCACCCGCAAGCTCGAAGAAGCGGCCCTGGCCGGCAAGCTCGAGCGCCAACTCAGTAAGGAGCAGATCCTTGAGCAATACCTCAATTACGTGTACCTGGGCTCCGGTGCCTACGGCGTGGCCGATGCGGCCTGGATCTACTTCTCCAAAACCCCAGCGGACCTCACCCTGCCCGAGGCGGCCCTGATCGCCGGCTTGCCGCCTGCCCCCTCGGTTTATTCGCCCTTTGTGAATCCCGACCTGGCCCTGCAGCGGCGCCGGATCGTGCTGCGGCGCATGCGAGAGGCCGGCTTCATCGACGATCGCCAGCAGCTTGAGGCCCTGGCCACGCCGCTCAAACTCAAACCGGCCGTGCCCAAGTATTGGGAGAGCCGGGCGCCCTATTTCACCAGCTGGGTGGCCCAGGAGCTGCCCAAGGTGCTCACCCCCGAACAGCTGGAGGTGGGCGGGCTAACGATCCGCAGCAGCCTCAATTTGGCCTGGCAGGACCAGGCCCAGAAGATCATCGATGCCAGCACCCCTGGCGCCATGCAGGGGGCCCTGATTTCGATGGAGCCCGGCAGCGGCCTGGTGCGGGCCATGGTGGGCGGCAAGGATTACAACAAGAGCCAGTTCAACCGGGCCGTCCAGGCCCTGCGCTCTCCGGGCTCCACGTTCAAGTTGTTTGTGTATCTTGCTGCCCTGAAACAGGGCATGAAGCCCGACGACACCGTGGTCGATGAACCACGCTGTTTTGCTGGCTATTGCCCCCAAAACTTCAGTAACCGCTACATGGGACGCATCCCGATGTGGGTGGCGATGCAGAACTCCCTCAACGTGGTGGCTGTGGAGTTGCTGCAGAAGGTGGGCTTCGATCGGGTGATCGCCACGGCCCGCAGCCTGGGCATTACCCGGCCCCTAGGGCGCTTCTACCCGATGGCGATCGGCGCCTACGAGCAGACGGTGCTCGACATGACGGCGGCCTACGCGGCGATCGCCAACCGGGGCGTTTACGTGTCGCCGACGCCGTTTGAAGAAATCACCGGCCCCAATGGCGACCTGCTCTGGAGCCGCCGCGTCGATGGCGACCGGGGCCGCCGGGCCGTGGATAGCCCCCTAGCCGACGCCATGCTCTGGATGCAGCAACAGGTGGTCCGGGGGGGCACCGGCGGCGGTGCCGCCCTCATGGATCGCCCCGTGGCCGGGAAGACCGGCACGTCCGAATCCGGACGGGATCTGTGGTTCATCGGCTCGATCCCCCAGCTCACCACCGCCGTCTGGCTCGGCTACGACGACAGCCGCGAGACCCGCAGCACCAGCGTGCTCGCCACCTACGCCTGGCACGACTACATGGCGCCGATCGTCAAGGACCTGCCGGTGCGCCAATTCCCGCCCAAACCCGTGCTGACCAGCCCTTTCCAAGCACCGCTCCGGCCCCGGCCCGTGGTGTCCAGCCAGCCGGAAGCCATGCCCAACCCCTTTCCCGGTGAGCGCTCCGATCCCGCCCCTAGCCCAAGCGAAGCTGGCCTGGCGTTCCCGCCCCCTAGCCAGGGGCCTAGAAGCGTTGGCCCTGGCTCCAATGGCAGCCCTGGGACAGCGCCCAGTGGCGGCGTCCCAGCCATCCGCTCGGCCCCGAACCCCGGGCCCATTACCGCCCCTCCGCCCCTGTCCAGCCCCTCGGCCGCCCCAACGGCGCCGCCGCCCCTGCCCTGAGGGCCTGCCCCTATCAGCCGGGCGCCTGCAGCGCTGCGGCAAAGAAGCCGTCGCCTCCGGTTGGATCGCCCTCGGCCACCAGGGCTTTGTCCGCCGTGCCAGCCGCTTCGCCCGCCGGGCCCTGACCCGGCCACAGCTGCCAGCTCTCCAGCAGGCGCCAGTCGGGGTGGGCGGCCAGGAAGGAGCTGATCAGTTCGCCGTTTTCGCGCGGATGCACGGTGCAGGTGGCGTACACCAGCCGGCCCCCAGGCCGCAGCAGGGGTGCCAGGCCCTCGAGCAGCTGGCGTTGCAACAGCACCAGGTCGTCGATCGCGGCGGGCCCAATCCGCCAGCGGGCATCGGCGTGGCGGGCCAGGGTGCCCAGGCCCGAGCAGGGCGCATCCACCAGGATCCGGTCAAACCCGCCTTGCCACCAGGCGTCAGCCCCGGCTCCAGGTCCAGGGGCGAGGGTTCCCGGCAGCTCCTGGGCCAGGTTGGTGCCATCGCCGACCCGGGTCTGGATGCAGGTCAGGCCCAGGCGCTCGAGGTTGCGGCCGACCCGCTGCAGGCGGGCGGCGCTGCGGTCGAGGGCCACCACCTCGCCTCGGTCGCCCATCAGCTCGGCCAGATGGGTGCTCTTGCCCCCGGGGGCGGCGCAGGCATCGAGGATGCGCTCGCCCGGCTGGGGATCGAGCAGGGGGGCGATGCGCTGGGCGGACCGGTCCTGCACGCACCAGCGACCTTCGGCGTAGCCGGGCAATTGGCGCAGGTCCCCGCTGCGGCCCCCCAGCACCAGGCCCTGGGAGAAGCCGGCCAGGGGCTCGGCCGCCACACCGGCGGCCCGCAGGTCGGCGAGCAGCTGGTCGCGGCTGCCCCGCAGGGGGTTGCAGCGCAGGTCAAGGCTGGGGGGCTGGTTGCAGGCCACGGCATAGGCCTCGGCCCGGGGGGCCGGCAGCCAGACCAGCAGCGCCTGGGCTAGCCAGTCCGGCAGCGACTGGCGCTGGGCCAGGGCCAGGGCTGGATCGGCTGGCAGCACCAGCTCCCCACCCGCTTCCTGCTGGCGCAGGAAGGACCGCAGCAGGCCATTCACCACCGGAGCCAGGCGGGCGAGGCCGCCGCGCTTGGCCAGTTCCACGCTGGTGCTCACGGCCGCCGAGGCCGGCACCCGGTCGCTGGCCAGGAGCTGATAGAGGCCCACATGCAGCAACCAGCGCAACTTGGGCGGCTGGCGCTCCGCCGGCACCTTGCCCAGCTGGTCGAGCCAGGCATCGAGCAGGCGTCTTTGGCGGATCGCCCCGTAGGCCAGCTCCGTGGCCAGGGACCGGTCCTGGCCCGTCAGAGGTTGGCGTTGCAACTCCCGCTCCAGGGCGCCATCGGCAAAGGCCCCTGCCGCCACGGCCGAGAGCACCTGCCAAGCCACCTGGCGCGGCGCCAGACCGATCGCGCCGCCGCCAGGCTCCTGCCGCTGGGGGGGAGAGCCCGGCGCCTTGGCGGGGTTGGGCCTGGGGGCGGATCGGCTCAAAGGCTCAGGGATGGTGGTGCCTCCACAGCTAGCGCCCCAGGGGCCTTTCAAGGGGGGCCGGATCGGCTGGCTGCCAGCGATGGGCCGCCAGGGGTAGGCGGCCATCGGCCGCCACGGCAAGGCCTTCGCCGAGCAGCAGCTCCCGCTGGATCCAATCTGATCCCTGGCGGGAGGGATCCATGCTGATGCGCCCCTGGGCGTTCACCACCCGCTGCCAGGGCACGGGTGAGGGCAGGGGCAGGCGCCGCAGGGCCCAACCCACCTGGCGGGCGCAGCCGTAGGCGCCGAGCAGCTCGGCAATCTGGCCGTAGGTGGCCAGGCGTCCTGCCGGTATCCGGGCCACCAGCCCATACACCCGCTGGTCAAACGACAAGGTCTGGCCAGGAAGGGCCGGGGCCGGTCCAGGGGCAGGATGCAGCACGCAAGGCCCGCTCCCGGCGATCCCCCCATGCCCCTGCTGCCCAGACGCTACGAGCGGCTCCGCTCCGTGCTCAACCGCCGCATGGGCGATCTCACCGTGCTGCTCGAGCAGGTGGATAAGCCCCACAACCTTTCGGCGATCCTGCGCACCTGTGATGCCGTGGGGGTGCTGGAGAGCCATGTGGTGAGCCTGCCGGGCCGGCCCAGGATTTTCAACGACACGGCCCTGGGCAGCCAGAAGTGGGTGCCCCTGCATGCCCACGCCACCACAGAGGACGCCATTGCCGCCCTCAAGGCCCGGGGCTTCCGCCTCTACGGCACCCACCTGAGCCAGGGGGCGATCGACTACCGCGACTGCGATTTCACCGGCCCCAGCGCCTTCCTGTTGGGGGCGGAGAAATGGGGCCTGAGCGAGGCGGCCGCGGCGGCGGTCGACCAGGCGATCGTGATCCCGATGACCGGCATGGTGCAGTCGTTGAACGTGTCGGTGGCCACGGCGATCCTGCTGTTCGAGGCCCTGCGCCAACGGCAACGGGCCGGCCTGATCCCCGACCAAGGCGAAGGCATCCCCGGCGGGCCCGAGGCTTACGCGCGGATCCTGTTCCACTGGGCCTACCCCCAGGTGGCGGACTGGTGCGAGCGCCAAGGGCGCCCCTACCCTGCCCTCACGGCCGAGGGCGAAATTGCCGAGGAGCTGCCGCGCACCCTCAAGCTGCGCTACTGAGGCGCCTTCCCAGGCCCAACGGCAGGGCCTCAGACCTGCTGCCTTTTGCCGGAGCTAGGCAACCACAGGGCCAGGGTGATGCCAGCGAGGTCGAGCCAGAGCAGGCGTCCGAAAAGGCAGGCGGCCAAAAGGAACACCACGCCGATGATGCGCATCAGCAGGCCCACCACGTCATCGCCATTGACCCCGCCTAGCAGGCAGAGCCCTAGGCCTGCTGCCACGAGGATGAGGGTGATCCCCCAGGGCATCGCTTCTAAAACCAGTGGCTCCCAACCCTAGGAGAGCTGTCCGGCGGTTCCTGTTCATCACAAGCAGTTAGGGGGGGAATACTTCCCTTTGGGATCGGGGCTAGGGCGATTGGGAACAGGGTTGATACTGGTAGCCATGCGCGAGAGCCCATGGACCTGGACAACTGGCTGGCCACGTCACCGCGCCGTCTCAACCGACTCGCCGAGGCCCTTGGCTGCAAGACCTACCTGGAAATTGGTGTCAGCGAGGGAATCACTTTCAACGCTGTCAACGTCGAAACCAAAACGGGGGTCGATCCGGATTTTCAGTTTGATTGGCAGGCCAGCCACGATGGTGTGGGGACCAGGCTGCTGCCGATCAGTAGCGATGAATTCTTTGCCCAGGAGCCAGAGAAAAGTCGCTTTGATTTGATCTTTATCGATGGGCTTCACACCTACGATCAAACCTACCGCGATCTGCAAAACGCCCTGCTGCATAGCCACCCAGGCACGGTCATCCTGATCGATGACACGATTCCCTGCGATGCCTATTCATGCTGTCGTGATCAGGAGGAAGCCATCCGGCTTAGGGAGCAATCAACTGGCATCGCCAACGCGATCTGGCATGGAGATACCTACAAAATCATGCCTTTGATTCATCTCTTTCATACGGCTTACGAGTATTGCACTATTATGGATCAAGGTAATCCGCAGACAGTGCTCTGGCGCGCCAAAGAGCCCCGCAAGGTCGATGAGCTTGCGTCGATGACTACCTTTTGGGGCTTGGAGAACCTGGCAGCTTGTGACTATCTTTGGATGCTGAGAAATCCTCAGATCTTTAATCCCGTGAGCGAAGCGGAAGGGCTGGATAGGGCTGTAGCAGGGATCCTTGCTCTCCATCCTTGAATGACGATGCAGCTCCCTTTGCCGGCGAGTCAACGAAAGCCACCTGCTGCCACGAGACTGGATGTGGGTTTATTGGTCCTTTTGGCCGCATTGGTCTTCTTCTTGGTCGCCACAACAGCCAATGGCCTGTTTCCTGGTGATCTGGGTAGTTGGGTGGGGGACTCCCTCAGATTGGGCCAATGCCTGGGCGATCAAGCGCAAGCTTGCGGCGCAATCAGTAAATTCCCACTTGCCTACACGCTGAATTCAGGGCTATTGATTCAGGTGATACGCCATGCAATCAAGCTTCCAGCTTTCCTCGCCGCCCTGAATGCAATAACGTTGGCCCTCCCCCTGCTGTTGCTTAGGCTTTCCCGGTCTAATCGGAAATTATTTCAGAGCTGGGGGCTGTATGTGGCCCTATGGCTGTTGACACCTATTCCAAGATTCTATCTTTTTACAGGTTCCTTGGAGGTGCAGGCAGGCGCAGTTACTGGCATTGCTTTTGTCCTCACCTTTAGGGCCTTAGTCATTAGGAATGGGGAGCTAATGGCCGACCGAAGGCCAAGCCTAGGCACCATCCTTCTTTGCAATGTCCTGTGGTTTATCGCTTGCCTCTATAAAGATACATCGGTTATCACTTTTGCAGGTGTTGGCCTACTGCTCCTGTTCTCTGATCAAGCATGGCGAAGATTGGGAAGCCAAAGTCTGCGGGTTGGCAAGCATGGCGACAGGGAAGATGCGATGACTGCTAAGCAGACTTTCAAAACTCGCTGGCTTGTGAATGATCAGTTCAGTGCGCTTTGGCTGACCATGCCAGCCCTGATTGCCGCTGCCCTGGCTCAAATAAGCTTTAACCTAATTCGTTATCAGAGCGTGCTTCCTGAGGCCTACTTAAATGAGGCCAGGTTAACCAAAGCTCCGCTCTTATTCAGCCTGCAAAGCTTCTTTTGGACGATAGCCTCCCCCAATGGAGGTCTGCTCGTATTTTGGGGTCTTTGCTTTGCGGTTCTGGCCCTATATGGTCTATGGAGGATCCGTCTAGAGCAATACAAATTTTCTACTGTTAATGCTGCAACTGTTTGGGCCGTGATCACCTTGATTGGCCTAAGCCTGTGGTGGAATCCATTTGGCTGGGCAAGCTGGGGGGATCGCTTGATGGTGCCGGCCATAATGGCGATTGTGATTTGCTTGTGGGAGGCCCTAACCAATCCAGATCGGCTTCAGGCCGTGCTGGTACAAGGACCCAACGGGGTGATTGAGCTGCTCAGCCAAACTAGGCCTAGACAACTGAAGACATCACCTAAATGGGCCCTGCTGGCAAGCTATTCCCTTGTTTCCCTACTGGCATTAGTTTCGCTCCCCTATGTGTCACTCGGTTATCGGGGGCATGGGATGGACGTGCGTCACCATCCCACCCCGGAACTGATTCATTGCGCCAAGATGATGACCCTGCTCGATGTCATTCCGGTTGAAAAGCATCTCGAGATTGTTTACAGTGGTGAAACATGGCGGCAGTGTGCCCTGGAAAGTTACCGCCACAATCCCAGCCTGGCGCGGTAATTATTTCTGGCTTTCAGTCGATTTCTTTCCTGCCGCCATGCATAGGGACCAATCGCTTATTAGCTTTTGGACTGGGGCTGGGCGGGCCAACTACATCAAGCCTTCGGCCATGGCGATCAGGTTTTTAATGTGCTTCTCGTAGAGGCTTGCTTGTTGCTCAGCGGGCAAGTATTTCCAGGAGGCATGGATGCCAATGGCATCGAAATAGATCGCTTCGCTGGCAAACGCTTGGGCCAGCTCAAGGGTTGGGATTTCGGCGCCATAGGACGGCAGATGGCGGCTGAAAAACACGTCTTCCGGCTCCCAATCCTCCCGGGTTTGCTCTGCAGCGATTAAGGCCATGAGTGCCCTGTTGCGCAGCGATAAGCCGCCATTGCCGTAGCCATGGGGCACCACTTCGGCAAGGCCTGGGCTCAGGTCAATCGAGACCCGGACGACCCGAGCCTCCCCTGCAGCGGGCCAGCCATGCCTGTCGCCTTGCTTACAGGGAAAATCGATCGTGAGGGAGCCATCGATGTGCCAAGGGGCTCCCAGGTAAGGAGCCGTTAGAAACGACTCTGGAAGTCGCGTCAGTAGCAGGCTGTCACTCTGAAAAATTAAGATAGCATCAGCGCTGAGATCTAGCCAAAATTTACTATTGGTTAGGAGTTGATTGTAGGCTCTTTGATTAAAGTCTTTTCCCAGGGGACCTGGGCGAATCTCCAGAGCTTCGCCCAAATCCCCCAGCAGATTTGTCATCGCTTCAAGGGCCTGGTCAGACGTGATCAGGATAATTGGTGTGCCGGCCGGAAGCATCAGCATGGCGTTGAGAATCACCGCCCGCAGCACCTTGGATGGTCTGGTTTCAACAATGACGGCTTCTAGTCCTTGATAACGGGGTGGCTGTAAATAAAAAAAGCTGATCCACGGATTCAAATAAGCATCAAGTATATATTCACAATGGGCCTTGAAAATGGCATCACGATAGGCCAAGAAAGGTCCATATAAGTCCATTGTTGTGGTCATGGTGCTCGGTGCTCATGGCTATTTGGCAAGAAAGTCCGCGAGCGCATCGCCCACCGCCGCGATCACGGGGTCCCAATTGTTCGCCTCCTGCTGACGGAAGAGGCGCATCGTTGGATACCAGGGGGTGGAGGAACCCTCCAGCCCCCAGCGCCAATCAGGCACATACTTCAACAGCACCCAGGTGGGCCGCCCCAGGGCGCCAGCCAAGTGGGCCACGGAGGTGTCGGAGGTGATCACCAAATCGCACAGCTCCAGGATCGAAAGGGTTTCGACAAAATCCCAGGCCTGATCAATCTCCGGCTGAGCCGCGACGAAGCGACCACGGAATGAACAGCTCTCTAGCTGCTCGGAACCTGGACCCTTCTGCAGGGACACCCATTGACAGCCTTCTAGCCCTGCCAATGGTGCATAGGTTTCCAAAGGAAAGGAACGTCCCCGGAAAAAAGCGTCTTCCGAAATAGGATTGCCTTGCCAGTTGAGACCGATTAATTTGCCGTCAGTTTTGGGGACCATGACATCAGCCCAGCGCTTGGTTTTGTCCGGATCGGCGGCGAGATAGGGTGCATCAATGATTACGCCATGATTGCTAATTCCAAGCAGACCTAGGATCGATGCCATCGGGTACCAGGCCGACTGTTCCATCACCCGATAGGGATCTTTGACGGAATGCACCGCCGCAAACCCACCGTAGTGATCCAGCAGGGTGTGAAACTTCGGTTCGGCCAGGATGGTGACACGGGGAATCCCTAAGCTAAAAAGAATGCTATAGCGCATGAACTGCACCAAATCGCCTACCCCCTGTTCGGCCACGATTAGGAGTTCATCCAGTTCTGCCAGCCCGTCCCATTTGTCCAGGCCGCTAGGTAAATAGATGGCGCGATTCTGTTCAAGCCGAGATTCGTACAAGGCCCATCCTTCTTCGAATTGCTCATACATGAGCAGCGCAAGACTCAGGCTGATTTTGCCCATCACCAGCTTGGGGGCGATGGCATAGGCCTTGCGAAGGGCAAGGAGATCGGGTCCTTTTTGGCGCAGGTTATGAAGCGCATTGCCCAGGTTCATCCAGGCCTCAGGCGAGAAGGGAGATAGCAAAATGGCCTTGCGATAACAGGCTTCCGCCTCATCCAAGGCCAGATAATCAGCGTAGCTATTGCCAAAGTTCAGGTGCAGAGCTCCAAAGCAATTCTCAAGCTGGAGCACGTTCAGATGGTAGTCTAATGCTTGTTGAAACTTGCCTTGCTTATCAAGAGCCATGGCAAGATTAGCCAGGGTTGGTAAGTTTTCGGGATGGCGATCGATCACTTGGCTGAAGAGCGCACAGGCGGCAGCCGGATCGGTTTTCAGGACCTGGATGCCCACCGCATTCACCACCTCAGGGCTGGTGGGATAGCGCAGCAGCAGGGTGTCGATCTGGCGGAATGTCCGTTCGCTGTTGGCGTCTTTGGCGCTGGTCAATTCAAGTGCTTGCAGCTCCCAGGTCCAGGCACTGTCCTGGGGCGGCCCCAGCTCCAGGAGCTCCAGGGCCCGATCGAGCTGGCCGGCATCGGCGAACCGTTGCACAAGAGCGCGATACCGCTGCCCATCCGTTAGGGCTTGCTCCACCAGGGCTTCGAGTTGGTCTAACCCTTGCTGAGCCTGGGCTGAAGCCGGTTGGTCCTCCGTGGCAAGCAGGGTGGCCAGGGCCAGGGAGCGCTTGAAACTAAACGGCCCCTCGGGATCAAGGCCCAGGTACAGGCTCTTCGCTTCCTGGCGCTCGCCCCGATCCAGAAGCAGCTGGGCGAGGAGCAAGCGAGGCTCCTCGACGCAGGGATCGAGGGCAAGCGATTGGCGCCACCAGGTTTCCGCTTCTGCCGCATTGCCGCAGAGATAGAGGGCGCCCGCCAAATTGTGCAGGGCCAGCGGATCGCCAGGGTTGGCTTGGGCTAGCAGGCGATAGATCGCTAAACCTTCCCCTTGGCGGCCGCCCTGGATCAAGTCACCGGCGAGGGCCCGCAGCAGGTCTGGATCCTGGGGCAAGGCCCCGATCGCTTGCTGAAAGAGGGGTAATTCCTCGATCACCAGACCAGCCAAACTGCCATGGCCCGGCCAATCCTGCCGGGGCCAGGGGCAGCTGAGGATCGGCTGATACAGCGCCTGCATCTGCTCGTGATACCGGGCCAAGGCCATGGCATGGCCTTCAAGATCAGGGTTGGCAAGCACGTTCATCCGACCTGTAGGGGATGCATTAGGTCTGTTTTGATGGTTTTTCGAGGCGACCAGAAGCCCCACTGAGCCAACCTTCTAGGCCCTCACCGAGAAAGGACAGGCCCAGCACCAGGCCAAACATGGCCAGGCCTGGGTAAAGGGCTGTCCACCAGATGCCCGTGGGCACGGCGCCCAGGGCCTGTTGGAGATCACTGCCCCATTCGGGGATCGATTCCGGCAGCCCCAAGCCGAGAAAGCCCAGACCCCCCAGCACCAAAACCGCATCAGCGGCATTCAGGCTCAGGAGCACGGGCACCGTGGTGACCACATTGCGCAACAGGTAGCGGCGCAGGATCCAAATCGGCCCAGCCCCAAGGGATCGGGCCGCTTCCACGAATAAGTCCGCCTTGACCTGGGCCGTTTGGTTGCGCACGACACGGAAATACTGGGGCACATAGACAACGCAGAGGGCAGCGGCCGCATTCGGCAGGCCCTTGCCGAGTAAAAAGGCCAAGACCACCGAAAGCAACAACACCGGCAAGGTGTATAGGGTGTCCATCAACAGCACCAGCAGCCGATCCAGTCCGCCACCGAGGTAGCCGCTGACCATGCCCAAGGGAACGCCGATCAGCAGGGCCAGGCCCAGGGCCAGGGCCACCACTTCCAGTGCTACCCCACTGCCGGCCAGGGTGCGGGCACACACATCGCGGCCGAGGCGATCGGTGCCACACCAATGGGCCAGGGAGGGCGGCCCATAGATGGGATTCTCCAGGCCCCCATTGGCATCAGCCACCAGGCCGGCCTGAATGAGCAGGGGCGTGGCCAGGGCCACCAGGGCATAGGCCACCACGATCACCAGGCCCCAGCGGGCCAGGCGAGCGGCCAGGCCGGGGCCAAAGGGCTTCAGGGGAAAAGGGACGCCCAGGGCCAACTCAACCGCTGCCTGATCCTAGGGGAGCCGCCGAAACACTCCTCCAAACCCCCGCATCGCTGCCAATTAGGACGGCCAGCTCCACAAGTTCCCGGACGACTATCCCCTGGGGGGGATAGTCAACTCTCCCAAGTACTGGCCTGTGTTGTCTTCCAAGCAAAATCTGGACATCTTGTTGACGGGTTGCAGTTTCATGGTATAAGTTGTAGTCGGTTTATTCAGCTAGCTTGCCGCTAATGAACACTAAAACTCAACTGGAATTACTTCGTCAACTGCGCTCTCGCCAAAGCCTTGTTAAACAAGGCTTCACTTTGGTTGAGCTAATGATCGTCGTCGCGATCATCGGTCTGCTTTCTGCCGTCGCCCTGCCCCAATTCCTCGGTGCCCGGGATCGGGCCGATGCCAGAGCCAAGATTGGTGAAATCGTTGGTCTCTCCAAGGAATGCGCCGTCTTTAACGCTGAAGCAGATTCTGTCTCAACCTCAGTTAGGCAAGCGGTTGGAGCCAATGTTTGGTGTGGAGGCGCAAACCCCACAGCGCAAAACTTCAGCACTAGGGCTTGGGCTACCACCCAATCGGTGACCTGCCTTGGCAGCACCATTGCGAGCAAGAATGCCGTAGCAATTACGGTATCTATTCAGGGGCAGATGTCTTGTAGCTAGAATAGGTCCCTGGTCGTCGCAAAGCTCAAGCAGCTATTTCAAAAAACTAGCTGCTTGAGCTAACTCTCTGCGGTCTACTCTAGCACTTTTCAAACTGCCACTATGACTCTCTCTTCCCCCCTTTATAAGTTTCGGCTTATAAGGGAAATTCAATGCAACTATCCATTAGGACAAAAGAATTCATCCTCCAGAGCGTCAGGGGGCTTTACCCTTGTGGAGCTGATGATCGTGGTTGCGATCATCGGCCTGCTTTCCGCAGTGGCCCTGCCCCAGTTTCTTGGGGCCCGTAGTCGGGCCGATGCCCGAGCCAAGATTGGCGAAGTTGTCGGCCTCGCCAAGGAATGTGCTGTTTTTAACGCTGAAGCTGATGTCACCGTAACGACAGTTAGGATTGCTACCGGTACCGGTACCGTTTCGTGTGGAGGAGCTAATCCCACAGCACAAAACTTCAGCACAAGAGTGTGGGCTACGACCCAATCAGTGACCTGCCTTGGCAGCACCATCACCAGTAAGAATGCCGTAGCAATTACGGTATCTGCTCAGGGTCAGATGTCTTGTGGTTGAACTATATTGTGCACACCAAGCAGGCAATTCAGCATTGCCTTAAAGATCCCCTGCTTAATCAATTCTCTAAATGCGACTTTTCTGGTAACAATTAATACTGCAGTAAAATCAACTCATTCTTTCCGCCTTATCTATAAATTTAAATTTTGATGGGAAATTCTTTGAGGCCACCCGTTGGCAGTCAATGGTTCTTGCTCCCATTAAAGGGTGAAGGAACATTCAGTGGGTGAAGCTCGTGATGTTGGTTTCGATCTTTGGCTGCTCTGCGCAGCCCCCCTAACCCTGCTCCTCAATGCAAGCAGTCGGGCTAATGCCAAGTCTATGGGGGGTGAAACCGCTGTTTGCCTTTCCGCTGGCTATGGTGCCTTTAATCCGTAGGCTAATTTTTCTGACACAACGGTTAGACCAGCTAACTAGGGTCAAACCTTATTGTGGCACCTTCTCGCAGAACGGTCTAAACATGAGTTCAATGGTCTTCAGAACCTCGATGGTTGACACCTGCAGGGGATTAGCTCTTGCGAATGCATCTTCGCTTGGAATTAACATCTCATTTGTCAGGCAATCAACTGGTGCCATGGCAACTAAAATTTTGCGTGGATCTGCTTTGAGGGGCTAGCTGTTAACAGCTTGAGCAGCGTAAAATTATCCTGTGATTTGGGAGCGATTCAGGTCAAGAATCTTATTCCATGAACAGCTTTGCAGGATTTCCCTCGACCTTGCTTGCCCTGGACTGATGCCACCTCAATGTCCTAAGCAAACCGCTGCTCTAGGCTGGGCAAAAATTCGAGATTGAGTTAAGGGCTGCCGAGTTCTGGACAAGCAGGCTCCTCTTAATTAGATTGGATACAGCATATTTTCGGGTCATGCCCTAACCAAGCCCAGCCCCCTCTTACCATACCAAGCCAGCTTCCCATGCAGCCGTTAAGCACATTTCAAAAGTTTTCAACTTTTTACCTTCGTTGGCTTGTGCTCAATGGTCGTGGATCAAGCCACCGCAGACAATCCCAAGGCATGGCCCAGCTTGTGGTGATGCTCTTGATGCTCACAATTTTGACCACAAGTTTGGCGATTGCAAGCCGTGTGACAGCCGGATTATTTTCGCAAACCTTACAGTCGAGATTGCGATTAGCCAAAGATGCTGCAGAGTATGGGCTTACGATTACTGTCCATGAGTTGAATAAGCCAGGCAACAGGTTGTTCCTGGGAACTGACTGGACATCCGATAGTAACAAAGGCTGGACAAATGCCTATGGCACCGGCGCTACGCCTATGTATGGTTCAAATGTTATCCCTACTGATGCGAACCAAGGCCAGGACCTGGGCCGATATCCATGTTACATCTATGCAGACGAAAACCCAAAAAATAGAATCTATAGGCCAACATCTCAAGCTGCTAATTTGCGCAAAACGAGTCAGCCTCTGCAGTACTATAGCGGCAATAGCCAGTCCTTTCGACTGCTAAGTATGCAGCTGTACTCTGGTGATCATCAGACTAAGCTGAACAAGGCGCCAAGCAATGCCATTAGCTATTTGGCATTGACCATGGAGGGCACCTACAATAGTTCTGTTAATTCAAGCAATAGCGATTTTACTTCTAACACTACTAATGTGGACTTGAGCAAAGATGTCAAATATACAATTCAACAGGAATACGAGGTGATCCCAAGGTGCTGTCACACCAGCTTCGGCAATGTTGGCGGAATTAACTACGGAACTGATACGACGACGAGTGACTCAAACAACTGTCCATGGAACACCCAGACCGTATGGATGATTCGCTCCATCACTAGAACCGCTAATTTTGAGGGGAGCACCTAGGTCATGGCCATGATGCGCACTCCAGATTTCGCGAATAAGGTTCTTTCGCGTAGATGCAACACGCAGGCGTTTGCCCTAATCGATTCTGTCCTTGCTTCGATATTACTTGTTATTATGACAGTTTCACTTCAAAGCCTTTTTGAGATTAGCAGGAAGGGGATTCTCTTTTCTAATGGGCTGGATCAAGCCGATCGCGATATTCACACCGTTATGAATAGCATCCGTCAGCTTGGCATGACCTACCATTACTGCGGAAACGCTGGAACCTCTAATACTACGGCCTGCAACCAGTCCACAAATTCGCTTCTAACTAATCCCCAAGCATATTACTCCCCCATATCGTCTGACCTCAATAACTTTAAAAACGACTGTAATCATGACGCCAAGCAGGGCATCAATACCGATAGAATTCTCAACGGGGGCAACGCCAGTGGAAATTCGGGGGTGCTTGGTGCTCTCAAAAATATTCAGGATACTAGGCCTCTTAATGTGAATATCACCAGCTACACTCAAGACAACAAAGAAAATCGTCGAATCAAGGTAGTTCTTTCTAAAAGTGTAACCGTCAATGACGTTACCAGGACTTTGACGAGGCAGTACTATTTTTCTCCAATGCTTGCATTGTGGTGCCCATGATCAAGGCCCAAGCTAGACCCCTGAGACGCAAGGCAATGGGAGCATTCACTTTGCTTGAGCTCATGATTGTGGTGTCGATCATGGCGGTTATCGCTGGCCTGGTTGTTGAGTCGGGACATCGATCTTTGGAGCGAGCCAGGATCGATGCAGTCGCTGTTGATATGGCTGGCTGGTTAATTGCGATGCATGCTAATAATTCTAGTGCAACTAATTTCAATGCGGCGACAGCTTGCTTCGTGGATTTTACTGGAGCTGGCGCGGCAAATGCTATAACCGCTATTACTGTTTCCTTTGGTCCCGATGGCTCTTCTAGTACCTATCCTAGAGGCACTCCAGTATTTTCTATTAGGGATGGCACCGTTAATGGTGTCTTCGGCAGTGGCACAAGCTGCTCTAATCCTGTGAGATCTTTTTCCCTTCCGGACATTGCTACTGGTGCCTACGAAATAAGAGCCTTTAGTCCAATCATTTATAGTGTACGCGGTAGTGTTGCAATCGCTAACAATATTAATGGAGTTGCCAATGCGAATGATATTAAGATCTACCGGGCAGATAGCCGGTTACTGCGCTGTGTCAGAATTTATTACTCCACGGGAACAATTAGAATTGGCAGCAATAGTAATGCCGATAACATTGGCGCTGAGTGCATTCAATTTAACACGTTCTGAGGTGAAGCTCGTGAAACTCAAGAATCGCATCCGCAAGCTTATTTGCCTATCCACCTCAAGACCAAAGCGTTTGCATCTAAATGCATTTACCCTGCTTGAGCTGGTTGTCTCAATTGCGATTACGGTTACTGTTTTGATGGCAGCTGCTACGATTGCTGTTTCAGAGCTGAAAGCCAGTATTAAGTTCTATGTCTATCAATCGTCGCGGGATCAAGTGGCCCGAGTGACCTTCCTAATTGAAAGCGAGGTAGGGGAGGCCTCTAGTTTTTTTGCTGCTGAGCCGGCGACCTGTGCAGCCGCGCGCGATGCAGCTACTGATACTTTCCTTTTTGCGATTCGCCATAGCTATTTGCAAGGACCAAGTTTTACGACCGCTACCCGTAGTGACCCTACGGCGGCTTCAACAATCTGCTATTTCAATAGAAGGATGAGTGCACTAAACGCAACCCCTCTAGTCTTTGACCTTTATCGTTTTGGCCCTGCATTTGATCCTACCACGGGAGTGCTAGGTGCTGGAACTTCGACTACAACACTAATCAGCCCAGGCACGCGTTTATTGAATTCCGCGGGAAATACGGGGGTAAACATCAATAACAATGCGACTAATTGGCCAGACTTTGCAGCATGCACTGAGTGTGACGGGCATACTCTCAGGTACAGCATCAGCCAGCAGCATGATGTCGCCGCTAATTCAACCAATCCAAGGGTGTGGAATCATGTTTACGCCCCTGTAGATGCCAATAACATTCCCGTGCGTTACACTGCTCGGATCCTCTCCTTTTGTGTTTCGAGTGCTACCAGTACTGGCTGGTGTTCCACCTAAGGCATTGTCAAAATTTATTTTTTCTGACCATCCCATTGCGGTGCCAGCTGGCGGAAGAGGATGATCTCCGGTCGAGTGTTTTGGGGGCGATGGGGAATGCTGAAATATCCCGCCTCAACGGGAATGCTTTACAGGGCATTTGCTTTTCAAACATGTTTATATTTACTTTCTAGATTAGAGTGGGGAAATCTGTTCTTGTGGCGTTAATGAATGTTCTTCGAGGTCCTAGGGCTGCTCCTGCCGTTCTGCCAATCGGTCTACCCCTACTGGCCCTAGTCGCCTGGATCCCCACTCTCTTGAGCTTGGGCAGCACCTCCGCTGACCAGGTGGCGGAGAACTTCGGCCTAGCCACGGCCTGCCAGGCCGATCGTTTTCAGCTGGGTTGGCTTGGTGAGGTGGCCCCGCCTGGGGCAAACCTGAGCTGGCCCACATTGGTACCAATGCGGGCCGTTCCCTGGTTGAGCTGCCAGTTGGCGCTCCATTCGCCGCTCAGTCCTGCCCAGTCCTTCCTGCTCTTGGGCTTGAGTCTCACCTTCGTCCTGGCCCTGGTGGCCTGCTGCCGGGCCGGATTGCGCCTAGATACCAGCTTGGTGGTGGCCTTTGTGATCACCACGGCACCCTCCTCTTTTTCACGTATCGGCCATCTCTCCCTCTCGATGCTTTGGCCGATTATTCCGGGCCTGTTGGCCTGCCATGGGCTCTGGCGCGCCATGCAAGCGCGGCGCCTTGGCTGGAGTGTTCTCGGCGCTGGGGCCTTGGCCGGTTTGCTCTGTTACCCCGCCCAGGACTACTACATCGTGTTCCTGATTCTGCAGATCCTGGCCTGCTTTGGCTTGCTGCTGTTTTTGGCCACAACCCGCACGATCGAGCTGGCCTGCCTGGGGCGGATTGCCGGCTCGGGTGGCCTGTTTGTGCTCGGATTTGTGGCCGTGATGGTTTGGGCCGAGTCGCCAAACCTGCTGGCCGTTACTACGGCTGGGCCGCCGGGGTCCTGGGTGATGCCCCGCTGGCCCAGCGAACAGTTTTTGTATGGCTTGCTGCCGTTCACTTGGCTGATTCCACCACCCTGGATTGGGGCGGTGAATCAGGCTTTTGTTCAGGGCGGCGTGGCCACGGGCACGGAGTCCTATTGGCGTTCGAGTGGCAGCTTGCTGATTCCGCTCGCCTGGTTGGTGGGCCTCTGGCAGCTGGCCCGGCGCCATCCCAGAGAGGACTCGCCCGATC
>CAMCMT010000031.1 GCA_945875915.1 Synechococcus sp. UW140 | reverse complement strand
TGAACCCACCCCCGCCCAACCGCCTGCGGTTTGGCCCCAACTGCCCAACTGATCGTTTTTTCGTGGCTCGGATCGCCGGTGTCGACATTCCTCGTGACAAGAGGATCGAGATTGCTCTCACCTACGTGTATGGCATCGGGTTGACCCGGGCCCAGAAAATCATTGCCAAGTCAGGCGTGAACCCGGACATCCGGGTCAAGGATCTAGAGGACGCCGACGTGCAAAAACTGCGCGCCGCCGTGGAAAGCTTCACCCTGGAAGGCGACCTGCGCCGCCAGGAGGGCATGGCCCTCAAGCGGCTGCAGGACATCGGCTGCGTCCGTGGTCGTCGCCATCGGGCCGGCCTACCGGTTCGGGGCCAGCGCACCCGTACTAACGCCCGCACCCGCCGGGGTGCTCGCAAAACCGTGGCTGGCAAGAAGAAATAGGCCGCCCACTGAGCCCCCATCTGCGGCTCCTCTCCCGAATCCCCTACCCCCAGGTCCATGGCCAAGCCAGCCAAAAAATCAGGCGCAAAGAAGACCAAGCGCAACGTGCCCAACGGTGTCGCCCACATCCAGAGCACCTTCAACAACACGATCGTGTCGATCACCGACACGGCCGGTGAGGTGATCTCCTGGTCCTCCGCCGGCGCTAGTGGCTTCAAAGGGGCCCGCAAAGGCACCCCCTTCGCTGCCCAAACGGCGGCGGAAGCCGCTGGTCGTCGTGCCCTGGAACAGGGCATGCGTCAAATCGAAGTGCTGGTGCGTGGTCCTGGCTCCGGCCGTGAAACGGCGATCCGGGCCCTGCAGGTGGCTGGCCTGGAAATCACCCTGATCCGGGATGTCACGCCGCTGCCCCACAACGGTTGCCGCCGCGCCAAGCGTCGTCGGGTCTGATCCAGACCGGCGCCCCAGGCCCCAGGCGGGCCCAATCCTTTCCTTTTGAGCCTCAGACCGTGCTGCAGTATCAGATTGATCGGGTCGAGCACCAGATCGCCGAAGACCGCTCCCAAACGGGCGTTTTTGTGATCGGGCCCCTCGACCGGGGCCAGGCCATCACCCTTGGCAACTCCCTGCGGCGGGTGCTGATGGGCTCCCTCGAGGGCAGCGCCATTACGGCGGTGCGCATTGCCGGGGTCAACCACGAATACGCCACCGTGCCGGGCGTCCGCGAGGACGTGCTCGACATCTTGCTGAATTGCAAGGAAGTGGCCGTCAATAGCCGCAACCGCGAGCTCGAGATTGGCAGGCTGGTCGTCACCGGTCCCGCCACCGTCACGGCCTCGCACCTGCAGTTCTCCTCCCAGGTCCAGGTGATCGACGGCAACCGGCCGATCGCCACGGTGGCCGAAGGCTTTGGTTTGGAACTGGAGGTTCATGTGGAGCGGGGCGTGGGTTATCGGCCCGTGGATCGCCGCCACGAGGACAGCAGCGCCATCGACCTGCTCCAGATCGATGCGGTGTTCATGCCCGTGCGCCGGGTCAACTACACGGTGGATGAAACCGCCGTGGGCGAAGGCGGCTCGGCCCGCGAGCGGCTGCGCCTGGAAATCCAAACCGACGGCTCCGTCACCCCTGACGACGCCATGGCCCAGGCCGCCAACCAGCTGATCGCCCTATTCCAGCCCCTCGCCAGCCTCACCATGGCTGACGAACCCGGCCTGGAGCCCGAGCCTTCGGCTGAGGCCCAGATCCCCCTCGAAGAACTCAACCTCTCGGTGCGCGCCTACAACTGCCTCAAGCGGGCCCAGGTGAATTCCGTCTCCGACCTGATGGGCTTCAGCTACGAAGACCTGCTCGAAATCAAGAACTTTGGTTCCAAATCGGCCGACGAGGTGATCGAAGCCCTCGAGCGCATCGGCATCTCCCTGCCCCAGAGCCGCACCACTGCCTGATCGGCCAGCTCCGGCAGCCCCTGCCGATCAGCCCTGAGCCGCACCACCGCCCGAATCGCTTTCTCGCCCCAGACCCATGCGCCACCAGTGCCGAGTCCCCATGTTGGGACGCCCCGCCGACCAACGCAAAGCCCTGCTGCGCGGTCTGGCCACCCAGCTAATCCGCGAAGGTCGCGTCACCACCACCAAAGCGCGGGCCAAGGCCCTGCGCGATGAAACGGAGCGCATGATCACCCTGGCCAAGGACGGCACCCTGGCCGCCCGCCGTCGGGCGATTGGCTACATCTACGACAAGCAGCTGGTACACGCCCTGTTTGACAAGGCCCAGGAGCGTTACGGCGATCGCAACGGCGGTTACACCCGCATCATCCGCACCGTGCCCCGCCGGGGCGACAACGCCGAAATGGCGATCATCGAGCTGGTCTGAGCACCAGTCCCCCGCGGCAGCCGCCCCTGGCTTCTCCCCAACCCCTCTGCCGCGCTGGATTGACCTCCATCGCGGCTTTTTCATGGATCCCTCGCTCGTCCAGCCCAGTCCAACCAGCACCAGCCCTGCCGCCAGCACCAGCCCCGGGGCCAGCGCCAGCCCCAGCGTCGATCCAAGCCCAGGGGCCCCCGGCACCCGGCGCATCGCCATCTGCCTGCAATACGACGGCAGCGCCTACTGCGGCTGGCAACGTCAACCACAGCACCCCAGCGTCCAGGAGACCCTGGAGGGGGCCATTGCCCAGCTCGATCCCCACCGGCCCGCCACGGCGGTGGCCGCCGGCCGCACCGACAGCGGCGTGCATGCGGCCGGCCAGGTGGTTCATTTCGATGTGGCCGGTCCAATTCCCGCCCAGCGCTGGGCGCCGGCCCTCAACGGCCGCCTGCCTGCCAGCATCCGCGTGCGGGCCGCCCGGGAGGTGCCCGCCAGCTGGCACGCCTGCTTCTCCGCCCGCTATCGCCGCTACCGCTACACCCTCTACAACGGCCCGATTCCCAACCTGTTCCTCAGCCCCTGGAGCTGGCATCGCTACCAGAGCCGGCTCGATGAGGACCTGATGGCGGCGGCCCTCGAAGACCTGCTCGGTGAGCATGACTTCTCCGCCTTCATGCGGGCCGGCAGCAGCCGCGCCCATGGCCGCACCACGGTCCAGGCGGTAGAGCTGGAACGCCAGGGAGACCTTGTTGTGGCCGAGATCCAGGCCAGCGGCTTCCTCTACGGCATGGTGCGCCTGCTGGTCGGCCAGCTGGTGGCCGTGGGCGAAGGGCGGCTCAGCCTGGCCGATTTCCAGCGGCGCTGGCGCAGCCAGGCCCGCTCGGAAGTGAAGGAGGCAGCGCCTCCCCAGGGGCTCTGCCTTCTTCGGGTCGGCTACCCAGAACCCCTATTCCCAAAGGCCGCGTGGTACGCTAGTCAACCACGGTATTTGCTTGGGTCAAGCGAATCTCTAGAGTCCAGTTCCCCCGGCCAAGCCGAGGAGCCTGGACCCTGAACCTGGGCACCCCATCCAAGGCAGCCCGGTTCCACGGAGATTTCCACCACCCAGGGCCGATCAAGCGATCAAGGCCCCCCGTGCAGCCGATCGAGCCCCGATCTCGCCCGTCCCTGGCCGCCCAGGGCCGGGACGCCGAAGAGGTAAGGTCGTTTGTACGAGCTTCTGCCACCTGCCCGCTCAGGTGAGCTGCCGTTCCCTGTCCAGCCCCATCTCCCCCGATGGCGCGCTACCCCGATCCGGCCCGCCGGCGCGATGAACAAGACTCTCGTCCCCAACATTGATGCTTCCGACCGCCAGTGGTTTCTGGTAGATGCGGAGAATCAGACCCTGGGCCGCCTTGCCAGTGAGGTCGCCCAAGTTCTTCGGGGCAAGAACAACCCCAACTACGCCCCCCACCTCGACACCGGTGACTTCGTCGTCATCGTCAATGCCGAAAAGGTGAAGGTGAGCGGCAACAAGGCTACCCAAAAGGTTTATCGCCGCCATTCCGGTCGTCCCGGTGGCATGAAGACCGAAAGCTTCGCCGCCCTGCAGGCCCGCCTTCCTGAGCGGATCATCGAGAAAGCGATCAAGGGCATGCTTCCCCACAACGCCCTCGGGCGCCAGCTGTTCCGCAAGCTGAAGGTTTACAAGGGTGTGGAGCATCCCCACGCTGCCCAGCAACCCAAGGTTCTCGCGCTCGATCCCGCCACCACTGCATCATGAGCACCTCCAACAACCGCGTCGTCTACTGGGGAACGGGTCGTCGCAAGACCTCCGTGGCCCGCGTTCGGGTGGTTCCCGGCACCGGCGCCATCACCATTAATGGGCGCCCCGGTGACAATTACCTCAACTACAACCCCGCCTACCTGGCGGCGGTAAAGGCTCCCCTGCAAACCCTGGGCCTCTCTAGCGATTACGACCTGCTGGTCAACGTGCGTGGCGGTGGTCTCACCGGCCAGTCCGATGCCATTAAGCAGGGTACGGCCCGGGCCCTTTGCGACCTGTCCCCGGACAACCGCAAGCCCCTCAAGACCGAAGGCCACCTCAGCCGCGATCCCCGCGCCAAGGAGCGTCGTAAGTACGGTCTGAAGAAAGCCCGTAAGGCTCCCCAGTTCTCCAAACGCTGATTTTCGCCATGGCCAAGCCCAACATCCATCCCACCTGGTATCCCGATGCCAAGGTGTTTTGCAACGGAGAAGTGGTGATGACCACCGGCTCCACCTCCCCCGAGCTGCACGTCGACGTGTGGAGTGGCAACCACCCCTTCTATACCGGCACCCAAAAAATTCTCGATACCGAGGGCCGCGTGGACCGCTTCATGCGCAAGTACGGCATGGGTGGCAGCCCCAGCGCCGTCGCGGCGGCCGAAAAGGCGGCTGCAGAGACGGCCCCCGAAGCCGCCAGCACCGAAGCCTGAGGTCGGAACGCGCTGTTCCCCTTGTTCGCCGCCGGATGCTCCAGGGCATCCGGCTTTTTGCTGTCCCTGCGGGGGCCCCGAGCCATGGACACCTCCTTTCTGAGTGAACGGCTGGAGACGGCCTGCCGCACCTTTGCCAGCCTCGAGCGCCAACTGGCCGATCCCTCCGTGGCGGCGGACCCCAGCCAGCTCGAACCGATTGCCCGGGAGCGGGCCAAGCTTGAACCCTTGGTCATCGACTACGGCGAGCTACAAGACCTGCAGCAGCAGCAGCTCGATGCCCGCAGCCTGCTCAAGGAGCACCGCGGCGACCTGGAGATGGAAAGCCTGGCCCAGGAGGAGCTGGCCAGCCTGGCCCTCCAGATCGAGCGCATTAATCAGCGCCTCACCCTGGCCCTGCTGCCCACCGATCCCCGCGATGAACGCAGCGTGATGCTGGAGATCCGGGCCGGGGCCGGCGGTGATGAGGCCAGCATCTGGGCCGGCGATCTAGCCCGGATGTATGAGCGCTACGCCCAAAGCATTGGCTGGCGAGTCGATCCAGTGAGTGCCTCGGAGGCCGAACTCGGCGGCTACAAGGAATTGATCCTGGCGATCCAGGGGCCTGGGGTCTACAGCCAGCTCAAGTACGAGGCTGGCGTGCACCGCGTGCAGCGGGTGCCGGCCACCGAATCCCAGGGGCGGGTGCACACCTCCACGGCCACGGTGGCCGTGATGCCCGAGGCCGATCCGGTGGAGGTGCAGATCGATCCGGGCGACCTGGAGATCAGCACCGCCCGCTCCGGCGGCGCCGGTGGCCAGAACGTCAACAAGGTGGAAACGGCCGTGGACCTGCTGCACAAACCCACCGGCATCCGGGTGTTCTGCACCCAGCAGCGCTCCCAGCTGCAGAACCGCGAACGGGCAATGGAGATCCTACGCGCCAAGCTCTATGAGCTCCAGCTGGCCGAAGCCAACGCCATGGAAAGCTCCCAGCGGCGCGCCCAGGTCGGCAGCGGCGACCGCAGCGAAAAGATCCGCACCTACAACTTCAAGGACAACCGCAGCACCGACCACCGCCTCGGCCGCAACTTCGCCCTGGAACCGGTGTTGCAGGGTCAACTGGCCGATGTCATTGGCGCCTGTATCGCCGCTGACCAGCAACGGCAACTCGAGGCCCTAGCGGACCAGAGCGGCTGAAGCAAAGCCAAACCAGATCACTAGCTAGCTATGCGACCTGCTCGACGCCGATCACATATTTGGCCCACTCGGCGTGTTGACCGGCCCGCATCTGGCGGGTGGCCTCAAACGCCAGGCTGCTGCTGGGTCGCCGCGGCACCCGGTTGAGGGGCATCTCTGCCTCCCGCGGCGTGCGGTTGCCCTTACGCACGTTGCAGCGCAGGCAGGCCGTGGTCACGTTCTCCCACACATCCTGGCCACCGCGGCTACGGGGGATTACGTGGTCGATCGAAAGCTGCTCGCCTTCATAGCCGCAGTATTGGCAGCAGTGGCCGTCCCGGTGGAAGACGTTGCGGCGGGTGAGGGCCAGGGGCCGGAAGGGCACCCGCACGAACTGGCGCAGGCGGATCACCGTTGGCAGCAGCACATCGGGCCGCAGCTGGCGCCCCCTTTCATGCTCAAGCCCTTCGGCTTTCCCCTTCAACACCATCACCGTGGCACGCCGCCAGGTAGTGATGTTCAGCGGCTCATAGGAGGCGTTGAGAACGAGTACTCGGCCCATGCCCATGCGCCTGGTTCCCGGCATGCTAACGGGAGCTACAAAGCCCACCGGTGATGCCGTCTACCGTTGGCTGATGTCGGACCGCATGCCCCACTCCCCCGCCCTACCCCTGGCCCCCCCGAACACCACCAAAACGGACCGCTCCAACCAGCCGGAGCTCGGCACCCACCCGCGCCAGCGCGCCTGGGTTGAGGTGAGTGGGCAAGCGATCACTGCCAATGTGCGGGCCCTGAGGCGTTCCATGGACCCTGGCTGCCAGTTGATGGCGGTGGTCAAGGCCGATGGCTACGGCCATGGGGCCGTGCCAGTCGCCCGGGCGGCGGCGGCAGGTGGGGCCAGCTGCTTTGGCGTGGCCACCCTGGGGGAAGGGCTGGAGCTGCGCCAGGCCGGCTTCCACGAACCCGTGCTCGTGCTCGGCAACCTGATCCAACCAGAGGAGCTACGCAACTGCCTGCAGGCCCAGCTGATGCCCACGGTAAGCACCATGCGCGAGGCCCTGCTTTGCCAGAACCTGGCCAACGGCAGCGGCCGGCCCATGGCGGTGCACCTCAAAGTGGATACCGGCATGACCCGCCTGGGCGCCGATTGGCAGGAGGGTCCCCGGCTGGCGCAAGCGATCAGCAACCTGGACTCGATCCAGTTGGCCGGGATCTATTCCCACCTGGCCCATGCCGACGCCCCCCTTGACCAGAACCTCAACCAACAAGGCAACCAGGACGAGGACCTGAGCCGCCTGCAATTGCAGCGCTATGAAAGCGTTCTTGCGGAAGTGCAAAACCAGGGGCTGGCGGTGGGCTGCCGCCACCTGGCCAATTCGGCCGGCACCCTGCGCAGCCCCAGCCTCCACTTCGACTTGGTGCGGGTGGGCCTGGCCCTCTATGGCCACCGCCCCGCCGCCCACCTGGGCAACGGCATCGCCCTGCGGCCGGCCATGCGGGTACGGGCGCGGGTCAGCCTGCTACGGGACGTGCCGGCGGGGGTGGGGGTGAGCTATGGCCACCGTTTCATTACCCAACGGCCCAGCCGCCTAGCGGTCGTCGGCATCGGCTACGCCGATGGGGTTCCAAGGCTGCTGTCGGGGCAATTACAGGTATTGCACCGGGGCCGGCTGTTGCCCCAGGTGGGGGCGATCACTATGGATCAGATGGTGATCGATGTCACCGATGCCCCCGACCTGGAGCTAGGCGCCACCGTGACCCTGCTGGGCGGCGAGAACGACATCGAGCCCGGCATCAGTCCGAAGACCTGGAGCGACGCCTGCGGCACGATCCCCTGGGAAATCCTTTGCGGGTTCAAACACCGCCTGCCGCGCCTAGGCACCGACAGCTGACGTGCTTCCTAGGCCAGATCGCCATGGGGACTAGTGCCCTAGGGCGGGCCGGTTCGCAGCTGGGATGACAACAGGCCATCCCAGGGGTGGGCGATCCGGGCCGCCCGCTGATAAGATGGCAAAGCACCTGGAGAGGTGGCCGAGTGGTTGAAGGCGGCTCCCTGCTAAGGAGTTACAGGAGGCAACTTTTGTCGAGGGTTCGAATCCCTCCCTCTCCGTTTTAAAACAGTGTTAGGGGAATGGATGCCTTTTTAGCACTATCATTCTCTACAATTTTTTTCTAGGCACACAACTTATCCCTGCCAGCCAGGGGGAATTGCCAGCATGCTGCGACACTTTTAGATGGCCTAGAGAAAGCTGAAGTTCATGGCAATGGCCAGACGAGTTACCCATTAGATTGCATTCACCTGACTGGAAGGCTGTTCCGATCAGCCGTGGCCATCAAAACCCGCCCTCCGTTGGGGCCTTGGTCGGTCCATGGTTTGGCCCTAATTGAATCACTTGCTAACAACCTTCCAGATCCAGTAGGCGGCGAGCGCCAGCAGCAGCCAGGGCAGCAGGGACCTAAAAACTAACAACACCAGCACCACGACCCCAGCCGAAACGGCGGTTCGCTTGGTCAGGGACTTGGCCTCATCGGTCATGAAGCGCCAACGGGGAATTAGGGGCATCGGATTTAGCAGGGGAGCTCGCTCCTGCCTAGCAAAGCCCGTTTGCCTAGCCATGGCCATGGGGGAAGGCCAAAAGTGTGGCCCGGCGAGCCTTCCCCGCGACCCTCATGCCCGGCAAGCCTCGGCCAGCCTCTGGGCCAGGGCCGGCAGCAGCTGGGCATCGGTTGCCCGGGCGGGGCCCTCGCTGAAGGCCACCACCAGGAAGGGCAGGTGGCCTTCGATTTCGATGTAGGCCGCATCGTGCCTGGCCTGGCTCATCCAACCGGCCTTGCTCCAGAGGCGGGCAGCGCCGGGCAGACCTGCTCCCAGGAAGCCATCCACCTGATTCTCGGGATCGGCGCGGCGTGCTTCCGGATCCAGGCTTCGCTGCAACAGGGCCCCCATGCGCTGGCAGGCCAGGGGCGACACCAGCGCGCCGCTGATCACCCCGTGCAGCAACCTTGCCGTGAAGTCCGTGCTGAGCCGGTTGCGGTTGGCCAAATCCGGGCCGTAGGACTGGCGCTCCCGACCAAAGGGGCCATCACCCCAGGTTTTCTGGCAGGCATTGCAACCCTGCCACTCCTCCCATCCCAGGGAGCCATACCAGCGGTTGACCAGCTGGCGCTGCTCACTCCAGCTGGTCAAGGCCCCAGGGGGCAGCTCCGGACCGCTGGTAGTGCCGCTGAGCAGGTCCAGTACCAGGCCAGTGGCGTCATTGCTGGAATCCCGGATCATCGCCGCCAAAGCCCGCTCGAGCTCGGGCGAGCGCTCCAGCCATTGGCGCTGCAACCAAGCTTCTGTGGCCACCAGATAGGCGAGCTTGACCACGCTGGCTGGATAGCGGGCCCGCTCGCCTGCCCAGCTGGCCCCGTGGACGGCAAGGGCCTGGGAACCATCGCCCCAGGCCCCGGCCAAAGGCGAGCTGGGGTAGCGCAGCCAGGTCACCGACAGCTCGTCCTTGAGGGAGGGGCGCCCGTCCGCCTCCAAGGCCGCAATCCCATCGGCGAGGATCGCGTCCATTGCCCCATCCGGGCCGTAGATCCCCATCAGCGCCGCCTGTGGCATTCACGAACTTAGGCATCCTGGCGCCAGGCACCCCGGCTGCCCCCGAACTCCTCCAGTGGGGCACCACCTGGACCCTGCTGGCAGCGGTGCCCTGCTACAGCAGCCCCCGCTGCCGGGGGCTGGCCACCGAGGCCGCCGCCGGCCGCCAGTTGACCATGACCGGCGCCGATCCGGCAGGAGCCCGCCGCCTGGGGGTGCGCCTCGTAGAGGACGGCTATCCCGGCTGGATCGATCCCGCCCAACTGCTAGGGCAGGCCCGGGCCTCCAGCCCAAGGCCACCCCAGTTGTTGACCAGCGCGGCGATCAGGGCTCGGCTGGAGTCGGTGTTGGCCTTCGCGGAGGCGGCCCGACAACGGCCCAACTGCTACCTCTGGGGCGGCAGCCTGGGGCCCGATTACGACTGCTCCGGCTTCACCCAGGCCGCCTTCGCCCAGGCTGGAATCTGGATCCCCCGCGACGCTTACCAGCAGGAACGGTTCTGCCAACCGGTGGCGGTGCGCCCTGGCACCTATGGCCTGTTGCAGCCCGGCGACTTGATCTTTTTTGGCCGGCCCACCCGCTGCACCCATGTGGGGCTCCACCTCGGCCAGGGCCGCTACCTCCACAGCTCCGGCCGCGACCACGGCCATAACGGCCTGGCCATCAACAGCCTGGACCCCCACCACCAGGATTCGATCAGCCGCCACTATCGCCAGGAGCTGCGGGGCGCGGGCCGGGTGCAGCGCTGCCACGACGGCACCACCCTGGCCTGAGTCCCTCCCCCTGGGGCTGGGGCGGCGAACCGCTGCGACCTAAGTTGCTGCCTGCAAGGTTGCGGCAGACAGCAGTTGGGATTGGTGCCTGATCTCTCCGTGGTGGTGCCGCTGTTCAACGAGGAGGCCAGCCTGCCCCAGCTCGTGGCCCAACTGCTGGCGTCCCTAAGGCCCCTCGGCCGCAGCTTTGAGCTGGTGCTGGTGGATGATGGCTCTAGTGATGACAGCGCCTCGCTGCTGCGGCAACTGGCGGCGGCCACACCGGAACTGGTGGTGGTGCTCCTGCGCCGCAATTACGGGCAAACGGCCGCCATGGCGGCAGGATTTGATGCGAGCTTGGGCAGCGTGATCGTCACCCTCGATGGCGATCTCCAGAACGATCCCGCCGACATCTCCCTGCTACTGGACACCCTGGACCAGGGCTTCGACCTGGTCAGCGGCTGGCGCCACCAACGCCAGGACGGAGCCATCAGACGCCTGCTGCCGTCCAGGATCGCCAACCAGTTGATCGCCCGGGTCACCGGGGTGGTGCTGCACGATTACGGCTGCTCGCTCAAGGCCTACCGACGCGAATTAGTCAGTGACCTGAATCTCTACGGCGAACTGCACCGCTTCCTGCCGGCCTTAGCCGCCATCGAAGGAGCCCGGATTACGGAAGTGAAGGTGGGGCACCACCCCCGGCGCCATGGCAAGAGCCACTACGGCATCGACCGCACCTTCCGGGTGCTGATGGACCTGCTCACCGTCTGGTTCATGAAGCGTTTCCTCACTCGGCCGATGCATGTGTTCGGCTTCTGGGGCCTGGCGGCCATGGCCATGGGCCTACTGATCGGCGGCTATCTGGTGGCGGGCAAGCTGTTCACAGGCGCCGATATCGGCACCAGACCCCTGTTGCTGGCGGCAGTGCTGGCGATTATCAGCGGCGTGCAGTTGTTCTGTTTCGGCCTGCTGGCGGAGCTGCAGATGCGCACTTACCACGAAAGCCAAGGGCGGCCGATCTACCGGGTCCGGGCCACATTGCGGGGCAACCTGGCGGCCTGAACAGGCCCGGCAGAGGGGCCGCTGCGGCCGCGGAAGCGATCCAGACCCCGGGCCGCCAGACCAGCCACCACCGGATCGGCATCGCGCAGGCCGAGGTGAAGCAGGGGCAGGGCCGAGCGGTGGCCCCAGGCCAAACATGTTTCCATAGCCTGGCGCCGGGACGGGCCGCCCAGGGCATAGCCAGCCTTGAGGGAGGCGAGCTGGGCATTCACCTCCCGCAGGCTGCGGGGCTGCAGCGGGGGCAGCCCAGGGGAAAGGGCCGCCCCAAGGGAGCCCGGAGCAACCGTTGGCTTCAGAAGGAACTTACCGCCGGACAGGGGACTAGGCCCCATGTCGGAGGCAGATTCGGTCACGACCAGCTCCATCTGGATCCGGTTCAGGGCTGCCACAGCAGCCCCATCGGTGGAGCGCATCAGCTGGGGTCTCGGCCGGCGCAGTAGCCAGATCACCAGCAAGACAAGGGCAACGGCGCCGCCGGAGAGGGCCTGGGTCATGACAAGGATTGAACTTTTATGTCGCCCCTCAAGCCACCACCGGGCCAGATACGGAGTCTTTCTTACAGTAACTCCGCTGACTGTATTGGCTCGCCCTGATGACCGGAGACTTCGTCGCCGCCTGGCTTCCCTCGGTGTTAGTTCCCCTTGTTGGAATCCTTGGTCCAGCGGTTGCCATGGCCCTGCTGTTCAACGTGATTGAAGCCAGCGACTGATCCGGCCCGCTTCCCTTCTGTCAACCGCTTCCTTCCTTGAACCCATGACCGTAACCCCCGTCGCCGACCCGACCGTCGGCAATCTGGCCACCCCGATCAACAGCAGCTCCTTCAGCAAGGCGTTCCTGAATGCCCTGCCGGCCTATCGCCCTTCCCTGTCGCCGAATCGTCGTGGCCTGGAAGTGGGCATGGCCCATGGCTTCTTCCTCTATGGCCCCTTCGCCATCACCGGCCCCCTGCGCCTGACCGAGTACGCCAGCACCTCCGGCCTGCTGGCCACCATCGGCTTGGTGTCAATCCTCACCGTTTGCCTGTCCCTCTACGGAACCGCCGGCGACGGACCGAACGTGCAGCCCGCCGACGCCACGATCGACAATCCCCCGGCTGACCTGTTCACCAAAGCCGGCTGGGCCGAATTCGCCAGCGGCTTCTGGCTGGGCGGTTGCGGTGGCGCCGCCTTCGCCTGGTTCTTGGCTGGCACAGAGATCGTGGCTCCCCTGGTGAAAATCGCCGGTGGCGCCTGGAGCGTCGGCTGAGTTTTCAGCAGACCCCAAACCCGTTCAAACAGCTACCAATGCTGTAGACAATTAAGCCATCAAACCTGTTTAGCAAAAGCTCCGCAACTGCGGGGCTTTTTTATTGGCTTGGCTTGGAACCGCCAAGAACACATGCCGCTTCCCCAGGGTCTATTGCTTGGCGTGGGGGGTCCATCCGTCCAGATCAGACAACAGGATCCGGAGCTCCAGTCTGCCCGCTGAAGCAGACGCTTCTTCAGAGCAAGGCCTGGCTAGAGGGGGCAACCTAGGACTGCTGCAGCCTGCCAATGGTCGGAAGGGACAATCCTCTGCGCTGGGGAGACGTGTATAAGCTCTACAGACTCAAAAGGGGGCGCCGTTGGGGCCTTTTGATCGAGGGACCCCGGGATCAGCCATTAAAAAACCCCCGGCCTAAGCCGGGGGTTTAATCGTCCCTCGAGAGAACAGCTAATCCGCTTGGATCAGCCGAACTTACCGGAGGTTGAGGCGATGAGGAAGGCGCCGTAGGTAAGGATGTAGCCGATTGTGAAATGGGCTAGACCAACGACCCGGGCCTGAACGATCGAGAGAGCGACGGGCTTATCGCGCCAGCCCACCAAGTTGGCGAGCGGGGTGCGTTGGTGAGCCCAAACGATCGTCTCAATCAGTTCCTGCCAGTAACCACGCCAGGAGATCAGGAACATGAAACCGGTGGCCCACACCAGGTGACCGAACAGGAACATCCAGGACCAGACGGCCAGGTTGTTGCTGCCATACGGGTTGTACCCGTTGATCAGCTGGGAGCTGTTGAGCCAGAGGTAGTCACGCAACCAGCCCATCAGGTAAGTGCTGGATTCGTTGAACTGGGCAACGTTGCCCTGCCAGATGGCGAGGTGCTTCCAATGCCAGTAGAAGGTGACCCAACCAACGGTATTCAGGGCCCAGAAGACTGCCAGATAGAAGGAGTCCCAGGCGGAGATATCGCAGGTGCCGCCACGGCCGGGGCCGTCGCAGGGGAAGGAGTAGCCGAAGTCCTTTTTATCGGGCATCAGCTTCGAACCCCGGGCATCCAGCGCGCCCTTCACCAGGATCAGGGTCGTTGTGTGCAGACCAAGGGCGATGGCGTGGTGAACCAGGAAGTCACCAGGTCCGATCTGCAGGAAGAGGTCACTGCCGCCATTGATCGCATCGAGCCAACCGGGCAGATAGACCGCACTGGTGGTGCTGGCAGCGCTTGCGGAATTGGCCAGAAGCACATCAAAGCCATAGAGCGCTTTGCCGCTAGCGGCTTGGACGAACTGGGCAAAGACGGGCTCCACCAGGATTTGCTTCTCGGGGGTACCGAAAGCAACAACCACATCGTTGTGAACGTACAGACCCAGGGTGTGAAAACCGAGGAACAGGGAAACCCAGCTGAGGTGGCTGATGATCGCTTCCTTGTGCTCCAGCACGCGGGCAAGAACGTTGTTCTTGTTCGCTTCCGGGTCGTAGTCGCGGATGAAGAAGATCGCACCGTGGGCGAAGGCACCGCACATCAGGAAGATGGCGATGTACTGGTGATGCGTGTAGAGCGCAGCTTGCGTGGTGTAGTCCTTGGCGATAAACGCGTAGGACGGCATCGCATACATGTGCTGCGCCACCAGGCTGGTGACAACGCCGAGGGAAGCCAGGGCGAGGCCGAGCTGGAAGTGGAGCGAGTTGTTGATCGTGTCGTAGAGACCCTTGTGGCCAGCACCTAGGTCACCAGGGGTGCCCTTGGGGGGGTTGTGGGCATCAAGAATCTCGCGAATCGAATGGCCAATACCGAAATTGGTCCGGTACATGTGGCCAGCGATCACGAAGAGGCAGCCAATCGCCAGGTGGTGGTGGGCGATGTCCGTGAGCCACAGGGCTTCGCTCTGGGGATGGAAACCGCCCAGGAAGGTGAGGATCGCGGTGCCAGAACCCTCGGTGCTGTTGAACACCTGATAGGCCGTATCAGGGTTCTGGGCATACACACCCCAGTTACCGGTAAAGAAGGGAGCCAGACCAGCCGGGTGGGGCAGCACATTCAGGAAGTTGTCCCAGCCAACGTGGACTCCACGGGACTCAGGAATGGCGACGTGAACAAGGTGACCGGTCCAAGCGATCGAACTGAACCCGAACAGAACGGCGAGGTGGTGGTTGAGGCGGGATTCAGCATTCTTGAACCAGGCCAGGGAAGGCCGGAACTTGGGCTGAAGGTGAAGCCAGCCGGCGAACAGGGCCCAAGCCGACAGGATCATCATGAAGATGGAACCCTGATACAGCTCGGCGTTGCTGCGCATGCCGATCGTGTACCACCAGTGGTACAGACCGGAATAGGCAATGTTCACCGGAGAGGTTGCACCAGCCTGGGTGAAGGCGGTGATGGCCCCTTGGCCGAAGTGGGGATCCCAGATCGCGTGAGCGATGGGACGCACATGCAGAGGATCGGTGACCCACTGCTCGAAGTTGCCCTGCCAGGCGATATGGAACAGGTTCCCAGAAACCCAGAGACCGATGATGGCGAGATGGCCGAAATGGGTCGAGAAGAGCTTTTGGTAAAGCTTCTCCTCGGTCATTCCGTCATGGCTCTCGAAGTCGTGAGCCGTGGCGATCCCGTACCAAATACGGCGGGTTGTGGGGTCCTGTGCCAGACCCTGGCTGAACGAAGGAAATTTCGTTGCCATTGGGAAAGGTCAGGTGGAGGTCAGCCGACCGCAATGATGCGGGCCAGGAAGAAGGACCAGGTGGTAGCGATACCGCCCAGCAGATAGTGGGCAACGCCAACGGCGCGACCCTGGGTGATGGAGAGCGCCCGCGGCTGAATGGCGGGAGCAACCTTCAGCTTGTTATGGGCCCAAACGATGGACTCAATCAGTTCCTGCCAGTAGCCGCGGCCACTGAAGAGGAACATCAAGCTGAATGCCCAGATGAAGTGGGCTCCGAGGAACATCAGACCGTAGGCACTGCTGGAAGAGCCATAGCTGTTGATCACCTGGGCAGCCTGGGCCCAGAGGAAATCACGCAGCCAACCATTAATGGTGATGGCGCTGTTGGCGAAGTTGCCGTTGGTGATGTGGGAAACGGTGCCGTCGGCATTAACGGTGCCCCACACGTCGCTCTGCATCTTCCAGGAGAAGTGGAAAATGACGATCGATAGGGAGTTGTACATCCAGAACAGGCCAAGGAACACGTGGTCCCAAGCTGAAACCTGGCAGGTACCGCCACGGCCGGGGCCGTCGCAGGGGAAGCGGAAGCCCAGGTTCGCCTTGTCAGGAACGAGGCGGGAGCTCCGGCTGTACAGGACACCCTTCAGCAGGATCAACACGGTGACGTGGATCGTGAAGGCGTGGATGTGGTGAACCATGAAGTCGGCCGTTCCCAGGGGGATCGGACCGGCGGCCACCTTGCCACCCACGGCCACGACAACTCCGTTGAACACTTCGCTGACGCTGGCGAGGGCGTTAGGAGCGGTGCTGCCGGCGGCGGCGGCGTGCAGACCCTGGATCCACTGGGCGAAGACGGGCTTCAGCGCAATGGCCGAGTCACTGAACATGTCCTGGGGACGGCCCAGGGCACGCATGGTGTCGTTATGGATATAGAGGCCGAAGCTGTGGAAGCCGAGCCAGATACACACCCAGTTGAGGTGGCTGATCAGGGCATCACGGGCCTTGAGCACCCGGTCGAGCACGTTATCGACGTGCTTGACCGGGTCGTAATCGCGAATCATCGCGATAGCGGCGTGGGCGCCAGCGCCGACGATCAGGAAACCACCAATCCAGGTGTGATGGGTGAAGATCGAGATCTGGGTTGGGTAATCGACGCCGATATAAGGATACGGAGGCATCGCGTACATGTGCTGGGCAACGATGATGCTCAGCGAGCCCATCAGGGCCAGGTTCACGGCCAACTGGGCATGCCAGGAGGTGGTCATGAACTCATACAGACCGTCGTGGCCGTTCGGGGCCGGGAACAGCAGGGGATCGCCCTTCTGACCTTCCAGGATCTCCTTGATGCTGTGGCCGATGCCCCAGTTCGTGCGGTACATGTGACCGGCCACGATGAAGAGCACCGCAATCGCCAAGTGGTGGTGGGCGATATCGCTCATCCAAAGGCTGCCGGTGACGGGATTAAGCCCACCTTTGAAGGTGAGGAAATCGCCGTAGGCCGCCCAGTTACCACTGAAGAATGCCGAGATGCCAGCGCCGAATCCGGGGTACAGCTGGGCAATGAGGTCCTGGTTGAGGAACTCATGGGGCAGCGGGATATCGGCCACTGAAGCGATGGTTTTGCCATTGAGAACCAGCGGCTTGCCGGCATCGATGGCATCCATCAGGGCAGTGGTGGGCAGGGACACATGGATGAGGTGACCCGTCCAGGACAGGGAGCCCAGACCAAGCAGACCGGCCAGATGGTGGTTGAGCATGGACTCAACGTTCTGGAACCACTCGAGCTTCGGAGCTGCCTTGTGGTAATGGAAGACGCCTGCATTGAGCATCAGGCCCGCCATCACTAACGCACCGATGGCCAGGGCCAGCAGCTGGGTTTCGTTGGTGATGCCCCATGCCCTCCACACATGGAAAAGACCGGAGGTGATCTGAATGCCGTGGAAGCCGGCACCCATGTCGCCATTGAGAATTTCCTGGCCGAAGATCGGCCAAACCACCTGCGCACTCGGTTTGACGTGCGTGGGGTCGCCGAGCCAGCCGGAATAGTTGGAAAAACGGGCCCCATGGAAGAAGGCGCCACTTAACCAGATGAAAATGACGGCCAGATGGCCGAAATGGGCTGAGAAGATCTTGCGAGAAATCTCTTCAAGATCGCTCGTGTGGCTATCGAAGTCGTGAGCGTTGGCGTGGAGGTTCCAAACCCAGGTGGTGGTTTTGGGACCTTTAGCGAGGGTGCGATCGAAATGGCCGGGCTTACCGAACAGTTCGAAGGTGGCCGGGTTGTTCACCCGGTCGACCTGGGCCTTCGCCGTTTTCCCACGCTCTGGTGGGCTGATGGTCATCGAGACGTTCCTCGAGGGACGGGATCGAGGTGGAGGTCCACCCCTCCGGTTCCGGCAGGGGGCCGGACCGGTGGAGCCGCATGGGGCCGTGGACCGAAGTCCGAAGCGTCCACGGGCGCCAGCCGCGGCAGCTGAATCGACAGAAGCCGAAACCTGTTGCCATGACTGGAGCTTGGGCCCCATGGAGGGGACCGCTGGTCTAACCATAAGGGCGATGACCAAGGTTTCAGGGCCCTCAGTTACAAAGGTTCAATCCGGAGCCACACCAGTCAGGGACTGAGCTATGGGCGGGGCTATGTATCAGCAAGAAGGACAACAATGCAGCGATCAGTTATTGAAAATGTGCGGCCAATCCAGCGCTGTTCTGAGCAGGACCAGGCCGCCGTAGCCAGCCGGTCACAATGGGACGACACCGTCTGCAATCACCAGGGAGATCGGCTGGCATGGGGGTTGCGCCATTTCGGGCTGTGATCGGCTGGGTTCTCGTGGCCCTGCTGCTGCTGAGCTCAGGCTGCGGCCGCCTCGGCCGCCAAGCCAGCCCGAGCCAGCCACCGGACCAGCCCCTTGCCCCCACGGCCCCGCGGGGTGCCCTTCAAGAAGTGGCGCCACCGCCGCTGGTGCAAGACCTACGGACCCGCCTGGATCGACGGGATCCCCAGGTTTTGATCCTGGCCCCGGCCGATGGGGCCCTGCTGCCGGCGGGCCCCTGGTCGTTGGAGCTCCAGGTGCAGGACTGGCCCCTGGCGGATGCCGGTCCACTCGGACTCGGGCCCCATCTGGTGGTGCAACTCGATGACGCCCCCCCCCTGCGCATCAGCGACGCCACCGCCGCAAGGCATCTAGCGATGCCACCCCTGACCCCAGGCAGCCATCGCCTCACCGTTTACGCCACCAGGCCCTGGGGAGAAGTGGTGAAGTCCCCGGGCGCCAGCCGCCAGATCCGCCTCGATCGGGTGGCCGCCAACCCCCAGCAGGTTCCTGCTCCAGGCTCGCCCCAATTGCTGGCGGCCCCGGCCAGCCCAGGGCCCAGCCAGGAACCCGTGCTGATTGACTGGCTCCTGATCGATGCTCCCCTCCAACATCTCAGGGACGACGACGGCCGCTGGCGCCTGCGGGTGAGCGTCAACGGCGACAGTTTCTTGGTTGATCGCCAGACCCCCCTCTGGCTGCAGGGTTTCCACGGCGGCAGCAATGCTGTCCAGCTGGAGCTGCTCGATGGCCGGGGTGAACCGCTCAATCCGCCCTTCAACAGCCTGGTGGAGGAAGTGGTGATCCAAGCGGGTCCCGCTGCCGCCTGGCAGCGCCCCAGCCTCACGGCCCTGGAGCAGGCCCAGCTCCTAGGCGAAGCGCCCCTGCCGCCCGAGCCCCGGCCTGCCCCCAGCCCAGCTCCCCCAGAAAAGGACGCGGAACAGGCTCTAGATCAGCCAAACAGCCGTTCCAGCGATCCGCCACTTCCGCCAGCAACGCCACCAGTCCCTGACGTCCCCACCGGGGCCAAGGGGCTGCAAACAGACCAGTCCGCCAGCGTTTCCAGCGAGAGCCTCTCGGCGCCGGGCCAAGGCACCCAGGGAGGAACCCTGGCCCCCTCCCAAGCCGCTGCCACGGTTGAAAACAACCGGGCCCCAGAGCCTGCCTTGGTGGAGCTTGCAACACCAGCGATCGGACTGGACAGCATCAAGGCCCCCCAAGAGCAAGCAAGCCCTGGGCCGCCTAAAACTGCTGCCCCTGCACTCTCGGCACCAATCCCGGCCAAAACCCCAACGTCAGCGACACCAACAACAGCGAACGGTGGCCCTGAGGCGCCCCTGGGGCCACCACCCCGCGGCGGCAGCCTCCCCCAGGGCGGCAGCACTTCCCCGCCCCCAGACCGCCTCAGCCCCAGCACCAGCCTCAGCGGCCGGGCCCGCGACCAGGTGGCTGCCGATGGTTCCTTGCCCAAACCCCGGCCCGAGGGGCCCCTGGCCAGGCTGCGCCAACAGTTTCAACCATGAGCGCCCAAGCCTTGCGCTGGGGATTTGGCCTCGGCCCTTCCAGTTTTCCCCTGTTGCAGCGGCTGCTGCAGGCCGGCCTCATCGACCGCCTAGTGCTGCCGCCCCAAAACATCGAGGCCGAACCCTCCCAGCAACTTGTCAACTTCGGGGGGCCTGAGGCGGAAGGAGTCAGCGGCGATCCCGACTGGCACCGGGCCACGGCTGCCGAGCTGCTCGCCTCCGAATGGGAGCGCAGCAGCGCCTTTGTGGCGATCGGCGCCTGCGGCGCCATCACCCGACTGATCGCGCCCCACCTGAAGACAAAAAACGAAGACCCCGCCGTGGTGGTGCTCGATCCCCTCGGCCGCTATGCCATCCCCCTGCTCGGCGGCCATGGCGCCGGGGCGGAGCAGCTCAGCCTGGCGATCGCCGCCCTGATGGAGGGCCAGGCGGTACTGACGGGCGGTAGCAGTAGCCAAGGGCGCCTGGCCCTGGACAGCTTCGGCAGCAGTTGGGGCTGGCGCCGCGGCAGCGGCGACTGGGACTCCCTGATGAAATCCGTGGCTCGGGGCGGCCCGATCCAAGTCCATCAGCCCAGCGGCACCGAGCGCTGGCAGGGGCTCGACGGGGCCACCGCCCTGCTGCAGCCCCTCCGCTCCGGAGGGTTGCCCCTCGTGATCGGGGCCGAGCGGGGCGAGGGCTGCCGCTGGCACCCCCCCTGCCTCTGGCTCGGGATCGGCTGTGAGCGAGGCACCAGCTTGGGCCTGCTGGAGCGGCTCGTCGACACCAGCCTGGCCCAACTTGGGCTCGCCCCGGAGGCCGTGGCGGGCCTGGCCAGCGCCGACCGCAAAGCCGACGAACCGGCCCTGCTGCAGCTGGCCACGCGCAGGGGCTGGCCCCTGAGGTGCTTTGACGCCACCAAGTTGGCGGCCGTGACGGTGCCCAATCCCTCTGAAGCCGTGGCCCGGGAACTGGGCACGGCCAGCGTGGCCGAGGCGGCAGCCCTGCTCGCCGCCGGTCCAGGGCCCCAGCTAACACTTGAGAAACGGATCGAAAGGGCCCGCGGCGGCGAACAGGGCGCAGCCACCCTGGCAATCGCCCAAACCGCTAGCCAATGGGCCCCGGGCCAGGGCCAGCTCCATCTGGTCGGCAGTGGGCCGGGCAGCCTGGACCTGCTCACCGCCGATGCCCGCCGGGCCCTCGCCGAAAGCACGGTCTGGGTGGGCTACGGCCTCTATTTGGACCTGCTCGAACCCCTGCGCCGCCCCGACCAACTCCGCAGCGACGGCCAACTCACCCTGGAACGCGAGCGCTGCGCCGAAGCCCTAGGGCTGGCCTGCCAGGGCCTGACTGTCGCCCTCGTCTCCTCCGGCGACAGCGGCATCTACGGCATGGCCGGCCTGGCCCTGGAACAATGGCTGGCGCTGGCGCCGGGGGATCGGCCTGGATTCACGGTGCATCCAGGCATTTCGGCCCTGCAATTGGCCGCCGCCCGGGCCGGGGCGCCCCTGATGCATGACTTCTGCACGGTCAGCCTCAGCGACCGGCTCACCCCCTGGCCGGTGATCGAAAAACGACTTAAGGGTGCGGCAGCCGGTGATTTTGTGGTGGCCCTCTACAACCCCCGCTCCCTCGGCCGCGACTGGCAACTGGGCCGGGCCCGGGAGTTGCTGCTCGAACACCGGCCCGGCAGCACCCCGGTGCTACTGGCCCGCCAACTGGGTCGGGCCGAGGAAAACCTGAGCCTGCATACCCTGGCCGATCTACCGATCGAGGCCGTGGACATGCTCACCCTGGTGCTGATCGGCAACAGCACGAGCCGGGTTGAGGCCGGCCGCATGGTGACCCCTAGGGGCTACCCGGGGGCGGAGCTGGCCTGAGCCCCAGGCGCCAAGTCGCCAGGATTGGGCCCAGGCAGTTTCGAGCTGCACTGGCCAGATCGGGCCGACACAAGTCCTTTCACCTAGGGGGTGGAGCTGGCCAGTGAACAATCAATCGGGATGACAGGATTCGAACCTGCGGCCCCTTCGTCCCGAACGAAGTGCGCTACCAAGCTGCGCCACATCCCGATGGGGGGAGTGTAGGAGATCGCCCTGGTCCAGGGCCCTTCCTAAAGTTGGCCCACCCCACCACCGCCGCGGCGCCGCCCCTTGCAGAAACCCGACTGGTTGCGCGTGAAGGCCCCCCAGCGGGAACGGATCGGTGCCGTTGCCGACCTGCTTCTGGATTTGAAGCTGAACACGGTTTGCCAGGAGGCCAGCTGCCCCAACATCGGCGAATGCTTTGCCGGCGGCACCGCCACCTTCTTGATCATGGGGCCGGGCTGCACCCGGGCCTGCCCCTACTGCGACATCGACTTCGACAAGAGCGTGCGGGCCCTAGATCCCAGCGAACCGCAGCGGCTCGGTGAGGCCGTGGCGCGCCTAGGCCTCAAGCATGTGGTGATCACCTCGGTGAACCGGGACGACCTGGCCGATGGCGGCGCCAGCCAGTTCGTCGCCTGCATCGAGCAGGTGCGCCAACGCTCGCCCCAGACCACGATCGAGCTGCTCATCCCCGATTTCTGCGGCAACTGGCAGGCCCTCGCCGCGGTGATGGCGGCAGCCCCCAACGTGCTCAACCACAACATTGAAACCGTGCCCCGGCTCTACCGGTTGGCCCGGCCCCAGGGGATCTACGGCCGCTCCCTCGAGCTGCTGCAACGGGTCCACGACGGCTGGCCCCGCACCTACACGAAATCGGGTCTGATGACCGGGCTGGGCGAGAGCGACGCCGAAGTGCTGGAGGTACTGGGCGACCTACGCCGCCACGCCGTCGACATCGTCACGGTGGGCCAATACCTCTCGCCAGGGCCCAAGCACCTGCCGGTCGATCGCTTCGTCAGCCCGGAGCAATTTGAGAGCTTCCGCCAGCACGGCGAAACCGAGTTGGGCTTCCTCCAGGTGGTGAGCAGCCCCCTCACCCGCAGTAGTTACCACGCCGGCGAAGTGCAACGCCTAATGCAGCAGCACCCGCGCTGAACCCAGTGTTAGGGGTAAGCGCCCGATCAGGCGCTCCCCGATTGGGGCTGCCCAATCAGGGGAACCCAATCAGGCCGCGACAGCAGCCCGGTCGGCCAGGCCCATGGCGGCCTTCTCACTGGGGGGCACCAGCAGCTTGAAGCGGGTTTTCCAGTGGCCCCAATCGGCCAGCAGGACGGCGGCGCGCTCGCTGCCGGTGGTCTCCAAGTGGGCCTCCAAAAGGGGCTTGAGCAGGGCCTCCTGTTCCGGGGTCGTGAGCTCGCACAGGGTCACGGTTTCAAGGTTGAGGCGCTCGGCCAGGCGGCCGTCCCCGTCGAGAAGGAAGGCCACGCCCCCGGTCATGCCGGCGGCCACATTGCGGCCGATGGAGCCCAACACCACCACCACACCGCCGGTCATGTACTCGCAGCAATGGTCGCCGGCGCCCTCCACCACGGTGCGCACGCCGCTGTTGCGCACGGCAAAGCGTTCGCCGGCCCGGCCCAGGGCAAACAGCTCGCCTCCGGTAGCGCCGTAGAGGCAGGTGTTGCCCAGGATCACCTGGCTGCCGGGATCCTGCACACCGGGGGGCGGCACCACCGTGAGGCGGCCGCCATTCATGCCCTTACCCACGTAGTCGTTGGCCTCTCCGACCAGCTTCACCTGCATTCCCTTGAGCAAGAAGGCGCCAAAGCTCTGGCCAGCCGCTCCTTGGTAATTGAGCGCCAACTGGCCAGCGAATCCAGTGTTGCCATGGCGGGCGGCGATCTCACCGGCCAAACGGGCACCAACGCTGCGGTCGGTGTTAACGATTGCCAGGTTGCGCTCCAGACGACCATGGCCCTCGATGGCGGCCAGCACCTCCGGATCGGCGAGCAGCTGGTCTTCCAGCACCGGGCCATTGCCATGGGCCGTGGGGCTGTGGTTGAGCCAGTCTCGTCCTTCGGCCTGGGGAATGGGATCAAGCAGGCAGGAGAGATCGAGGGCGCTGGTCTTGGCCAGGGCCAACGAACGGGGCTGCAACAGCTCGCTGCGGCCGATCAGGTCTTCGAGCCGGGCCACGCCAAGCACGCTCAGCAACTGGCGCACTTCTTCGGCCACAAAGAGAAAGAAATTGACCACATGTTCCGGCAGACCCGTGAAGCGATGACGCAGGGCTTCTTTCTGGGTTGCCACCCCCACGGGGCAATTATTGGTGTGACAAACCCGGGCCATGATGCAGCCCTCAGCAATCATCGCCACCGAGCCAAAACCGTATTCCTCGGCGCCCAGCAGGGCTGCAATCACCACATCCCAGCCGGTCTTGAGGCCGCCATCGGTCCGCAACAGCACCCGATCGCGCAGGCCGTTCTCCAGCAGGCTGCGGTGCACCTCGGTGAGGCCCAGCTCCCAGGGACTGCCGGCGTGCTTAATCGAACTCAGTGGCGAGGCGCCAGTGCCACCGTCATGGCCGGAAATCTGGATCACATCGGCATTGGCCTTGGCCACACCCGCGGCGATCGTGCCAATGCCAATCTCGGCCACCAGCTTCACCGAAACCTGGGCGGCGGGATGGACCTGGTGCAGGTCATGAATCAGCTGGGCCAGGTCCTCAATGGAATAGATGTCGTGGTGGGGCGGCGGCGAAATCAGGGCCACCGCCGCCTTGCTGTTGCGCAGCCAGGCGATATACGCGTCCACCTTGGGGCCGGGCAGCTGGCCGCCTTCGCCCGGTTTGGCGCCCTGGGCCACCTTGATTTCCAGCTGGCGACCACTACGCAGGTATTCGGGGGTCACGCCAAAGCGACCCGAGGCAATCTGCTTAATGGCGGAGCAGGCCGTATCGCCGTTGCGCAGCCCCTTGAGGCCGGGCAGGGTGGCGGAGCGACCCTCGCCATCCACATCGGTGAGGGGATGGAAGCGGGCCGGGTCTTCGCCGCCCTCGCCGCTGTTGCTCTTGCCGCCAATCCGGTTCATGGCGATGGCCAGCACTTCGTGGGCCTCGCGCGAGAGGGCCCCCAGGCTCATGCCGCCGGTGCAGAAGCGGGCGCAGATGCTCTCGATGCTCTCCACCTGGTCGATCGGCAGGGGCACCGCCGCCGGGGTGAGCTGCAGGAGGTCGCGCAGGGCCGTCACCGGCCGGTTCTCGAGCAGGGTTTGGTAGGTGGAGAAGTGGTCGTAGCCCGGGCCGGCCTTGACGGCGGCGTGGAGGGCCTTGGCCATCTCCGGGCTGTTGAGGTGGTATTCGCCGCCGGTGCGGTATTGCACAAAGCCCATGAACTCGAGCTTGGTGCGATTGAGTTCGGGGTAGGCCTTGGCGTGGAAGGCCAAGGTTTCACTGGCCAGATCGCTGAGGCTGAGGCCGGCCACCCGGCTGGTGGTGCCGCTGAAGGCCAGGGCGATCAGGTCAGCGCCGATGCCGATGGCCTCAAAGATCTGGGCGCCGTGGTAGCTGGCCAGTAAGGAGATCCCAATCTTGGAGAGGATCTTGCGGAGGCCGTCTTCTAGGGCCTTGCGCACATTGGCCTGGGCCTGGTCGGCCGTGAGGGCGGGCAGTTTGCCGCGCTCGATCAAGGACTGCACCTTGGGCTGGGCCAGCCAGTGGCGGGTGGTTTCCCAGGTGAGCCAGGGGCAGACGGCACTGGCGCCATAGCCGATCAGGCAGGCCAGGTGGTGGGTGCTCCAGCACTGGGCCGTGTCTACCACCAGGGAGGCCTTTAGGCGCAGGCCCAGGTTGAGCAGGTGGTGATGCACCGCCCCCACCGCCAGCAGGGGCGGGATCATGGTGGTGGTGGCATCAATACTGGCGGGCTGTCCGCCTTGGCCCCGGCGATCCGATAACAGAACGATCACGGTGCCAGAGCGCACAGCCGCCTCGGCCTCCCGGCGCAGCCGCTCCACTGCCTGCTCCAGGCCGCTCGGCCCCGCGAGAACCGGGAACAGGGTCGACAACCATGTGACCGCCAGGCCCTGGTCGCCAATGGTCTGAAGTTCGGCCTCATTCAGCACCGGGGAGTCCAGGTGCACCACACCGGCGGCGGCCGGCACCGGGCTCAGGGCCGAACCCCGCTGGCCCAGGTGCATCTCCAGGCTCATCACCAGCTTTTCGCGCAGGGGGTCGATCGGCGGGTTGGTGACCTGGGCGAAGCGTTGCTTGAAGTAGTCGTAGAGGAGGTGGGGTTTGGCGGAGAGCACCGCTAGGGGGATGTCATCTCCCATGCAATAGGTCGGTTCCTTGGCGGCCCCCGCCATGTCGTCGATCACCAATTCCATGTCCTCGGCGGTGAAGCCGAAGGCGGTTTGCTGGCGTAGCAGGTCCAGTTCGCCGAGTTGGCGCTCCTGCAGCCAGGGCTGGGGGTCCAGCTGGCGCCGGTGTTCGGCGAGCCAGGCGCCATAGGGATGGCGGGCGGCCGCCTCGGCCTTCACCTCCCAATTGCGCAGCAGCCGGCCCTGCTCCAGGTCCACCGCCAGCATCTGGCCGGGGCCGAGGCGCCCCTTTTCAATGATTTTGCTCTCATCGAGGTCCACCACCCCGGTTTCGGAGCCCATCACCACGTAGAAGTCGCTGGTGATGCAGTAACGGGCGGGCCGCAGGCCGTTGCGATCGAGGGTGGCGCCCACGCTGCGGCCATCGCTGAACACCAGCAGGGCCGGTCCATCCCAGGGCTCCTGCAGGCAGGCGTTGTACTCATAAAACGCCTGGATTTCGGGGCGGCTTTCGAGTTCGGGTTGCTGGCGAAAAGCCTCCGGCACCAGGGTCATCAAGCTGTCGGTGACGGGCCGGCCGCTGCGCACCATCAACTCGAGGGTGGCATCGAGGTTGGCCGAATCGCTGAAGGCCGGATTCACCACCGGCTTGAGGTCACCGGCCGCCTCACCCCAGACCGCATCGAGGTTGGCTTCGGCCGCCCGGGCCCAGTTGAGGTTGCCGAGCAGGGTGTTGATCTCGCCGTTGTGGCCGAGCAGCCGCATCGGCTGGGCCAGGGGCCAACGGGGCAGGGTGTTGGTGCTGAAGCGGCGGTGGTAGATGGCGAAGGTGACGGCGAAACGGGGATCGCGCAGGTCGCCGTAGAAGGCGGCCAGCACCTGGGACCGCACCATCGCCTTGTACACAAGGGTGCGGCTGCTCAGGGAGGCGAAATAGAGGTCAATGGAGCCGGTTCCCCAGGCCTCCCGGGCCCGGTCACCGACCCGGCGCCGCAGCCGGAACAGCAGGGCTTCCAGGGCGTCACCCTCAGGGGCCGACCCACCTGGGGCTGGACCGATCAACCACTGCTCAATGGCCGGGGCCGTCTGCCGGGCCATGGGGCCGAGCACCGAGACATCCAAGGGCACCTGGCGCCAACCGAGGCTGACCAAGCCCAAATGGGCCGCTTCCGCGTCACAGAACTGGCGAGCCTGCACGCGTCGGCCCGAATCGGCGGGCAGGAACACCATGCCCAGGCCCCGGGCGCTGCCGCGGCTGGCCTGGGCATGGGGCCACACCGACTCCAGATAGGCCCAGGGAATGCCGCAGAGGATGCCGGCACCATCACCAGAATCGCCGTCGCCACCGCAGCCGCCGCGGTGCTCCATGCAATCGAGCGCCCGTAGGGCCTGGGCCAGGACCCAATGGCTTGGCTCTCCCTGCAGATGGGCAAGAAACCCCACCCCGCAGGCGTCCTTCTCGCCAGCCACGGCGGCAGGGGCCGGGCTATCGCGATGGGGCCACTGGGGACGGGAAGAAAGCGCCATAGCCAGGCAACAACCTGCGAAGGGGCGGGCCTTCTTTGGGTGAGGATCACCCGCAGAACACCCGCATTAAGAGCTCCGAATCTTAGGCAGCTGATCGCCGTAAAACCGTCCCTGGCGCAGGGGGCCTGGACAACCGACTTAGCGTGCGGACATCTCCCTGGAGCGCCCTTGGCAGCCCTGCTTTCCCTGCTGCGGCTCCTGCCCATGGCACCCCTGCTCGCCGCCCTGCCCAGCCCACCGCCCCTGCCGCCGGCCTCCTTCAACGCGCCGCAGCCCAGCCCAAGCCAGGAGGGGACCCGGACACCCAGGCTGGGCACCAGCCTTCAGGGGGGGCTGATCGAGATCCACAACCAGCGCCAGACGGCCCGCTGGCTGTGGAGTCCCGCCGGCCCGGGCCAGACCCAGGGCGAGCTTTGGTTGCCCTTGGAGGTGCTTCAGGGACAACTAGGCATGACCAGTCAAGCGCGGCCGGATGGCAGTGTGAAGCTGGAATGGTTCGGCACCAGCCTGGAGCTGCCCGCCGGTAGCCAGCGCAGCCTCGAAGATGAGGTAGCCCTACCGGTGGGAAGGCTGCTCCAGGCCGCTGGTGCCCGGCTGACGCCCCAGGGAAGCCTCTTGCGGATTGAGATGGCCCCGGTCCCCCTGCTGGCCGTGCGCTCCCGGGAGTTGGGCAGCGGCCGGCGCGTAGTGCTCGACCTGGGAGCGGCGGCCCTTCTCTACCGGAATGAACGCCAACTGATTCTTGGCGTCAGCAGCAGTGCCGACCAACGGCTGAGCCTGGCAGCCCTGGGCTTCAAGGCCCAACAGGCACCCGACGGCCTGCGCCTCACCGCGCCCAGTGACGCCCCCCCCCACCTGCTAACCCTCGGGGGGCCAACCCGGCTGGTACTGGATTTTGGCGAGGGCGGCATCGCCCCCAACCCCAGCGCCGAAGCCCGTCCTGGCGGCAGTGTCCCAACGCTGTCGACCGTCGATCCGCGGCTGCAGGCCCTGATCGGCCGTGGCATCGAGCTGGAGCGCAGCGTCAGCCAGGTGGATGGCGAGTCGCTCCTGATCAACAGCGTGCGCTTCGATCCCCGCCTCATCCCCCTCGATCTGCGCCCCCTAACCCGGGCCGATGGCATGGAGGGACTCAGCACCTTGTCCCAACTGGCCCAGGGGGAACAGGCCCTGATCGCCATTAATGGCGGTTATTTCAACCGGATCAAACGGCTACCCCTGGGCGCCCTGCGCGATGGCGGTACCTGGCTCTCGGGCCCAATCCTCAACCGGGGCGCCGTGGGATGGGGTGCCAGTGGCCTACCCCAGTTCGGCCGCCTGGCCCTACGGGAATCGATCAGCGATGGCCAGGGCCAACGCCTGCCCGTGCTCCACCTCAACAGCGGCTACGTGCAGCGGGGCCTCAGCCGCTACACCTCCAGCTGGGGCCGGACGTACCGCGCCCTCAGCGATGGCGAGAGCGGCTTGCTGCTGCAGGACAACCGGGTGATCCAGCAGCTAGGCAGTGAGGCCATGGCCGCGGGGATCCCCCTCGATCCAGGCACCATGTTGCTGGTGGCCCGCGGCGACAGCCAGCTGCCTTGGGGGCCCGGCAGCCTGCTCAACCTCTCCAGCCAGCCGACCCACCCCCTGGGCCTGCAGCCCTACGTGATCGGTGGTGGGCCGCTGCTGCTCCAGGACGGCCAGCTGGTGCTCAATGGCGCCAGCGAAGGCTTCAGCCCTGGCTTCCTCTCCCAGGGGGCGCCCCGCACCGTGATCGGCAGCGATGGCCACAAGCTCTGGCTGGTGACGATCCAGGGGGTCGGCAACCTGGGCCCGACCCTGCTGCAAACGGCCGAGGCCCTGCAGCGCCTCGGCCTACGCGATGCCCTTAACCTCGATGGCGGCAGTTCCACCGCCCTAGTGCTGGGGGGAGTGCAAACCGTGAAGGGCCGGGGCGTGGTGGCATCGGTGCATAACGGTCTGGGCCTAATCCCCCGGGCCGATAGCCCCCTGGCCAGCCCCTGACAAACTGGAATCCGTTTCCCCCTCGCCATGCCCAAGGGCCACAGCCTGCGCCTAACCGCCGCCGCCGCCGCCGAGCTGGGACGGCAGGCGGCCGTCGCCGGCACCCCCGGGGTAATGCACATCGACCTGATCGATGGCAGCTGCGAGCGCTGGGTGATCCGCATCCGGCCCGGACATTTGGCTGGTGTGGCCATGGCCCGGGCCGACGGCATCACCCTCTATGCCCCCCCCGACCAGAGCCAGCGGTTGTCAGGCCTGAGCCTGGACTACAAGGGCGACCTCAGTGGCGGCGGCTTCCTGATCCGGGCCAGTGGCCAGGTGCGCTGCTGCGCCTGCGGCGCAGCCTTCAGCCCGATCTGATAATCAGGACGGTGACCGCGTAAGATGGCGGATTGTCGAATGTGGTCGGACTTCCGGCCCTAACCACCGGCCCTCGATGCCCACGATTCAGCAGCTGATCCGCACCGAGCGGCAGCGCCTCACCCGCAAAACCAAGTCCCCGGCCCTGCGCGCCTGCCCAGAGCGCCGCGGCGTGTGCACCCGCGTGTACACCTCCACTCCCAAGAAGCCCAACTCAGCCCTGCGCAAGGTCGCCCGGGTTCGGCTGACCTCGGGCTTTGAGGTCACCGCCTACATTCCCGGCATAGGCCACAACCTGCAGGAG
>CAMCMT010000030.1 GCA_945875915.1 Synechococcus sp. UW140 | reverse complement strand
TGGCCGTATAGCGCTCAGGGGTTTTTAGGAAATCAACGATCTCGGTCAGTTCGTCCTTGGCCTCATCCACGCCAGCGACATCGGCAAACGTGACCCGGGATTCCTCATCGGGCACATAGACCCGGGCCTTCGACTTGGTAAAGCTCAGGGCCCCTTGGGCGCCGCCCATGGAGCGGCGGGCGAAAAACTGCAGCACCAGAATGAAAATCAGCGGAGGCACCACCCAGCTCAGGGCCGTGGTGATGAAGCTGGGGCGCTTCGGTGGGGCAGCGGCGAATTCAACACCATGCTGCTCGAGCCGCTGGGGCAGCTCCATGTCGAAGATCGGCGTGGTGGCGAGCACCGAGGGGGCGCCCTCTTCGGCATTATTGAGCTCGTAGCGAATCTGGTCCTGGGTGATAAAGGCCCGCTTCACGGCGCCATCATCCACCTGATTAATAAACAAAGAGTAAGGAACCCTTGGCACCTGCTGGATCGCCTGGTTAGGCAAGAAGCTGCTGACCAGCAGCAACACGCCTAAACCGATCAAAACCAGGTTGACGATCCCAAAACGCCTGTTCGGGGGGGTCTCGTCCTGACGGATGGCCATGGGGCGAACGGGCGATTGGCGGGTAGGTGGGCTCAAACTAGGTGGCCCATGCCCCGGCGGAGCCCACCGTTGAGGGTGAGAACCGAACGCCCAGGGCCTTGCCGGCGATCGGGAGGGCTGGATCCTGGTTTGCCCCCACTCGCGTGTGTTCCAACTATGTGTGGTCGCTTCAGCCTCACCATCCCGATCAGAACCCTGGGCAGCCGGCTGGGGGTGGGCCTACCGCCGGGTTTGGAGCGCTATTACGCCCCGTGTCCCCTGATCGCCCCTGGCCAACCGGTGTTGGCCCTGCGCCAGGAGCACGGCCGGCCGGAGGCGGCGCTGATGCTCTGGGGCCTGCTACCGGAATGGAGTAAGGATGCTCTGTTGGCCCATCGTCCTTTCAACGCCCGCGGCGAAACCGTGCCGGAAAAGGCCAGTTTCCGGGGTCCCTGGCGCCACCGCCGCTGCCTGTTGCCCGCCGATGGCTTTTATGAGAAGGGTCGCATGATCCGCCGCAGCGATGGCGCCCCCTTCTGGTTGGCGGGCCTTTGGGACCGCTGGATCGGCCCCGACGGCAGTGAGGTGGAGAGCTGTTGCGTGATCACCACCGCCGCCAATGGGCTGATCCGTCCCCTGCATGAGCGCATGCCGGTGCTCCTGCCCGATGGCCTGGAGCAGGCCTGGTTGGCCGCCGCCGATGGCCCTGACCTGCGGGCCCTACAGCCGCTCCTGGGCGGCTGGGATCCGGCGGGCTGGGAGATTCAGCCGCCCCTGCGCCCACCAGTTGTCCAGGGCGCTTCTGCCCAGTTGCCGTTGTTCGGCTGAATCGGCTCCTCCAGCGGGTGCCCCTCGCTACGGCCCCAATCAGGCTGGTTGGGGCCGTAGCGAGGGCGGCTCCCTCGGTCACAATCACCCCCAACCAGTCCGAGGGCCCTTTGCCATCAGAGTTCAGCGGAGTGATGCGGCGCCATCGCTGCTATGCCCAACTGCTGGCCATCTGCCTGGTGGTGATGGTTACCTTTACCCTGCCCAAGGGCATGAATTGGCTGGGCTTGGTGGGCTACAACTTGTTGCCACTGGTGATCATTCGCGGTCTGGGCGAACCGTTTGGCCGGCGTCCCTTTGGCCGGGTGCCCCATCGCCTGTTTCGGCTGCTGGGGATTGCGGCGTTTCTCTCCTCGTTGGTCTGGACCCTGACCCCGGTCTACATGCGTGGCACAGGCGTGCCGATGTTGGTGCTCTGGGGTGGCTTTGTGGGCTGGAGCAGCCTGCGGCTGATTCGGGGCTTGGCCCAGGAACCTGAGGTGAGTGAAAAGGTGTTGATGGGGGCCCTGGCCGGCTACCTGCTGGTGGGCCTGACTGCTGGCCTGCTATTTAGTGCCCTGGAAACGGTGGTGCCTGGCAGCTTTACCAGTACTAACGGCTCGGGCGGGGCGGTGATCATCCTGACGCCGGGGGCGGAGGATGTGTTCAGTTCCGTGTGGAAAATCAATTTCATGCGGCTCAACTATTTCGCCTTTGTTTGCCTCACGACCGTGGGCTTTGGCGACATCGTTCCGTTGACTCCCCAGGCCCAGATGTTTAGTGTGGCGGTGTCCTTAATTGGCACCACCTATTTGGCCCTGGTGATGGGAGTGCTGATTAGTCGCTATCGGGGCTCTTCGGGGAATTAGGTTGGGATGGATTTTAAAGTTTGGTTTTCCTCTTTCTGATATTTGGCCTTAATAAGGTTTTGCGATGCTGGCGGCTTTAGTTTTTCGCTGTTCTGTTTGACGGCAAGTAGCCTTTTGGGTGGGTGATAGTCTGAATCAGTTTTGCTTGGCCCAGTGCCAGCTTTGCCAAGTCTTGATTGGCTTGTGGTGGGACGCAATCCAGGTGTTGATGGCTTGGCGTGATTTTTTATTTTGTAATTTATCCTTCAATGGGAAGACCAGTTCTTTGGCATCATCGGAGAGGGCGCAAAGGGCTCTCATGTCGAGTTTGTCAGTCTCTTGCCAGCGCTGAATGTTGCGCTTGGCGACCAGGGCATCGGGATTGAGTAGGTTCAAGCTGGCGACGTAGCCAAGGCTGCAGATCAGCCCGCCAAATGTAAACCGTTGTGCCCAGGAGCGCGACCAAAGCGTGAACACCAACCAGAGCAGGGCTGCTCCTAGCCAGAGAATGAAGACATCCACTTGGATTCTGGTCTGGGTCGCCCCATGCAATGCTTCGTAGGCGGCCATTCGGCTCCAGGCAGAGCAAAGTAGCACCAGGGTTTCGGCAACAATCACGGTTGCCAGGGCGGAGAAGCCGATGGTTTGTTGTCCCGTACGCCGGGTTACCGCTGAGAGGCCTAAAATCAAGATTAGGGTCAGTAGGGAGACCAGTACAAGTTCAGCGAAGCCACGACGTGCGTACTCCGTAAAAGTCATGCCCGTAATCGAAAGAACTCTCGTGGCGCTGCCAAAAAGATAGGTGATTTGGATCGAAAGAAAGGAGCCAAACACCAGTGCAACGCTCGAGAGAACCGTCATGGCTTCGATAAAGCCAAGGGGGCGTGCATCTTCTGATGGGCTTTTCGGTGCAAACGGCTTTACTGTTAAAGCGAAAGTAAGTCCGCCAAGCGTTAACCAGGACAGGAACCCAGCCCGGTTTAGGCGCCAGATTGTGTCGAAAATCTGCTCAGGGTTGAACCAGCGACCCAGCAGGAGCAGATGATCGGCAAAGACCGAATCCGCTGATGCTAGTAAGGGGACCAGAATCACCAGAACTGGGATGCTAAATAGCAGACCCCGAAGAAGGGGCCAGATGGTGCTTCGTTGGTCGGTGTTCTTGAGATAGCCCAAGACGGAGTCGAGGGTTGATGCCACGATCGGGGCTGCCCGGTACAGGCTGGCGGCCAGCAGCCGGCAGGGGGCGCTGAAGATCGCTGCGAATCGGAGCTCCAGGAGTTGGCCGGGGAGGGCCAGGCAGGTCAGGAGACCCAGCAGAAGTAGGCAGGCCAGCCCATTGAGGGCGGTGACAAAGGCACTGGCGCGCACCGACAGCATGGTGGCGAAGAAGCCATAGGCCCCCAGCAGGGGCCAGAGGCTCGGGCCGTGGGGGCGCAGGCCGTGGATCCGCAGCAGCCCCCCGAATGCGGCAGGCAACAGCAGCAGGAAAAGGCTGGTACCTAGTCCCGGCCCGGGGTGAAAGAGCAGCAGGTCCCCCAGTCCCCCCAGGGCAAGGGCCGTGATCGCCAGGGGCCAGGCACGCAGTTGCTTGTTGTCCAGTTGGGCAGACCCAGGATCGATGGCGCCAGCTTGGTCAAGATTGGCTTCCATGGGTACAGCCGGTGGGCCCTAAAACTATGCCAAAATGGTATGGCCGGCAACGGCCTTGCTTTGTTGTTGTTGCAACAAATAGTAGGGTTTCTGATCTAATGAATGGGGCCCTGTGGGCTTGTTCTGCTATGGGCCAAGGGAGGCAGATTGCTGTTCTCTAGCTGGCCTATGGATGGATCCAAAGGTCGAGTTCAGAGCCGCGTGCTGCCCATCGGGCCCGGGCCGCTCCCTGTCCTCCTGGGCGGCAGCCCGTGGCCGGGGGATGGTCGGGCCTGGGCTGGGCCTGGTAGCCATTGCTTAGGGCATGGAGAGCAGCAGAGTTCTGCGGCTGTTGCCGACTAGCCCCGATGCCGGGCCTGGTGCCAGGCCCAGGCGTGCTGCAGGATCACCTCTAGCTGGGGATAGCGGGGCAGCCAGCCCAGTTCGCGGCGGGCCTTTTCGGCGCCAGCCACCAGTTGGGCGGGGTCGCCGGGGCGCCGGGGCGCCACATGGGCCAGCAGGCCCCGGCCGGTTACGGCCTTGGCGGCTTCAATCACCTGTTGCACCGAATAGCCGGTGCCGTTGCCAAGGTTGTAAACGAGCGGTTCGGCCTGGGGAGCCTGGTTGAGTAGGCGGCCGAGGCCGAGCACATGGGCTTCAGCCAGGTCGCTCACATGGATGTAATCGCGGATGCAGGTGCCATCGGGGGTGGGGTAGTCGTCGCCGAAGATCTGCAGGTAGGGGATGCGGCCCGCCATCACATCGAGTAGCAAGGGGATGAGGTGGGTTTCCGGGTTGTGGTCTTCACCCAGATCGCCATCGGGATCGGCGCCGGCGGCATTGAAATAGCGGAAAATCACACTGGGCAGCCCGTAGGCTTCGCCAAAATCGCGAAGCAGTTGCTCCACCATGGACTTACTGCGGCCGTAGGGATTGATCGGCGCCTGGGGGTGATTTTCGGTGATCGGAATCTGCTGGGGCACCCCATAGGTGGCGCAGGTGCTGGAAAACACAATCGGCATGGGCCCGTTGGCCAGGTTGGCGCCGGCGCCGCCAGCTTGATTACTGCGCTGGCGATGGTGGCGCGGGTCAATTAGGGCCTCGAGCAACACCAATGTGTCGGCCAAATTATTGCGGTAGTACTTGGCGGGATCTGCCACCGATTCGCCCACATAGGCATAGGCGGCAAAGTGCATCACCGCTCCGATCGGTTGCCCTGCTGCCGCCGTGCCGGCTAGGGCGGAATGCTGGCCTGAGAGCAGGGTATCGAGCAGGGCCCGATCGCCCACCTGGCCCTCCACCAAGGGCACCCCCAAGGTGGCCGCGATGTCCCGGTGGCCATAGACGAGGTTGTCGAGGATCACCGGCTGGTGGCCGGCCCGTTGCAGCGCCCGCACCGCATGGCTGCCGATGTAGCCCGCACCCCCTGTGACTAGAACCTGCATCGCCTCAGCCCTCTCCCACGGTCCAGACATTCAGGCCGGCGGACCGGGCTGCCGCAGTATCGGCGATCGCCCGGCCATCAAACAGCCAGGCGGGCTGGCGCATCGATGGGGCCAGGGCCGCCCAGTCGAGCTGGCGAAACTCGCGCCATTCGGTGAGGATCAGCACCGCATCGGCGCCCCTGGCGGCCTCGCCGGCGGATCGGGCCAGCTGCCAGCGTCCCTCCCCTTGGCCTGGCTGGGGCTGGTCCTGCCCCTGGTCAGCTTCGGCCTGGCCCAGGTCGGCAGCGATTTGGGCGCTGGAGACCTTGGGGTCATAGATCGCCAGGTGGGCCCCCTCCTCGATCAGGTCCAGGCAGATGCGGATCGCCGGCGATTCGCGCGTGTCGTTGGTGTCGCCTTTGAAGGCAAAGCCCAACACGGCCAACCGTTTGCCCGTGACCGTGCCAAACAGGGAGCGCACCACCAGGTTGGCGATGCGGTGTTGCTGCCAGCTGTTGAGCTCCACCACCTGTTGCCAGTAGTTGGCCACCTCCTGCAGGCCGTAGTGGCCGCAGAGATAGACCAGGTTCAAGATGTCTTTTTGGAAGCAACTGCCGCCAAAGCCCGGGCCGGCGGCGAGAAACTTTGAGCCGATGCGGCTATCGCTGCCGATCGCTCTGGCGACTTCGCGCACATCGGCGCCGGTGGCCTCACACAGGGCGCCGATCGCATTGATCGAACTGATGCGCTGGGCCAGAAAGGCGTTGGCGGTGAGTTTGGAGAGTTCACTGCTCCACAGATTGGTGCGCAGAATGCGCTCCGCGGGCACCCAATGGCCGTAGATCGCTGCCAGGGCATCGATCGCTTCGGGGTCCTCGCCGCCAATCAAGACCCGATCGGGATGTTCCAGATCGTTGATGGCCGTGCCTTCGGCCAGGAATTCCGGGTTGGAGAGCACGGCAAAGGTTGTCTGGCCCCCGGCCCCTTGGGCCGCGGTGAGGATCGCCTTCACGGTTTCGGCCGTGCGCACCGGCAAGGTGCTTTTTTCAACCACGATTGTGTGGCCCTGGGCGCAGGCGGCCACCTGGCGGGCCGAGGCTTCGATCCAGCGCAGGTCACTGGCCTGGCCGGCACCGATGCCGCGGGTTTTGGTGGGGGTGTTCACCGAGAGAAACACCATATCGGCGCTGGCAATCGCCGCTTCCACCGCAGTTGTGAAATGGAGGTTGCGGCCCCGGCAACGGCCCACCACCGCATCGAGCCCTGGCTCATAGACCGGCAGGCGGGAGAGATCCGGATCGTTCCAGGCGGCAATGCGAGCCTCGTTGAGATCGACCACCGTCACTTGGATGGCCGGGCAGTGGTCGGCGATCACCGCCATGGTGGGCCCGCCCACATAGCCAGCGCCAATGCAGCAAATTTGGCGAATGGGCGCCGGTTGCCCGGACAGGACTTCGGCGAGGTCGGGGGCGGAGCGGCTCATGCGAGGGCGGCGCGGAAATGGGCGATCGTGGGCTCCAGGCCCTGGTCCAGGCTGACCGTGGGCTGCCAGCCGAGCTGCTCGCGGGCCAGGTCGATCACCGGTTGACGTTGCAGAGGATCATCGGCGGGTAAGGGTTGATAGATCAGCTCAAGGGCAGGATTAATGCGTTCGCGCACCTTTTCTGCGAGTTGGCGGATCGTGAATTCGCCGGGGTTACCAATATTGATGGGTCCTGGATGGGAGCCATTCATGAGGCGGATCAGTCCCTCAACCAGGTCGTCCACGTAGCAGAAGGAGCGCGTTTGGGAGCCGGTTCCGTAGAGCGTTAGCGGTTGGCCGCGCAGGGCCTGGACGATGAAATTGCTAACCACCCGGCCGTCATCGGGCAGCATGCGCGGCCCGTAGGTGTTGAAGATGCGCACGATGCGGATCTCCACGCCATGCATGCGCTGGTAGTCAAAACAGAGGGTTTCGGCCACCCGTTTGCCCTCGTCGTAGCAGGCGCGGATGCCATGGGTGTTGACGTTGCCGCGATAGCTCTCGGGCTGGGGATGGACCTCGGGATCGCCGTAGACCTCGGACGTGCTGGCCAGCAGCAACCTCGCCCCGACCCGGCGGGCCAATCCCAGCATGTTGTAGGTGCCGATGAAGCTGGTTTTGGCGGTCTTGATCGGATTGTGCTGGTAGTGCACCGGCGAGGCGGGGCAGGCCAGGTGCCAGATGCGGTCCACCTCCAGGCGGATCGGCTCGGTCACGTCGTGGCGGATCAGTTCGAAATTGGGGTGGCCGATCCACTGGGCCACATTGGCCTTGCGGCCCGTGAAGTAGTTATCGAGGCAGATCACCTCTTCACCAGCCGCCATCAGCCGGTCCACCAGGTGGGAACCAACAAAGCCGGCGCCGCCGGTGATCAGGTTGCGCTTGGGGGAAGCCACGGGATAGGGGCGACGGGATTGGAGAGTGTGCTTGGGCGGGGTTTGCTGGGGACTTGGGCCAGCAGGTGGAGCCGGATCGGGCCTTGCCTAAAGCCGCAGCTCGCCCTTGGCCAACTGCTGGCGGAACAGGTCCACGGTGCTAGCCAACCCCTGGGCCAGGGGAATGCGGGCCCGCCAGCCCAGGGACGCCAGGCGGCCCACATCCAGCTGTTTTTTCGGCGTGCCATCGGGCTTGCTGGTATCCCAGTGAATTTCTCCCTCAAAGCCCGTGGCCGCGGCCACCGCTTCGGCTAGCGCCTTGATCGAGAGATCGACCCCCGTGCCCACGTTGAGGTGTTGGAGTTGATCGGCAGCGGGCTGCCACTGCTCGAGGGCGAATACGCAGGCGTCGCCCAGGTCGTTCACATGCAGGAATTCGCGCAAGGGCGTGCCCGTGCCCCAGCAGGTCACGCTCGGCTCGCCAGCTGCCTGGGCTGCGTGGAAGCGGCGAATCAGGCCTGGCAACACATGGCTATTGGTGGGGTGGTAGTTATCGCCCGGGCCATAGAGATTGGTGGGCATCAGGCTGATCGCATCGAAGCCCACCTGCTGGCGCAGGGCGCGGCAGAGTTCGATGCCGGCGATCTTGGCGATCGCATACCACTCGTTGGTGGGCTCCAGGGCACCGGTGAGCAGGGCCTCTTCGCGGATCGGTTGCTCAGCGAATTTGGGATAGATGCAGCTGCTGCCGAGAAACAGCAACCGCCTGGCCCCATGGCGCCAGGCGGCCTCAATTACATGGTTCTGGATTTTGAGGTTGTCGAGCAGGAAATCGGCTGGGTAGGTGCTGTTGGCGAGGATGCCGCCCACCTTGGCGGCTGCCAGCACCACCACGTCGGGACGGTTGGCTTCAAACCAGGCGTTCACCGCAATCGGATCGAGCAGATCGAGGTTGGTGCGCTCGGCCGTCAGCAGGTTGGTGTAGCCGGCCGCCCGCAGGGCCCGGACGATGGCGCTGCCCGCCATGCCGCGGTGACCTGCAATGAAAATGCGGTCGCTGGCTTGGATTAACAGGTCCGGCTGGTGCGCCCCCATCAGGCCTGCCCCCCATGGCGGTCACTGGCTGCGGCCACGGCCGCCGGGTTGGTGGGGGGATTTTCCATCGAGCCCACCACGTTGAAACCCTTGCGGCGCAGCAGGGCTTCCTTGGCGGCTTCCTCCTTATCGCAGCTCACCATTTCTGCCACCAGCTCTTCCAAGGTGGTGGTGGGGGTCCAGCCCAGCACCTCCCGGGCCCGGGTCGGATCGCCCAGCAGAGTTTCCACCTCGGCGGGACGGAAGTAGCGCGGATCGATGCACACCACCACGGCGCCCGTGTCGGCGCGGCGGCCCGTTTCCTCCAGACCCTCGCCGCTCCAGAGGATGGGCGCTCCAGCTTCGATGGCGCCGCTGGCCGGATCGTTGCCGCCCCAGCCCAGTTCCTGGGCCGCCAGCTCGATGAAGCGGCGCACGCTCTCCTGGCGGCCCGTGGCGATCACAAAGTCCTGGGGACTCTCCTGTTGCAGCATGCGCCACTGCATCTCCACATAGTCGCGGGCGTGACCCCAATCCCGCAGGGAATCGAGGTTGCCCATATACAGGCATTGATCCAGTCCGGCATCAATACGGGCTAGCCCCCGGGTGATCTTGCGGGTTACGAAGGTTTCACCGCGCCTAGGGCTTTCATGGTTGAACAGAATGCCGTTGCAGGCATACATGCCATAGGCCTCGCGGTAATTCACCGTGATCCAGTAGGCATACAGTTTGGCAACCCCGTAGGGACTGCGGGGATAGAAGGGCGTGGTTTCCTTCTGGGGAATTTCCTGCACGAGCCCGTAGAGCTCACTGGTGCTGGCCTGATAAATGCGGGTTTTCTCGCTTAGCCCCAGCATCCGCACCGCTTCCAAGATGCGCAGGGTGCCTAGGGCATCGGAATTGGCGGTGTATTCCGGCGCTTCAAAACTGACGGCCACATGGCTCTGGGCGCCGAGGTTATAGATCTCATCGGGTTGCACCTGCTGGATGATGCGAATCAGGTTGGTGCTATCGGTTAAATCGCCGTAATGGAGCACCAGGCGCGGATCGAGTTCGTGGGGATCTTGGTAGAGGTGGTCGATTCGGGCCGTGTTGAAGCTGCTGGCCCGCCGCTTGATGCCATGCACCGCGTAGCCCTTCTCGAGGAGCAACTCGGCTAAGTAGCTGCCGTCTTGCCCCGTGATGCCGGTGATCAGGGCTGTTTTGAGCGGCGGCATGGTCAGGGCAAGGTAATGAACAGAAGGAATCAATCAATCGGGGCCGGGTTCGCCGTTGGGTCGGCCATTCATTGAGCCCGTGCCGCCCTGGGTCCACGCCGACTCACTCGGGCCGCGGCGCCGATTCTGCCTGAGCGGGCCCGCCAGCCCAGGGCTGGGTCAAGGCAAGGTTCGGTTGGGGCTTGTCTCCAGGAGTTGGTTAATGCGTTGGGCTAGCTCCAGGTCCAGGTCGCTTAGGCCGCCGAGATCGTGGGTGGTTAGGTCGATCACCACCTGGTTCCAACTGTTGCTCCAATCGGGGTGATGGCCGAGGGCTTCGGCCAGCAGGGCAACCTGGGCCATGAAGCCGAAGGCGGCGACAAAATCAGCAAACCGCAGCTCCCGGTGCAGCCGGCCCTCCCGCAGCTGCCAGCCGGCCAGGCTGTGCGCCAATCCAGCCACCGTTTCGGCGCAGAGCAGGGTGGCCATGGCGCGGGGGCAACTGGACGCCATTCCAGCAGGCGCCGTCGCCCCCAGCAGTGCGGGGTCGACGGCTAGGGCTCGGCTCCTTTGGCCAGGGCCAGCTCATGCAAGCGATCAATCAGGAGATCGAGCTCGGTGTCGTCGCCTGGATCGCTGGCCAGGGCAGCGCGGCGCTGCACCTCCCCCGCCAGCCGTTCGGCGTTACGGCGGGCGAGCAGGGCGCTGGGGCTGGGGGAGCCCAGGGGCCGTACCTCGCTCTGAATCGGGGCCGCGGTACCTAGGGCCTGGGCCGTTGCTGGGGTTCCAGCTGCCGCCAGGGCACCAACTAGCTCTGCGAGCGTGGTTCGAAGGGCCGCCAGCTCCTGGCGCAGGCCCGCCAGTTCCTCGGCGAGCTGCTGGAACCCGGCCTCGGGCGCTGCGGATTCGGGGCGCCGCTGCGCCATGGCACCTGGGAGTTGAGCTGGAGCCATCTTGCCTGGCGAAATCAAGCCCATCGCCATCCCTTGCCGAATTCCCCCATCGGGCCAGACTCGAAGCGCACCAGCGTTTCGCGACACCATGGGCCGCCGTTCCTTGTCCCGTTGGGCCCTCCTGCTGGCCAGCAGCGTTGCCGCCGGGGCCCTGGTGCCTCCGGCCCAGGCCCAGAGGGTTGTGCCCAAGCTGCAGGTGGTGTGTCCTATGGGCTACGTGGACACCTTCAACGGCAAGTGCTCCACCCTGGGGTTGATGACCTACACGGTCGTGCCGACCCAAGGCAAGGCCTGCCTGGAGGGCTGGATGAATGTGGGTGGCGGTTACTGCCGCAAGAAATAGACCTGCTGCTCGAGGCTGGGTGCCCCCTGATCCGGTCCAGCCATTGCCGCGATTAGGCCTTTCGACTCGGCCAGCACGCCTGGGGTCTCCAGTACCACCTCGAAATGGAGGCCGCCCTGGACTGAGGCTGCTGGACCTATGGATCGGGACCCAGCGACTAGTGATTTGGCCATGACTACGCCGAGATTCGGCCCTGGCTGGCTAAAGGGGATGAGACGGGCAGGCTGGCCAGGCCAAAAGGCAGTCAGCCAGGCAAGCCTTCCGCCAGGCAATCCGTCCGCTCCTGCCAGTCTGGGGTTCCCCGTCCAGCTTGGCCCGATTGTCATGGTGTCGATCGTTTGCGAGTACTCCGGCGGCCTGCGCTGCCAGGCCGACCACGGCCCCTCCCACTCGCGCCTGGAAACGGATGCCCCCGTCGATAACCAGGGAAAGGGCGAGCGCTTCTCCCCCACCGATTTGGTGGCGACGGCCCTGGCCAGCTGCATCCTCACCGTGATGGGGATCATGGCGGAGCGCCATGGCTGGGCTTTGGAGGGTTGCAGCGCCCGGGTTGAGAAAACGATGACAACCAGCGGCCGGCGCAAGATCGCCAAACTCGAGGTGTGGATCCAATGGCCGGCAGGCCTGGAGGATCAGGCCAAGGCGGTGCTGCAGCGGGCCGCCGAGGGCTGCCCGGTGAAGGAGAGCCTGGAGGGGACCGTGGCCATGGAGCTGCACTGGATCTGAGCGATTGGGGCCTCGGAGCTCGCCCGCTTGGGGAAGCGGCCCTGGGGCACTCCGTAGGATGCCGTCCAGCACCATTGAGGCCCCCGCCCGCCATGGCGAACATTGACCACGCCCCCAGCCGCACGATGCTCAACCTCCTGCACGTGCTGCCGGCCTTCGCCGATGAGGGCGAGTTGCGTCTCAACACCATCGTTGAGTTGAACTCCAACACGATCAACAAATACGAGCTGATCACCGAAACCGGCCACCTCAAGCTCGATCGGGTTGGCTATTCCTCCCTGGCCTATCCCTTTGCCTACGGCTGTATTCCCCGCACCTGGGATGAGGATGGCGACCCCCTTGATATTGAAATCGTTGGAGTTACCGAGCCCCTGGTGCCAGGTTCCCTAGTGGAAGCCCGCATCATCGGTATCATGACCTTTGACGATGGCGGTGAGGTGGATGACAAGGTGATCGCCGTGCTGGCCGATGACAAGCGCATGGATCACATCACCAGCTTTGAGCAACTCGGTGCCCACTGGAAAACCGAAACCCAGTATTATTGGGAGCATTACAAGGATCTCAAAAAGCCCGGCACTTGCAAAGTGAACGGTTTCCTTGATGTGGCGGCGGCTGTGAAAATTATCAAGGAGTGCGAGCAGCGCTACCTCGACACCATCGAGCCGAAACTGGTTGATTAAGCCCGCCACGAAGCGGCAGGTCTGAGCCGGGTGCCAGCGGCTCTTTGCTCAGGCCGCCCCAGGGGCCCCTTCGGTTTCAAGGGGTCCTGGGCTGGGGTTGGGACCCAGTCCCTGGTGGCGGCTCCGGGCCAGGGCCCGGGCCATGCCATCGCGGCTGGCCAGGCCCCGCAGGGCCGCCAGGGGCAGGCCGCCCGGGGGCACTCCCTCGGGCAGCACGGCCGGGGCGGGGGCACTGAGCTCAAACACCGGGAGCTGGCGCAGGCCATTGGGGCTGAGCTGGTCCTCGAGTTGGGCCAGGTTGGCGCCGCTTGGTAGCCAGACCAGATCGGAGCGGCGGCAATCTGCCAGGGCCAACTCGGCTTCGCTTTCGGCCGTTAGGGCCCGCTGGAGGTCCCCCAGGGTGACGAGGGAGATCACCCAGTCGTCCTGCTCCACCAGCAGGCAGTGGCCATGGGCGGCGAGCAGTTGGTCCAGGGCGCTGGCGGCTGGGGTGCTGGCCTCGAGCACCAAGGGTGCTTCCGGCTCCAGGGCTTCGGCCACGGCCAGGCCAGCCAGGTGGCGCCGCCGCTCCTCCTCGAGGGGGTCTGGCCCGAGTAGGCCTGGATCCGCCAGACCTTGCCACCGTTCCACTAGGGCCGCACTGAGGCCGGCCGCCGCCATCAGGGGCAGCACGATACGAATGTCATGGGTGAGCTCGAACAGCAGCAACAGGGCCGTGAGCGGCGCCCGGGCACTGCCGGCAAGCACCGCCGCCATGCCGACCATGGCGTAGGCCGGCGGTTCGGCCACGGGTAAGTGGAAGCCGCTCTCGCCCAGGATCTGGCCGTAGCAATTGCCGAGCACCGCCCCCAGAAAGAGGGCGGGGGCAAAGCCACCGCCGACAAAGCCCGTGGCACTGCTGAGGCCCGTGGCCAGCAGTTTGACCAACAACAGGGCGAGCAAGGTGGTGAGGGCAATGCCGCCATTGCTGCCCAGCAGGGCCTCAATCGTGTCGTAGCCCACGCCCAGCACCTGGGGAAATCCCAGGGCCATTAGGCCCACGCCCAGGCCGCCCAGGCCCGTGACCAGCCAGGCGGGCAAGCGGGCCAGCTGGCGCTGAACGCCATCGCTGCGGCCGGCCGCCAGCACCGCCACCAGGGCCCAGGACATCAGGCTTGCCACCAGGCCCAGGCCCAGGTAGAGGGGCAGCTCCAGGGGCGAGCGCACCTCGTAGGCCGGCAGGCGGAAGATCGGTTCATCCCCCAGGCAGAGCTGGGTGACCAATTCCGAGCTCACCGCCGCCACCAGCACGGCCCGCACACTGGGCCGGCCCGGGATGGTGCTGTAGCTGCCCTCAAAGGCAAAGAACACGCCTGCAATTGGTGCCTTGAAACCCGCGGCCAAGCCGGCCGCGACCCCGGCGGCCACCAGGGCCTTTTGGTTGCTGGGTGAGAGGCCGCAGCGGCTGGCAATCCAGAGGCCAATGTTGCCGCCACTCTCCACGCTGGGGCCCTCAGGTCCGAGGGAGGCACCACTGCCCAGGCTTAGGGAGGCCGCCACCAGGCGTAGCAGCGGTAATTTCGCTGCCGCCTTTACCGACCCATCGGCCATGGCCATCAAGCTCGGCAGGCTTGGGCCGAGATCGCCGCCAAAAAAGCGCAACAAACCGACTCCTAGGCCACCCACCAGGGGCACCAGCACCACGGGCCAGGAGGCCAGCCAGCTGAGCAACAGCGGCTGGGCTGGAATCGGGTCGGGCAACACCGGCACCGGTGGTGGGGGCACAAAGCCCAGGCCGCCTAGGCCGATCTGCAGCAAGGCCTTCAAGGGGGTGCCGTTATCGGCGGGTAGGGCCACCATCTCAACCAGCGGCGGCGGCTGGGGCTGGCTGTCGCCAATCAGGCGGAGCAGCAGCTCCACGCCGGGGCCGAACAGCACGTTGTTGATGAAGCCAAGCAGCTCGTGGAAGCCCACCACGGCAAAGCCGGTGAGCACGCCCACCAGGCCGGCCCAGGCCAGCAGGCTCCACTGGAAGGCTAGGGGCCTGGCTTCAGCTTGGCTCGGATCCAGCTCAAGCGGGCCTGGATCCAGGGGCTCGGCCTGGCCTGGATCCGAAGTATTTAGGGGATTGGGCAGTTCAGGCCTGGGGCCGGACGCTTGCAATGATCTCCTCCAGGATTTCGCCGGCTCCCTGGGCGCGCAGGGCCAGGGCCAGGGCGACGCCGATCGCTTCGGGGTCCTCCTGGGGGCCGCGCACCTCATCACGCACCAGTCGCAAGCCATCGAGGCTGGCCACCATGCCGGTGAGGATCAGCTCCTCGCCCTCAAAGCGGCTGTTGACGCCGATTGGCACCTGGCAGCCCCCTTCCAATTGGCGTAGGAAGGCCCGTTCGGCCAGGCAGCGGCGGGCCGTGGGCAGGTGTTCGAGCGCCTTGATTTGGGCCAGCACGGTGTCATCGCCGAGGCGGCATTCGATGCCCAGGGCTCCCTGGCCGACGGCATGCAGGGAGATGGAGGGATCGATGCGCTCGTGGATGCGGTCGCCCAAGCCCAGGCGCCCCAGGCCAGCGGCGGCCAGGATAAGGCAGTCATAGTCGCCCGAATCAAGCTTCTCCAGCCGGGTGATGACGTTGCCACGCACATCCTTGAACTCCAGGTGGGGGAAGTGGTGTCGCAGCTGGGCCAGGCGCCGTAGGGAGCTGGTGCCGACCACGGCCCCAATGGGCAGGGTGGCGAGGGTTTTGTCCTTGTGCTTGGCGTGCACCACTAGGGCATCGGCCGGGTCTTCGCGCTCGGTGATGCAGCCGAGCATCAGCCCCTCGGGCAGGTTGGTGGGCAGGTCCTTGAGGCTGTGGACGGCGATATCGGCCCGATCCAGCAGCATCTGGGTTTCCAGTTCCTTGGTGAACAGGCCCTTGTCGCCGATCTTGGCCAGGGCCACATCGAGGATCTTGTCCCCCTGGGTGGCCATCGCTTCGATGCTGATCTCCAGGCCCGGATGGGCCGAGGTCAGCTCATCGCGCACCCAATGGGTCTGCACCATGGCCAGCTGGCTGCGACGGGAAGCAATGCGCAGGGTGGAACCGGCCATCAGAAACCTTCGGGGCAGCGCTTGCTGCCTGACAACAGCGGCCCAGCCTAGGGAGTTGCGGGTCCAACCCCACGTTGCCGCGGTAACTCTTGACCTGTTGAAAGGGCCCTGGCCGGGAATAGCCGGGTGGAGGCTGGACGCCTACGGATTGCTCCTGGGGCCCCCTAGGGACGTTCGGAGTTGAAAAGGTCGAGGGGCAGGGGGCCCCAGGTGCCTTCCAGGGCTGGATTGGGCTCGCCCTTGAGGTGCCCAGTGATCAAGATCCCCTCGCCCAGCCCGGCTTCCGCCCGCAGCAGGAACTGGCCCGAGTGCTGGTTCCCCTTCAGGAACACCGGGCCTGCCACGCTCCCCGGTTCCGGATTTTGAGCCTGGGCAGAGAGGGCTGGCCAGCCGAGGGTTCCTTCGCAGGCCCGCAGGGCCGCCAGGGCGGTTGCCGCCGAGGGGGCCATCACGCCGATCGTGAACCAGTCACAGGCCGCCAGATGGGACTTTAGTTCGGTCAGCAGGCCCGGGCGCTGCTGGGCTGCCAGGGCTGGGGCCGTGCGCAGGCTGGCCAGGTCCGCCAGGGTGAGCTCCCCAGGGGCTTTGGGCGCTGGCTTGGGCTCGGCAGGGGCCATCGAATCTCTGGGGGCAGGGGCGTTGGTCATGGATGGGGCGTAAGGGGGCTGGGCCCTCGTCAGGGAGTGTTCCAGACGAAGCGGGACGATGCGGCGTAATTCCAAACAAACACCACCACAATTCCTGCTAGCTGGGCCCAGAAGGTGTTGTGGGCAACGTAGCTGTAAAAGGCTGACGCCACCCCCACATTGGCCAGCACCGGCAGGGAGGCCACCAGCAGGAACTTGAGCAGGCCCCTCAGCAGGGCCAGGCCTCTCTGGCGCTGGAAGCGGAAGGTGAGGGCGTTATTGACCAAGTAGTTGGAACTGGCGGCAGCCACCACGGCCACCGGCAGGGCTTGGGCGAAGGTCACCCCCAGCAGCATCACCAGCTGGGTGACGAGAATCTGCACCAGGAAGCCAGAGGCGCCCACCAGGCCAAAACTGATCGCCCGCCGGGGCAAGAGGCGCAGGCAAAGGGTGTGCAGGATCGAGATGCCGAAATCCCACAGCACCGCCATATCCAACTTGGAGGTGCCATAGCCCCGGGGCTGGAAACTCAAGGGGATATCGCAGACGCGTAACTGGCCGCGGCTATGGGCCAGGAGTTCATAGAGAAACTTGAATCCGTTCACATCCACGGCCCGCACCAGGTGCAGGCAGCGATCTAACCGCAGGGCAAAAAAACCGCTCATGTAGTCGCTGAGCTGGCGGTAGCCCGGCAGGCTGGCCCGGGCCAACTTGTTGGCCCAGGTGGAACCGGTCTCGCGCCGGCCACTGAGGCCCTGGATCTGGGCTTGGGCGTGGAAGCGGCTGCCGATCACCAGATCGAAGTCCCCCTGCTGCAGGGTGGTGAGGGCGTCCAGCACGGAGCTGGGTTGGTGCTGGCCGTCGCTGTCCATCACCACCACAAAATCGCCGGTGGCATCAAGCAACCCCTCCTTGATGGCGCTGGCCAGGCCGGCGCGGCCGACCCGGCGGATCAGGCGCAGGCAGGGTTCGCCGTGGGCAAGCTGGCGCACCAGTTCGGCGGTGCCATCGGCGGAGTCGTCATCCACCACCAGGATTTCCAGGTCGAAATGGGCCTTGAGGGGCAGAAGCTGCGCCAGCAGGGGCTCGATGTTGCCCCGTTCGTTGTAGGTGGGAAGAACAATCGAAACCCTGGGGATAGCAGGGGCTGCCCCCAGGGAGGAGGAAGCGGGCATCCGGCCTACTTGATGTATTCCTTCAGCACGCCGTTGCGGTTGGGATGCCGCAATTTGCGTAGGGCCTTGGCCTCGATCTGGCGGATGCGTTCACGGGTCACATCAAAGATCTGGCCAATCTCTTCAAGGGTCTTCATGCGACCGTCATCGAGGCCATAGCGCAGGCGCAGCACATCCCGCTCCCGGGGGCTGAGGGTGGCCAAAACCCCTTCAAGGTCTTCGCGCAACAGGTTTTTGGCCACATCCTGGTCTGGATTTTCAATATCGGCTTCGATGAAGTCGCCCAGGCGCGAATCCTCTTCTTTGCCGATCGGGGTTTCCAAGGAGATGGGCAGCTGGGCCGATTTTGCGATGAATCGCAGTTTCTCGATCGTCATCTCCATGCTTTCTGCAATCTCCTCCTCGGTAGGCTTGCGGCCAAATTCTTGGCTGAGCACCTTGGTGGTTTTTTTGATGCGGGAGATGGTTTCGTAGAGGTGAACCGGCAGGCGGATCGTGCGGCTCTGGTCGGCGATGGCGCGGGTGATTGCCTGGCGAATCCACCAAGTGGCATAGGTGGAGAATTTGTAGCCTTTTTCGTGGTCGAACTTTTCGGCGGCGCGGATCAGGCCGAGACTGCCTTCTTGGATCAGGTCCTGGAAGGACAGGCCCCTGTTCATGTATTTCTTGGCGATCGACACGACCAGGCGCAGGTTGGACTGCACCATCTTTTCCTTAGCGCGGCGGCCCAGCATCAAACGGCGGCGGAACTTGATCACGGGCATGTCCACCAGCACTGCCCATTCCTTCGTGTCGGGATGGTGGCCGTGGTCCACCTCAAACTGGGAGGCCAATTCTTCGAGTTGGAGCAGATCGGCGATCTTGCGGGCTAGCTCGATCTCCTCATCTGGCCGTAGCAGGCGGATTCGACCGATTTCCTGCAGATAAACCCGGATTGAGTCCTCGGTGTAAACCCCCTTGGGCCCCACCTTGATACTGGCGAGGGCCTTGGCCTTGGCGTCCTTAGCGGCCTTGGCGACGGCGGCGGTATCGAGGCCATCGACCAGGTCATCGGCGGCGGCATTGGGGTCGACCTCCAGATCGAGACCGGCAGCGCCCTTGCTGGCTGCCTTGGCGCTAGTAGGGGCCTTCGTCCCTGCGGTCTTGGCAGCGGCTTTAGCGGTTGTGACCTTGGCGCCAGGGGCCTTGGCTGGGACCGCTTTGGCGGCGCCAGCCTTGGCCGTGGTGGTTTTGGCAGGGGCAGTTTTGGCAACAGCAGAGTTGGCCGTACCGGTTTTGGTGGTGCTGGTTTTGGCCGTGGTCGTTTTCACGGCCCCAGCCTTGGCGCCTGGGGGCTTGGGGGCCGGCGACTTGCCGCTGGCGGCCGCTGGTGCCGTCTTGGGCTTGGGAGGGGCTTTGGGTTTGGCGGTTGTGCCAGCTGTGGGGGCCGCCTTGGCTTTACTTGCCTTGGCCACAGGCTTGCTGTTGCTGTCCTCCCCTTCCACCGCGGGGGCGCCGTTGGCATGGGCCGGGGCCTTGGCCTTGCTGCTGGCCTTGCGGGTCTTGACCTCCTTGACCTGGATGGTTTCACCTGACGTGGTGGCCACCATCAGGATCTCGGGAAGGTCGGTTTTGACCGATGCGGCAACAGGGCTCATGGGAATGGGAAGACGGGGGAAGTCGTTACGGGCGGCGTAGGTGTCGCGGGGGGGGGGGGGGAAGGCAGCAGGCAGGAGCGATCCGGCGCTGGAGTTGGCAGGTCCTGGATTGGGGCAGAACTTCAGGCCTGGAGCCCCAGCGGGCGGCGGAATCCTGACGAAGGAACCAATCAAGCTTCAATTAAGCCCTTGGGGGCTGCACAAGCAGGGACCAGTGCCGTGAATACGGCATGGTGATCAGGTTGCACCCTCCACTCCTAACCACGCTTGGGCGGCAAGGTAGGTGTGGGTTGCAGGGGACTGGACTGGCTTAAGACGTGTGGCAGGAACCTGACCTGGACAGAACAAAAATGGGCAAGGCCCCGGCAGGGCTGTCAGGGGAGTTCGCAGATCGGCGGTTCAGGGCTGGAAACTCCCTGGACGCGGGCATCGATCTTCCCTCTGGACGGAACTCTGCCGGGTTCCGACAGCAGCTGGGAGCAGCTGCTCAACCTTCACATCTTAAGAAAGAGTGGTGAGTTCTGCAAGGTTGCCCATCCAAGTTGATCGTCCCAAGTCCGTCGATGGGCCCCTGGCTAGCCAGGGGGACCCCTGGGTTCAGGTGTGGGTGGAGGCTGGCCGGGAGGGCCAGGTCTTCACCTATGCCAATCCTGATGGCCTGGCGCTGGCCAGTGGGGATCTGGTGCGGGTGCCCTTGCGGGGGAGGCGCCACGTTGGCCTGGTGGTGGAAACCCTGCAGGTGCGGCCTGGGGGGCTTGAGGGTGTGACGCTGGTTGCGATCGAGGCGCTGCATCAGCGGGCGGCGGTGGATGGCCAGTGGCATGGCCTGATCGAGGACGTGGCCCGCGATTGCCACACCAGCCTGTTTCGCACCCTCAAAAGCGCCCTGCCGCCGGGCTGGCTGGGGCAACGCCCCGCCAAGGCGGCCGCCGCCCCCCGCAGCCGGGTTTGGGTTGCCCTGGCCGATGAAGCGGCCACCACAAGCGCCAGCGGCCTTGCCCTTTCAGCCAAGCAACAGGCCCTGGTCGACCAGCTGGCTGGCCTGGGTGGCGGTGCTTGGCAAGCGGAGTTGCTGGCCAGCGGTGGCTGCAGTCGTTCGGTGCTGGACGGCCTGGAGCGGCGCGGCCTGGTGCGTAAAGAGGCACTGGTTTTCCAGGGCGCTGATGTCGCCAAAGGGACCCCCCGCCCGGATCTGGCACCGTCCCAAACCCTCACAGGCGACCAGGCCGCCGCCTTGCAACAGATTCGCCGCGCGCCTGGGGGCCAGGGCCTGCTGCTCTGGGGCGTCACCGGCGCAGGCAAAACCGAGGTGTATCTCCAGGCCGCCGCCGATTGTTTGGCAGCCGGCCAGGGGGTGTTGCTGTTGACCCCCGAAATCGGCCTGGTGCCCCAACTGCTGGATCGCTGCCGCCAGCGCTTTGGCGCGGCGGTGGCCGAATTCCACAGCGGTTGTAGTGAGGGCCAGCGCATTGAGACCTGGCGCCGCTGCCTTGAGGCCGATGGGGCGCCATTGGTGGTGGTGGGTACTCGCTCGGCCGTGTTTCTGCCGATCAGCACCCTGGGCCTGATCGTGCTCGATGAGGAACACGACAGCTCCTACAAGCAGGACAGTCCGATGCCCTGCTATCACGCCCGGGACGTGGCAAGGCACCGGGCCCGCCGCAGTGGCGCCCGGCTCGTGCTCGGCAGCGCCACCCCCTCCCTAGAAACCTGGCAGACCTGCCAGGGGCCGGCAGCCACCACCGAGTTGTTGCGCCTGCCCGAGCGCATTGGTGGCAGGCCCCTGCCACCGGTGCGCCTGGTGGACATGCGTCTGGAGCTGGAGGATGGCCATCGCCGCCTGATCAGCCGGCCCCTGATGCAGCGCCTTGGCGGCCTGGCCGAGCGGGGCGAGCAGGCCGTGTTGCTGGTACCCCGCCGCGGCCACAGCAGTTTTCTCAGTTGCCGCAGCTGCGGCGAGGTGGTGCTCTGTCCCAATTGCGATGTGGCGCTCACGGTCCATGGCCGCAGCGACGGGCCCCAGTGGCTGCGCTGCCATTGGTGTGACCACCGCGCCGAGATCACGGAACGCTGCTCCCACTGCGGTTCCACCGCCTTTAAGCCCTTCGGGGCTGGCACCCAGCGGGTGATGGAGCAACTCGACAAAGAGCTCGAAGGCCTGCGCCTGCTGCGCTTTGACCGGGACACCACCAGGGGCCGCGATGGCCACCGCCGTCTGCTGCAGCGCTTTGCCGCCGGGGAAGCGGATGTGTTGGTGGGCACCCAGATGCTCGCCAAGGGCATGGACCTGCCGGCCGTCACCCTGGCGGCCGTATTGGCCGCCGATGGCCTGCTGCACCGGCCCGACCTGCGCGCCGGCGAACAGAGCCTGCAATTGCTGCTGCAACTGGCGGGCCGGGCCGGCCGGGGCGACCGGCCCGGGGAAGTGCTGGTGCAGACCTACTGCCCCGACCATCCGGTGATTCGTCACCTGGTGGATGGCCGCTACGAGGCCTTTTTGGCGGCGGAGCTGGCCCTGCGGCGCTCCGCCCATCTGGTGCCCTTTAGCCGCGCCTGCCTGCTGCGCCTGGCTGGCCCGTCGGCCAGTGGCACTGCTACGGCAGCAGCATCCCTGGCGGAACGAATCCGCGGCCAGGCGATGGCCAGCGGCTGGCTACTGATCGGCCCAGCCCCGGCCCCGATCGCCCGGGTGGCGGGTCGCAGCCGCTGGCAGCTGCTGCTGCATGGCCCCGCTGGCAGCAATCTGCCCTTGCCGGCTGAAGCCATCCTGCGGGAGGGGCTCGCCAGGGATGTGAGCCTGACTATCGACCCCGATCCCCTGGAGCTTTGAAGGCCAAGCCTCAGCCGGGTAACTGGGGAAAGCCAAAGCCAGCCCGCAACCGCAGTCGCTGGAGCAGCAAGGCCAGCCCCAGCAGCAGGGCCACGACCCCGGCGCCCAGGCCCAGGTGGCTCCAGCGCCAGGTGCGCCAGGCCAGCCGGTTCAGGGCACCTGGCTCCAGGTGCCAGCTCAGCTCCTTGGCACCAGGGCCCACCTGCACCGGTCTGGGCGTGGCCCGCTCGATGGCCTGGGGCTCGAGGGGGGCAAACCGGAAGGACAGGTCGAGGCCCGGCAGCGCTTCCAGGGCCCTGAGATCGATGGCCAGCTCCATCTGTTGTTGCACGCCGATCAGCCAGTTGCGCTCGCGCAGGGTTAGTTCGGGCTTGGGCAGGCTGACGCCGGCCAGGGCCGCGCCACGCTGAAGACTTTGGCCGAGCCAGTCGAGGGCTTGGCCTGCGGGCAAGGCATGGTTGCGCAGGCTTTGGCGGCCGTGGTCGCGCTCGACAACGACCGAGCCGCCCCCCAGGGCCGCTGCCAGGTCCCGTTGCCAGGGCAGGGCTTGGCCCGTGCTGCTGGTGCTGGTTTGGGTGATCTGGAGGCGGCCAGGTGCCGGGAAGCTCAGGCTGGTTTCCAGCTGGACGCAGCCCGCCAGCAAGGTGCTGAGCAGCAGCAGGGCCACGGCTACAAGGGCAAAGCCCCAGGGTGTCTTGGGGGTCCCCACGGGTGGCGGTGGCGGTGGCTCGGGCCGGGGTCGGCGCCGCCAGCTCTGCATCGGCGAGCCCCCTTGCAGTCGTTCCAGCTCCCCCAGGCTCGGCATCTGCACCGACCAGTTGCGCGGCCGCTGCAGGGCCGGCGCTTCCAGCACCTCCTCCAGGTCCCTGGCCTGTTGGCGCAAGGTGAGATCCTTGCAGCCCCGCAGGCTGCGGCAACAGGCCGCCGCCCCGGCCGAGTCGCCCTGGCCCATTAGGGCTGTGGCCATCAACAAGCGGATCCGCCCCCCGAGGGCCGTGCTGGCGCCATGGGCATCGGCCAGGGGCGTGAGCCCCCGTAGGCAGGCACCGTAGTCGCCGCTCTCTAGGGCCCGATGGGCCAGGGCCAGCTCCGGCGGCTCGGGCTGGATGGCGCCACTCTGGCCATCGGCAGGGCTCTCGCTAGGCAGCAAGTCCGCCACGGTTCAGCTGCTGATCTGGCGCTGGCTGCCCACCACCATCGTGCCGATGCCGGCGTCGGTGAACACCTCCAGCAGCAGGGCATGGGGGCTGCGGCCATCGACAATATGGGCCGCCGCCACCCCCTGGGCGATGGCCCGGATGCAGCACTCGGTTTTGGGGGTCATGCCGCCGGCCACGACCCCGCTCTCGATGAGCTCGCGGGCACCGGCCAGGCTCACCTGGCGGATCAGGGAGCCGGGATCGTCCCGGTCCCGCAGGATGCCGGGGGTGTCGGTGAGCAGGATCAGTTTTTCGGCCTGGAGGGCCGCGGCCAGTTCGCCCGCCACCGTGTCGGCATTGATGTTGTGGGCCTGGCCTTCGGCGTTGGCGGCCACGCTCGAGATCACCGGGATGTAGCCGTTCTCGAGCAGGGGCAAAAGCACCGCCGGATTCACGGCCGCCACATCGCCCACCAGGCCATTGGAGCCATCGCCGTAGGTGCGGGCCAGCACCAACCCCCCATCACTCCCGCAGATCCCCACGGCCCGCCCTCCCACCTGGTGGATGCCATTGACGATCTGCTTGTTGACCCGGCCCACCAGCACCATTTCAACCACATCCATGGTCTCGGGGGTGGTGACCCGCAGGCCGTTGCGGAATTCGGGCTCGATCTGCAACCGGCCCAGCCATTCGTTGATTTCCGGTCCGCCACCGTGCACCACCACCACCTGGACGCCCACACAGGCCAGCAGGGCCAGGTCGCGGAAGACGGCCTCGCGCAGGTCCTGGCGCACCATGGCGGCGCCGCCGTACTTGACCACGACTCGCCGGCCGGCAAAGCGCTGGATGTAGGGCAGGGCCTCACTCAACACCGAGACGCGCAGGGTGTCGGCGGCGGAGATGGCGGGATCGGTGCTCAAGGCGAAACGGGCTGGGGGCGCGGGTTCGGCGCAGGGCCGGGGGCTGGCTGGGGCGGGGCAGTCGGGAGAGTGGGGTAGGGCGTTTGCTCCCCTTGGCCTGGTTAGGGGCTGATCAGGGTTTGGGCCGGGGCCCAGGAGCCGCAGGGCTTAGGAACCAGAGGGTTCCTCGCCAGCCTCGGCCACCGGGGCCGTTTCGACCAGGGGCCGCAGGCGGACTAGCACTTTGCCCTTGCCCAGTTGGCTCACCTCGGCCCGCAGGCCCGGACCAAAGAAGCGGCCGAGCCGGTCCTGGCGGGCCTGCCAGCGATCAAAACCAACGCCCTGGCACTGGAAGGTGAGATCGATCCCATAGCCGCCGGCCTCCGCCAGTTCGGCCACCCGCAGCAGCTGGGGTGGATCCTGCTCATCCCAGAGCTTGAGGGCTTCGAGGGAACTTTCCAGGTGGGCCTTTTGGCCGTAGCGCCAGCGGTTGACGTCCTTCACCAACTTGCGCAGGGGCTGGCTGGCCTCGGCCTCCCGCAGGGCTTCGGCTTCGGGCGAGGGCTCCAGCAATTCGGCCGGAGGCAGCTCCGAGGATTTCAGGGCCAGGCCGCCCAGCAGCACGGGCACGCCGTAAAACACCCCCGCCAGGCTCAGGGTGGGGCTGTCGGTGACATAGGCGATCGAACCGACCACCGTCAGAACGGCGCCGGCGATCGTGATTAGGCTTCCGGGCGATGCGATTGCTTGCATGGCGCCATCTTCGGCCAACGGGGTGCCCGATCGCGATAGCGAAGGCACCAGCACTGAATCTTTTCCTGGCACTCCAGCCGTGGAGGCTCACCAACCCCCGGGCGGGGAGTCCCCCACTGGAGCGTCCCTCAGCACCGACCAGCTCCTGGAGCGGCTCGCCGCCGACCGGCTCTGGTTGCTGCAGCAGATCGATGGCGGCCACTGGAGCGACCTGCGCCTGGATTTGGCAGCCCTGGAACGGGAATTGGGCCAGGTGCTTGAGCAGGCCAGCCAGCGGGTCAAGGGCAACTGAGCGGCGGCCGGGCCCCTTGGGTGGCGGGGCTGGATGGGGGGGGGCAGGGGAAGGGGCGCTGGGCCGATCCCCTGGGCTAGGACGCCAATCAGAAGGGAATGTCGTCTTCGCCCTCGGGGAAATCGGGTACCAGGGGCGACGTGTTCCAGGTGGGCATCTCGGCAGAGGCCGCCGCTGGAGCTGGTGCCGGGGCAGGGGTGGGCTCCCGGCGGGTGGGGGCAGGCGCCGGCGGGCGGCCGGAGGGGCGGCCGCCGCCGCCATTGGCGGGGTTGGCCGAGAACTCCTGGGGGCTGGATTGGCCTGGGGCTCCAGCGGCAGCCCCAGGGGCGGCGCCGAAGGAGGCCGCGCCGGCGCCTGCCAAGGGATGGAGGCGCGAGAGGGTGAATTCGGCACGCTTCTCCTTTACTCCGTCCTGGCGGGTCACGGTGTTCATGCGCAGGCGGCCTTCCAGGACCAGGCGCTGGCCCACCTGCACCCGGTTTTGGAGGTCTTGGGCCAGGCTGCCCCAGCCCACCACCTTCAGCTGGCCGGGGGGATCATCCGGACGCAACCCCTCAATTTGCACGGCCATCTCGGCCACGGGGGTCTGGTTGTCCTGGGTGTAACGCACCTGGGGTGCTTCGATCACCTCCACCTCCAGCAAGCATTGGTTCACGGATCAGGAGTTCGCCAAGGGGCCCCATCCTGATGCACGGTCCCGAAATCCACCAGGGGCTAGCGGCTGACGCGGGCCAACCTTTTCGAGCTGGCCAACCACTTGGGCCCGAGCCGCCCCACCCCCCACCAGCTGGGGCGATCTGGCTAGTGAGTGGCATCGGCGAGGGGCCCCGGCTGGCCAGAGCCTTGCTGGCGCGGGGCTGGCGCCTGCGGGTGAGTGTGGTGGGCGAGGCGGCGGGCCGGGCCTACTCCCCCCATCCAGCCCTGGAGCTGCAGGTAGGGGCCCTGGCAGGCTCCGAGGCCATCGCTGCCGCCCTCGTGGCGGCGCGGCGCCAGGGTGGCTTTCGTTGGGTGGTGGATGGCACCCATCCCTTTGCCGAGCGAATTAGCGCTGATCTCCTGGCCGCCTGCAGGCACCTGGACCAGCCCCTGCTGCGCCTGCAACGGCCCCCGGTCGCGGTCGCGGTCCCGATCCCGATCCAGGCGGCATCAACGGTTCTGTTTGAAAGCACTGGGGCTGGCAGCAGCCTTTCCCGAGGGATCAAGGGCCTGCCCAGGCGCCAAGTGCTCGGCAGCCTCGCAGATCTCGCTGGCCTTGACCTGGGCGGCAAGCGGCTGCTGCTGGCGATCGGGGCGCGACGGCTGGGGGAGGCCCTGGCCCATAGCCCCGCCAAGGGCCATTTCGCCCGCATCCTGCCCAATCCCGAGGCCCTGGCCCTGGCCCTGGCCGCGGGATTAGGAGACGGCCAGCTGGCCTGCTTGCATCCCGCTGGGGCGGCCACCCCAACGTCTGGCGCGATCGAGCGGGCCCTGTGTCGCCGCTGGGGCATTGATGCGGTGCTGTGCCGCCAATCCGGCGGTATCACCGAGACGCTATGGAGTGAGCTTTGCGTTGACCTGGGCCTCGAGCTGCTGGTGCTGCGCCAGCCCCGCGGTGGCGATCACCCGCCGGGCCTGGAGTTTTCGGCCTTGCTGGAGGCCCTGGGCTATCCAGCCTGATCCCACAAGCCTTGGGGAGGTCCCAGTTTTCAGATGTCCGGCCCCAGGGGGCCAGGCTCAGAAGCTCAGGCCCAGGTGGTCTGCGGCAAGCTGGCGCAGGCTCCCTTGGCTGCGGGGACCAAGCTGGGTCACCACCTGGCCGGCGCAAAGGGAGCCGAGGTGGCCGCAGGTCTCCAGATTCAGGCCCCGGGTGTAGGCGTGGAGGAAGCCCGCCGCATAGAGGTCGCCGGCGCCGGTGGTGTCCACCAGTTCGCCGAGGCGGAAGGGTTCGATCGGGTGGCTTTGGTCGCCCGCGAGCACCAGGGAGCCCAGCTCACTGCGGGTCAGGGCCGCCACCTGGCAGCGGCCGCGCACCTGATCGACGGCCTCCTCAAAACTGTTCGCTTTGTAGAGGGCGATGATCTCCATTTCGTTGGCGAACAGCACATCGACATGGCCATCGACCAGCTCCTGGAAGCTGTCCCGGTGCCGTTCAACGCAGAAGGCATCGGAAAGGGAGAGGGCCACCTGGCCCCCCTGGGCGCGGATCAGCTCGGCCGCGGCGATAAAGGCCCGCTTGGCCGCTTCGCTGTCCCAGAGGTAGCCCTCCAGATAGAGCAGCTTGGCGTCGGCCACCATCTGCAGGTCCAGGTCGGCCGGATCCAGGCCAACGGAGGCCCCCAGGTAGGTGCACATCGTGCGCTGGGCATCGGGGGTGACCAGGATCAGGCAACGGGCGGTTGACGGGCCGCTGCTGGCCGCTGGGGTCTGGAAGCTGGCACCAACGGCGCGGATGTCGTGGGCAAAGATGGCGCCCAGCTGGTCATCGCGCACGCGGCCAATGAAGCCAGCCCGGCCGCCCAGCTGGGCAATGCCGGCCATGGTGTTGGCGGCGGAGCCGCCGGAGGTTTCCAGACCCGGGCCGATGCTGGCGTAGAGCCGCTCGGCTTGGGTTTCATCCACCAAGGCCATGGTGCCTTTGGTCAGGCCATGATTATGGAGGACGTCGTCCTCCGCCTTGACCAGCACATCAACAATGGCGTTGCCAATGCCGACGACATCAAAGCGGGGCCCGTCGATGGGTTGGGGCGGGGCGGACTCAGGCACGGGCAACGGAAACGGACAAAGGGATGGGGATCGGCCAAGTGATCAGAACCGTTCAAGCGATCGGCAGAGGCCCGGGCGCTTCGTCGTTTCGTCACTCGGCAATTGAGTCATTCAGCAGCTGAGGAACCCAATTGCCGCTCAGGCGCTCAAAAGGGCCCGCTTCGGACCATGAATCGGATCTTCGATCACGATCGTTTGGTCCCTGTTAGCGCCCAGGGATACGATCGCGATCGGCACCTCCATCAGTTCGGCCAGGAAGCGCAGGTAGGACATCGCCTTGGCGGGTAATTCTTCGAGCTTGCGGCATTGCTCGGTGGAGCACTCCCAGCCGGGCAGGGTTTCAAAGATCGGCTGGCAGCGAGCGAAATCTTCGGCGCCGCTGGGGAAATGCTCAATGCGCTGGCCATCGAGTTCGTAGGCGACGCACACCTGGATCTCATCGAGCTCATCGAGCACGTCGAGCTTGGTGATCGCCAGGCAATCGAGGCCGTTCACCTCCACCGCATAGCGGCCAATCACGCCATCAAACCAGCCGCAGCGGCGGCGCCGGCCGGTGGTGGTGCCGTATTCACCGCCGCGGTCACAGAGGTGGTCGTTGAGGCTGCCCTGCAGTTCGGTGGGGAAGGGGCCCTCGCCCACCCGGGTGGTGTAGGCCTTGGCCACGCCAATCACCCGGTCGATCAAAGTTGGGCCCACGCCGGCACCGATGCAGGCCCCGCCGGAGATCGGGTTCGAGGACGTGACGTAGGGGTAGGTGCCGTGGTCGAGGTCGAGCAGGGTGCCCTGGGCGCCCTCAAACAGGATGTTCTTGCGGGCCCGGGCTGCCTGGTGGATCGTGCGGATGCAGTCGACCACGTGGGGGGCCAGGCGCTTGCCGTAGGCGGCGTATTCGGCGATCACCGCCTCGTAATCGAGGGGTTCGATTCCGTAGACCCGTTCCAGCAGCAGGTTCTTCTCGGCCAGGGGGCCGGCGAGGCGGTCCCGCAGCCGGTCCTCATTGAGCAGGTCAATCACGCGGATGCCGTTGCGCTCGGCCTTGTCGGCGTAGGTGGGACCAATGCCCCGGCCGGTCGTGCCGATGCGGCGGTCGCCCCGGCGCTGCTCCATCGCCTGGTCGAGCAGGCGGTGGTAGGGCATGGTCACGTGGGCCGTGGAGGCCAGCTTCAGGCCGGCCACGCCAATGCCATTATCGGCCAGCATGTCGAGCTCGCCCAGCATCACCTTGGGATCCACCACGGTGCCGGAGCCGATCAGGCAGGTGGTTTCGGGATACAGGATCCCCGATGGAATCAAGTGCAGCTTGAGCACCTTGTTGTCCACCACGATCGTGTGACCGGCATTCACTCCGCCCTGGTAGCGGACGACCACATCGGCCGAGCGACTAAGGAGATCGGTGATCTTGCCCTTCCCCTCGTCACCCCACTGAGCACCGATGACGACAACGTTGGCCAAGGACAAGGCGGCCTGAAGCCGCAACTGAGCACAACTTGGGAGCTTCTCAGATCACCGGTCCCTTCGTCAAAGAAAGGGCCATCAAAAAGCGGTCCAGGAGGACCGCTTGCCGACGATTAGGCCCCGCTTTCGCTTCGATAAGCCAGGGGCAGCTGCCTGCTGGGGCCTCAGGCGCCGCGCACGACGCTGGCTTCAGCCCGTTTGAGTTCCTTCTCAAGCCGAGCCTTGAGAGCCTCGGGCAGGGGGCGGTTGGCGTAGTTGGTGTAGTGACCCGCCAGGGAGTTGATGGCGGTCTGCATCGTGGTGAAGGAGGCCAGCCCATTGACCTTGGCCTGGGGCCGGTAGCGGGCCGTGTAGGCGGTGACCAGGGAGCGGGCTTCGGTTTCAGCCGCGCTGCGCTCGGGATCTTCCGGGCTAATGGCAATCGTGGCGAGCAGCCGTTCCGCTACGGCCATGGTGTCCTCGACGTAGTTACCGCTCAGGGGTCCGCCGGCTGAGGAGCAGGCCGTCAGGGCCAGGCTGAGGCTGAGGCACACCGCCATTAGGGCGGCCATCACACGACGCCATCCAGCTGCCATGGGGATCGGGGGAGAGAAGGGGACCATCCTAGGCAAGTCCAGGATTCCAACCCCTGCGGCGCCTAGGGCCCAGGATTGGCTAACCCCGATCAGCTCAGCCGAACGCCCCGGGGCCTCAGGCCAGCAGGCCGGAGCGCTCCGCCCCGATCAGGCCGGGCAGTTCTGCGAGCAGATCCCCAGCTGCCAGCTCCCGCTTGAGGCTGCCCTGGCGCTGCACCAGTTCCACCTGACCGTCCTTGGCGCCGCGGCCTACCACCACCCGCCAGGGGATGCCGAGCAGGTCGGCGTCCTTGAACTTGACGCCGGCCCGCTCATCGCGGTCATCGAGCAGGGCATCGAGTCCCGCCGCCAGCAGGCTGGTGTAGAGCTCTTCGCCCAGCTGGCGCTGGCTGGGCTCCTGCAGGTTGGCAATCACCACGATCACCTCAAAGGGGGCGATCGCCACGGGCCAGCAGATGCCGTTGCTGTCGTGGTTTTGTTCCACGGCGGCCTGGGCCAGGCGGGAGACGCCGATGCCGTAGCAGCCCATCCAGAGGGCTTCTTCGGTTCCGCTTTCGTTGGTGAAGCGGGCGCCGAGGGCTTCGGAATATTTGCGCCCCAATTGGAAGATGTGGCCCACCTCAATGCCGCGGGAAGCCACGAGATTTTGGTTGGAATCGTGCAGGCAGCGATCGCCCGGCTGGGCGGCGCGCAGATCCACCACCTCGGGTTTGAGCCCCAGGCCGGCCCAGCTGGCTCCAACCCGGTGACGATCGGGGCTGTTGCCGCCGCAAACGAAGGCGTCCAGTTGGGCGGCCGTGGGATCGGTGAGCCGCAGCAGCTTGGGGATCAGCCGGGGTTGGGGCTTGGAGGACAGAGCTGCATTGCCAAGGCCCGACCTGGCCTCGGTGGACGCCAAGACAGCGTCGCTGAGGTCCGGGCCGAGGTAGCCAAAGGGAATGGCGGCCAGATCCAGGGGCAGCCGCTCGGTTCGCACCAGATCGGCCGTGAGCGGTTCAATCGAGAGCAGCCCGCCTTGCTCGGGCGCCAGGCGGGCGCTCACGCCATTGGCCAGTTTCACCTCGTTGAGCAGCTGGTCGCCGCGCAGGCTCACCAGCACCGGCAGCAGGCTGCCATCGGCGCAGCGGGCCAGCAGCAGCAGCACCTTGACGATCTGGGTGGGATCGAAGCCATGGGCGGCAGCGAGGGCTTCGATGCTGGTCTGGCTGGGGGTGGCCAGGTCGCGGCAGGGCTGGGCCGCCAGGGGCACGCCCTCTGGAGCCAGGGACACGGCCCGCTCCTGGTTGGCCGCGTAGCTGCCATCACCGCTGCTAAGGATCAGGTCCTCGCCGGCCTCGGCAGTAACCATGAACTCCTGGCTGGCGGAGCCGCCGATGGCGCCGCTGTCGGCTTCGACCGCCACGGTTTTGAGACCGCAGCGACTGAAAATCCGCCTGTAGGCCCGGTCCATCTCGGCGTAGCACTCCCTCAGGCTGGCCTCATCGGCGTGGAAGGAATAGCCATCCTTCATGATGAATTCGCGGCCGCGCATCAGCCCGAAGCGGGGCCGGATCTCGTCCCGGAATTTGGTCTGAATCTGATAAAGATTGACCGGTAACTGCCGGTAGGAGCGCAGCAGATCGGCGGCCAGGGCCGTGATCACTTCCTCATGGGTGGGGCCCAGGCCCAGCTCCCGACCCTGGCGATCACTGAGGTGGAACATGATCCCCTCGCCGGCCGTGTAGCCGCTCCAGCGGCCGCTGCGCTGCCAGAGGTCGGCTGGCTGGAGCTGGGGCAGCAGGGTCTCTAGGGCTCCAGTGGCGTTGAGTTCCTCGCGCACGATCGCCGAGATTTTCTGCAACACCCGAAACAGCAGGGGCAGGTAGGCGTAGATGCCGGAGGCCACCCGGCGGATGTATCCGGCCCGCAGCAGCAGCTTGTGGGAGGGGATTTCGGCTTCGGCCGGGTCGTCCCGCAACGTCACCAGCATCAGGCGGGAGACGCGCATGGCAGTCAAAAGAGCACTGGGGCGGAACCTATCACCGCCGCCAGGGGCGCCGGCCCCTTCCTGCCCTGATGGGGCGGCAGAACCGCACCGAAACGGCCAGGACAGCGGCCAGGAAGGCTGCTAGCTTTTTTCTCGATTGTCTTAGATTCGTCTCGCATGTTCGGCCATCCCTTGGGCGGTGATGGACAGGTCGCTGCCGCCCAAGGCGCCACGCCGCCCCAGGTGAGTCCTTACCTGGGCGACCAGGTCCTTGGCGATCAAGAGTCCTTGCGTCAATCCATCGGCCTGCCCCCCCCGCCGACCGATGGATTAATCG
>CAMCMT010000029.1 GCA_945875915.1 Synechococcus sp. UW140 | reverse complement strand
TTGGCCGCTCCCCCCGGCAGCGGCCGGGACCGCAACCCCGCCGTGGCAGAGACGCTTCTCTTCAACGCCTTGCGCGAAGCCATCGACGAAGAGATGGCCCGCGACCCCTACGTCTGTGTGATGGGTGAGGACGTCGGCCAGTACGGCGGTTCCTACAAGGTCACTAAGGATCTCTATGAGAAATACGGCGAGCTGCGGGTGCTGGATACCCCGATCGCCGAAAACGGTTTTACCGGTATGGCGGTGGGTGCCGCGATGACAGGTCTGCGGCCGATCGTCGAAGGCATGAACATGGGCTTCCTGCTGCTCGCCTTCAACCAAATCTCCAACAACATGGGGATGCTGCGCTACACCAGCGGCGGTAATTACACGATTCCCACGGTGGTGCGGGGACCCGGTGGCGTGGGCCGCCAGCTCGGAGCTGAACACAGCCAGCGGCTTGAGGCCTATTTCCACGCCGTGCCTGGCATCAAGATTGTGGCGGTGAGCACCCCCACCAATGCCAAGGGCTTGATGAAGGCAGCGATCCGGGATAACAATCCGGTGCTCTTCTTTGAGCATGTGCTGCTCTACAACCTCAGCGAAGAGATCCCCACGGGCGACTACATCTGCGCCCTCGACCAGGCCGATGTGGTTCGGGAAGGCAAGCATGTGACGATTCTCACCTACTCCCGCATGCGCCACCACTGCCTCAAGGCGGTTGAGCAGCTCGAAAAGGAGGGCGTGGATGTGGAACTTATTGATTTAATTAGCCTTAAGCCCTTCGACATGGAGACGGTCGCCCGCTCGATCCGCAAGACCCACAAGGTGATGGTGGTCGAGGAATGCATGAAGACCGGCGGCATTGGCGCCGAATTGATCGCCCTGATCACGGAGCATTGCTTCGACGAACTTGAAGCCCGGCCGATTCGGCTCTCCAGCCAGGACATCCCCACCCCCTACAACGGCGCCCTGGAAAACCTGACGATCATCCAGCCCCACCAGATCGTCGCGGCGGCTAAGCAACTTCACTCCGGCCAACTCTGATATGGCACGTCAACAGGGGTGGTTTGCCCTGATCCTGGCCCTGGCGATTGCCGCCGGCGCCCTGCTCGCCAGCTTCCCCCTGCAATTGGGACTTGACCTGCGAGGCGGTAGCCAGCTGACCTTGCAGGTGTTGCCCAGCGGCCGCGTCAAGACCGTCGAGAAAGAGCAGCTCGACGCGGTGAAGGATGTGCTGGAGCGCCGCATTAACGGTCTGGGCGTGGCCGAATCCACCCTTCAGACCGTCGGTTCCGACCAGCTCGTGCTGCAGCTGCCCGGCGAACAGGATCCCAGTCGCGCCGCCAAGGTGCTCGGCACCACGGCCCTGCTGGAGTTCCGCGTGCAGAAGGCCGGCACTGAGGTCGAGATGCAGGGGCTGCTGAAGCTCAAGCGCCAGGTGGACGCGGTCTTGGGCCTGCGCAAGGCCAAGGTGGCCGCGGCCGCCCCTACGGACAAGCCCGCCGAACCCAAGCCCAGCCTCTCGGCTGAGGATCTGGCCAAGGCACTCACCTCCCTGGGGCTGACGGTGCCCCCGGGTGCCTCGGAAACGGACCAGCTTGAGCTTCTATTGAAAGATGTCAACCGCCGGGTGGTGGCCCTGTTTGAGCCCTCCAGCCTCACGGGCAAGGATCTGGTCAGCGCTGGCCGCCAGCAGGATCAAAGCGCCAATGGTTGGGATGTGACCCTGGCCTTCAACCGGGAGGGCGGCGAAAAGTTTGCCAGCCTTACCCAGACGATCGCGGGCACTGGGAGGCTGCTTGGCATCGTGCTGGATGGCCGCTCGATCAGTGAGGCCAGTGTGGGACCGGAGTTCAAAGCCGCCGGCATCGCCGGTGGTTCGGCCAGCATCTCCGGCCGTTTTACGGCCGATGAGGCCCGGGATCTGGAGGTTCAGTTGCGGGGCGGCTCCCTGCCCCTACCGGTGAAGGTGATTGAGGTGCGCAGCATCGGCCCCTCCCTGGGTGCGGAAAATGTGCGCACTTCCCTGGTGGCGGCCCTTTCGGGCCTGGCCTTAGTGGCGGTGTTCATGGTGGTCGTCTATCGGCTGCCAGGGGTGGTATCGGTGCTGGCTCTGGCCCTCTATTCACTCTTTAACTTGGGCGTCTATTCCCTGATTCCGGTAACCTTGAGCCTGCCTGGTATTGCTGGCTTCATCCTCTCGATCGGCATGGCCGTGGATGCGAACGTGTTGATCTTTGAGCGCATCAAGGAAGAGCTGCGCGCCGGCAATAGTTTGATTCGATCGATTGATACGGGCTTTTCCCTGGCCTTCTCCTCGATCCTTGATGGCCATGTCACTGGGCTGATCAGCTGCATCGCCCTCTTTACCTTGGGCACGGGCCTAGTCAAAGGCTTTGCCGTGACCTTGGCGATTGGCCTGGTGCTCAGCCTGTTCACCGCCCTGACCTGCACCCGCGCCCTGCTGCGGCTGTTGATGAGCTACCCATCCCTGCGCCGCAGCAGCTATTTTCTGCCGCTGGCCCAGCTCCCCCCGGCGTCCACCTGAAACCACCTCCAAGCCTGTGACCGTGACCGAGAGCCCCACCCCCCGTTTCCGCATCAGCCAGTACAAGCGAATGGCCTGGTGGGGTTCGGGCCTGGCCTGCCTGTTGAGTGTGGTTGGCTTGCTGGTCAGCTGGCTGAGCCCTGGCATTGGGGCCCCCCTGAAGCCGGGCCTCGACTTCACCGGCGGCACCCAGATCCAACTGGAGCGCCAATGCGTGCTTTCCGCTTGTGGCTCGATCACGGTCGACCAGATTCAGGCTGGGCTGGTGACCCTTCCCCTGCCGGCAAAGGCCAAGGAGCAGGCCCCCAGCCTCACGAGTGCCAAGGTGCAACTGCTTGATGGGGGTCAGACGCTGCTGCTGCGCTTGCCGGTGCTAGCGGCGGACCAGAGCCAGGCGGTGATTACCGGCGTCGATCGCTTGGCCGGTCCCTTGAAAACAACCGGCACCTCGGTGAATACCATTGGCCCCACCCTGGGCTCCCAGTTGTTGCAGGGAAGCCTGGTGTCGTTGCTGGTCAGTTTTGCGGCAATCGCCCTCTATATCACCTTCCGCTATGACCGGGTCTTTGCCTTCCTGGCGATCGTGGCCCTGGCCCATGATGTAATCATTACCTGTGGACTATTTGCCTGGCTTGGTATCTTTTTTGGTATTGAGGTCGACTCACTCTTCGCTGTCTCATTAATTACCGTTGCCGGCTATTCGGTGACCGACACCGTTGTTGTGTTTGACCGCATCCGCGAACAGAAGAAGGCCTTGGGTCAGCTGTCATTGATCGAGCAGGTTGATGTGGCAGTGGATGCCACTTTGACCCGTTCCCTCTACACATCCTTAACGACCCTTTTGCCCCTGCTGGGCCTGATCTTCTTTGGCGGAACCAGTTTGTTCTGGTTCGCCGTGGCATTGGCCGTCGGTATTGGCGTGGGCAGCTGGTCGAGCATTGGTGTGGCTCCTACCCTGCTGCCCGTGCTGTCCCGGCGCTGATGGGGCGTGTCTCCTGGCTAGTTGTTGTGCTGGCCGTTTTGGCGATTGTAGATTTGTGGAGTGAATTGCAGCTACTTATTGAACATTTCACTTGGTCTTCGCTGGGTTATGCCGTTAGCCAGCACCCCCTAGCTGTAACCGTGTTGCTGCTGTTGATCTTGAAGCCGACTCGCCTGCGCTGAATGGGTTGATCGATAAGGCTGATTAAGAAGGCTGGGGCCCACCAGTTTCGAGGACGCCTACCAGTTATCCATGATTTCTTCCACTAGCACCTTCTGGGCGATCACCTGCAGCACCACCACTCCCGGCAGGGCCAGCAGCACCCCGGGCAGGCCCAGTAGGGCCCCCAGGCACAACTGGGACATCAGGGCCACCGTGGGCAGCAGGTTGACCGTGCGGCTGAGCAGGATTGGCGTGAGCAGGAAGGCTTCGCCGTTCTGGAGCGCCATCCGCAACACCAACACCTGGACCACCTTCGCTGGAGACACCAGCAGGGCCATGGCCAGGGGCAGCAGGGTGGCCACGGTCGGGCCGATCGTGGGCACAAAGGTGAGCAGGCCGCAGACCAGGGCACTCAGGAGGGCCAGGGGCACCTTCAGGGCCGCTAGGCCAGCCCATGTGAAAAGAAACACGCTGCTGGCCGAAATGGTCATGCCGGCCAGCCAGCCGCCGAGGGCCTCGCGGCAGTCCCGCAGCAGGTCAGCCATTAGGGGCCGGTAGGTCTTGGGGGTGGCGGCCAGCACCAGGCGCTGGTGACTGCGGGGATCAAGGGCCAGCAGGATCGCCAATAACACCATCAACAGCAGTTGAATCGTGCTGTTGGCCGCGCCGCCCGCAAAGCCCAGGAGCTGGCTGCCAAGGGGTTGCAACTTGTCCCAGCTGGCAAAGGTGGTGATCTGGCGCTCGATGCTGTTCAGGGCCGGCACTTCGGTAGCGAAGTGGCTGAGCCGCTGCAGCAGGATCGGCGCCAGGCGCGTGAACTCCTGGGCCTGGGCAATCAGATCTGGCAGTAATACGCCCCCCAGGTTCCAGCCCAAGAGCACCAGCCCAGCCACCACAATTAGCAGTGCCAGGGGCCGTTGCAGCGGCAGTACACGACGCAGCAGGCTCACCGGCACATCCAGGGCCACGGCCACCACTACGGCGCCGAACAGCACCAGCAGGACCCAGCGCAGTTCCCAGGCCACCAGCCCCAGGACCACCAAGGCCAGGAGCCCGAGCAGGGTTCTTCCGTTCATGGGGACCGGCTCAAACAGTTAGATCAGCTGCTGGACCTGGCTAGTTGACCAGATGGGTGCTTCAGGGCAGGCGGCCTAGGCCCTGATCTACCGATTTTGCCAGACGCTGCTGCTTCCAGGGGTCAAGGAGGTCCCGGATCAGCAATTCCCGCACCAGCACCTGGAGGCAAACCGCCAGGGGTAGGGCCAGGACCAGCCCCAGCGGCCCAAATACCACCGTGAAGCCGAACTGGGCGATCAGGGTCAGTCCGGGCAGGAGTTTGACCTGGTGATGCATCACCGACGGGGTGATCACATAGCTCTCGAGGTTCTGGATCAGTACATAGAGCCCCAGCACGGCCAGGGCCTTCCACGGGGAGACCAAGAGGGCCACAGCCATGGGAAACAGGGTTCCCATGGTGGGGCCCACATTGGGGATCACATTGAGAAGACCCGCCAGCAGGGCGTTGGCCACCACCAATTTGACGCCCAGCAGGGACAGGCCGATGCCGGCCAGCAGCCCCACGCAGCAGGAGCTGATCAGCACTCCTCCCATCCAGCTGCTCAGGGCCTCACCACAGAGCAGCAGGGCCTTGCGGAAGCGCCGGCGATAAAAGGAGGGAACCAGCAGGATCGCCACCTCCCGGTAGGCGCCCGGTTGGGCCGCGATCATCAGGCTCACGGCCAGCACAAACAGCACCTGAATCAGGGCACTGCCCAAACTGCCGGCAAATCCCAGCAATTTCAGGGCCCCACCGCCGAGGCCTGCGGCGAGTGCACCCCCTCCGGCAGGGGCCCCGGGCTGGCTTGGGGTCAGCCACTGACTGGCGGATGGCCCTCCCTCCAGGAGGCTTTGGCCATCAATGAGATGGGTGGTTTGGTCGAGACCTTGCTGAATCAACCGGATCAGCACCGCAAAGGCCGCCGGAAGTTGGCGCAACAACTGGCCGAATTGATCCACAAAGGGGGGAACCAATAAGGCCCCCAGCCCCAGGCCCAGCACTAGCAGCCCGAGGAGGGTCACTCCCAGGGCCAGGGGCCTGGGGTGAACCAGCCGGCGTTGCACCACACCCACGGCCGTGCAAAGGGCCATGGCCAGCACGATCGCGGCAAAGACGTGGATCAACACGTCTCGCAGGCTCCACAGGAGGATGAGGGCGGAGGTCGTGCCCAGCAGGGTCAGCCAGTGGCCGAATTTCAAGCGTCCTCCTGGCCCGCCTCGTCGTTGTTGTCGTCGTCTTTGCCGGCGAAGCCCATGCCATGGGTATCGGCATAGCGCTGGGCGAAGCGCATGAAACGCTCGAAATCAGCGGTGGTTTTCCAGGTGAAGGTCGCTTCCAAGGCGCTGGCCTTGCCATTGACGAAGCGGGCGTTGACCTCCCGGGTCACCAGCTGGCCCTCTTCATCGACCAAGTACATGCCACCGATGTCGCCGATGGCCTCAGGGGCCAGGGCATTAGGACCCTCAAACACGAACAGGGCTTGGCCTGTGCGGCCATCGCGCGAGCGGGTTAGCCGGATGTCAGGCACCACTGGCTCGTCCACACCGGGGAAGAACTGAATGGCGGCCATGCCTGTGCCCACAAAAATCGATCTTAATCCGGGCCAAGCCGCGGCTGAATGGGGCAGATCAGCCCAGCTGCCAGTAGCTGCTCGGCCGCCTCTGGGGCCGGGGCGAGGCCGATGTCCCAGGACCAGGGCCGTTCTCCTGCCGGCCGCGGGGCGGCAGGGGCTGGGGGCATGGACGAAGAACTGGCCGTTGGGCCAGCTGCTCCACTGATGGGCGCCAGGGCTGGTCGCCCCTGGAGCCCATGGTCGTAGCAGCGGTCGTAGTAGTCGAGGATTTGCCGGCAGGCTTCATGCCAGTTTTCCTGGGCAATTGCCTCTAGGGCTAGGGCGGTGCGCTGGGGCCCCAGTCGCCTGGCGATCCGTTGGGTGGCCTCGGCTAGGGCCAACTGCCCCTGGGTGCCATACAAAGTCACGAGGTGATCGAGCCGGGCCTCGAAGGGGCGTTGCACCGCCAGCAAAGGCGCCTGTTGCATCTGGCGCCAGAGCCCGGTGGGAATCCGGCAGCGGCCGACCTGGGCACTTTCATCCTCCAACCAGATCGTCTCTGCCTTGCGCAACGGCCAAAGGGACGTGGCCAGCAGGTTTTCGAAGTGCTCGCTGCTCGGTTGCTCGGCCTGGCCAAGCCCACCGAAACTGCTGCCCCGGTGGTTGGCAAGTCCCTCCAGGTCGATCACTGCCACCCCCCGCGCTTGCAGTTCCAGCAGCAGCTCGGTTTTGCCGCTGCCGGTGCGGCCCCCCAGCAGGCGCAGGGGCCAGGGCTGTCCAAACAGGGCGAGGGTCCAAGATCGATAGGTCTTGTAACCCCCTTGCAGCACCACCACCGGTAGATCCAGGCCTTGGGCCAGCCAGGCGATGCTCTCGGAGCGCATGCCGCCGCGCCAGCAGTGCAGCCGCAATGGGGCTGCCGGCGTCTGCGCTGCCAGTTGCACCAGCTGCTGGCCCAGGCTCTCCAGGCGGGGGCCCACGAGGGCCAGGCCCTCCAGCACGGCGGCCTGGCGGCCTTTGTGTTTGTAGGTGGTGCCCACCTGGGCGCGTTGGCCGTCATCGAAGAGGGGCAGGTTGTGGGCGCCAGGTATGTGGCCTTGGCGGAACTCGCCGGGGCTGCGCACATCGACCACCACTCCCTGGCCGCCAAGAAAAGTCTCAATTGCAAGCCGCATCTGCTGGGGTGCCTGGGGCATCGGCGCTTGGCTTGGCCTGACATAGTGTCCCCAGGCTGGCGCACCGTCAGGCCGGCCCGTGCCCATGCTTTCCGGACCACCCGCCATCACCACGGCCAGCCCCGACCAGCTCCTCGACCGTTTTGTCAGCAGCTCGGTCCGCCAGCGGGGGGGGCTACTCGCTGCCTTGGACCAGCAGGTCGAGCAGATTCGGCCCCTGATCGGTGACCGGCTTGACCGGCTCGATGCCACCGGTGATGACTGGGCAGCTGGCAGTTTGATCCAGCTGCTGCTCCAGCAGGACGATGTCCTTAGCCAGGCTTTCCGCCAGCGCCACCGGTCCGGCTGGCTAGCTGTGACCAGCGCCCAGGGCCTGGATTACGCCCCCCTGGAGGTGGCCCTGATGGCCCAGGACTACGAGCTGGCCGATCGCATCACCAGTGAGAGCCTGCGCCAGCTGGCGGGCCCGGCCGCCGTGACGCGCGGTTACGTCTACTACAGCGAAGTGCCACCGATCGCCGCGGTGGATCTGGAGAGTCTCGATCGCCTCTGGCTCACCTATTCCCAGGGCCGTTTCGGCTTTTCCGTGCAACTGCGCCTGCTGCGCAGTTGTGGCGACCGCTGGGACCGGCTCTGGCCGAAATTGGGCTGGAAGTTGAATCGCACCTGGACTCGTTATCCGGGCTCCTTCACCTGGTCCCTGGCCGCACCGGAGGGGCACCTGCCCCTGGTCAACCAGCTGCGGGGGGTGCGCCTAATGGATGCCCTGCTCAGCCATCCCGGCCTGATGGGTCGCTTGCCCTCCTAATTGCAGGATTGCCAATTGGGCTGAATCAATTTTTGGCTGCTGGTTCCTGCGGGCTAGGTTGAAAACGGTCCATATCAAGCGGCGATGCTGTTGCGCTGGACTGATTTCATTACCCCCTCGACGCTGCAACTGGCGCCCCTGGTGGAGCTCTTGCTGGAACCGATCCAGGGCGGACAGCCGCTATCCACCCTGCAGCTCGGGCTCCAGGAAGTGCTGGTCAATGCGGTGCGCCATGGCAATGGCAATGATCCGAGCAAATGCCTGCGGGTGCGACGCATCCTCACCCCCCGTTGGCTGATTTGGCAGGTGCAGGATGAGGGCCTGGGCCTGCCGCCCCAGCAACGGGCGTGCGTCTTACCGCTAGAGCCCCACGCCCGGGGGGGCCGGGGCCTCGCCTTGATCCGCCAATGCTTCGATGACGTTCGCTGGAGCCGCCGCGGTAACCGGGTGCAAGTGTCGGCGCGCCGCATCGGTTGGGCTCCATGGCTAGGGCTCAATCGGGTGCGATAGCCCCAGGGGCTGCCGGGCCGTGCTGGGGGCAGCCCGGATCGCGCAGGTCCCCCCTTAACCAGGCCAAGCCGTTCTCGACTAAGGCGATGCTGGCCAGGCGTTGCGGGCTGGCCATGGGGGCCTGGGGCGGGTTGCCCGGATCCAGCAGCAGCACCAGGGCCGCTGCCAACTGTTCGGCAGCGCGCCGCTGGGGCTGGCCCTTGAGGGCATGCCACTGGCGATCGGTGATGGTCAGCAGTTGATGCAGCTGGGCGGCGCAGCCAGCGCTGCCCTCGGGCCAGCTGGCTGGCTGCGGCGCTTGGGGCCTCTCAGGAACCACTGGACGGGGAGCGGGGGTTGGCCCCATCCTGGCGCCATGGCCAAAGCCCGACGTTCCCGAGCCCAGCGGACCCGAGTCCAGCCGATCCGTTGGTTACACCAGTTGGCCGGCCTGCTGGCCGAAGTCAGCCGGGCAGAACGCTTGGGTGAAGGCGACAGCAGCTTGGCCAGCCGCCGCCTGCGCCAGCGAATGCTCCTGGCCCAACGGTTGTTTGATCCCCTGCCCAAGCCGCTGCGGGCCAACCGTTGGCCAGAGGAGGTGGTTTGGACGGCCCTGCGTTGGGGCGGACCGGCCCTGGTGCTGGCCCTTTGGCTGCACCGCTGAGGGCCTCCCCAGGGGGCTAAGACCCCTCCCTAGACCTTGACCCGGATGATGGGCCCCAGTTCCAGAACGGCCTCCTCCAGGTCAGGGGCCCCGGCCTGGTCGGGCAGGTTGCGACCGCGCAGCCAGGCCGCCCGCAGCGTCTTGCGGCGCCGGTCTTCGGTAAGGACAAGCCGATCGGCTGCCGTCAACGGGCTTTCACCGGGCAGCATGGGGGTGCGCAAACAGATGCCGAAGCCGTGGGCTTCCACCTGAACGGCTCCCTCCATCAGCACGATTTGAAAGGTCCAGCCCTCCAACCACCTCACGCTGAATGGATTGGCCATTCGATCGTTGATCCACGGTTGATTAAGCCTATTGGCCAGCAGCGTTGAGCCAGGGGGCCGGTCAGGACTTCGAGGCTGTCCAGATGCGCGTCATCAGGTGGGATTCGGCGCGAACGGCCTTGAATCCCGCCACAGTTAGGCGGGCGTCGATGTCATCGCCGATGTAATCGCGGTAATAGGGCTCGTGGAACATGCGACGGAAATTCTCCATGGCGGGGCGGAATTGGGGCGAATCAGCTAATTGCACGGAATCTGCGAGCACCAGCACACCGCCGGGTTCGAGCACGCGCCAGCAGTCGTTCAGCACGTTTTGACGCGCCTCAGCCGGCAGCTCATGCATTAGGAACACGCAGCTCACGCCCTGCATGCTGGCGTCGGCAAAGGGCATGGCTTCGCCATTTCCTTGGACGAGCTGGGGCAATTCGTTGGGCAGCTGGCTGAGCCAGCGGTTGGCCTGGCGCAGGTAGGCGTCGGAGAGGTCCAGGCCCACGAGGCGGGCCTGGGGTAGGGCGGCGCGGATCTGGCGCAGGGTGCGGCCCGTGCCAGTGGCCACATCGAGCACCCGCAGCTGGCTGGCGGGCCGGTCGGCGAAGGCCCTCAGGCCCCAGACCAGGGGCTTGAGGATGCGCCGCCGCATCGGATCGGCGGTGCCATTGAACAGGAGTTCAACCTGTAGGTCGTAGAGGGAGGCGGAGTAGTCGCTGAGGTAGCCGTCGGTTTGGTGGTGGAAGTTTTGGAGGTAGTAGCTGGGATAGTCGCTGCGGTTCACCGTGGTCGGCAGATCGTCCACGCGGCGTTGTTTGCGGCGGTTCCAAGTGGCGGGCAGATCCAGCCAAACCAGTGGATAGCGGCTGGCCCATTCAAGCCAGGGAGCATCAAAAAGCAGGGAGGGGGGATAAATCCCCTGCTCCGCTTCCTCCCAGTCCACATCGAGTAGGCGTTGAAAGGAGGCCTGCATGGCCTGCAGCATCTCGGGCGGCACCGCCACCGTGCTTGGCGCGCCTTCTGGAGCCAGGGCACCCATGAGGCGCAGGCTGACTTCCTTATGGGCCAACCCCATCAGGCTCTTGCCCTGCTGCAGGGTCTGGTAAGCCAGTCGGGTGAAGGGGGCTGCCATCGCGCGTCACCAGGGCCTTTGCTGGGTCCATTTCAACGGATTGGTCGTGCAGTCGTGGCTTTGGCGCCGGGCTTGGCTGGCTTGGCTCCAGCCCAAGGAGTTCAGCTAGCCCAGCCCAGTCCCGTTAGCCCAGCCAGCGGGTACGAACTTTGATGGCGCTGCTGGCCGTTTCGTAGCAACTGCTACAGAATTACGAGCGTCGATGCCCTCCAGGTGCTTTGCCATGGCGTTCCCGACCCCGTCCCGTCATCCGGTTGATCCAGAATTTCTGGCCTGGGCCAGGACCAACCAGCGCCAGAAGCGCCTCAAGGCGGCCCTGTCTGCCCAGCTCATCAGCCACCCCGATCCCTTTGATAGCGGCGATGTGGCGGGCCAGGTGCAGGCCTGGGCCAAGCGCCAGGCCCAGGCCCGCCGCCTGCAGGCCAGTGCCATGGCCCACCTGCGCCATAGCTAGGCCCCGTAAGGGCGGCAACCGGGGCTGGCCGCTGGGCTGGGCAAGGAGGCCCCTCGCTGGAGCGGGACCAGGACCGCGACCAGCCAGTCGGCGCTCAGGCCTGGGGAATTCCGGCATGATCGGGGCACCCGTACGGAGCGGTCCAGCGGGACCCTCCAGATGGGGCCTGGTGCTGGTTGACCAGGGACCTGCTGCCGGCCCGCCGTGTCCCCCGAATCCCCCGCTTGCCCTGCCCTGGCAGCGCCCGTTCCCCTGGTGCTGGTCCATGGCATCTGGGATACGCCCCGCCTATTTGGGCGCCTCGAAGCCGCCCTGGCCGGCCGGCGGGGCCCCCTGTTGATCCCCCACCTCCCCCATGGCCTTGGCTTTCGGCCCTTGGAGGACATGGCCGCCCAGCTCGATCAACGCATTGCCAGCAGCTTTGCCCCAGGGCAACCGATTGACCTGCTGGGGTTTTCGATGGGAGGGGTGATCGGCCGCATCTGGATCCAATTACTGGGCGGCCACCAACGCACTCGCCGGTTTTTCAGTGTGGGAAGCCCCCAGCGGGGCACGCTCACGGCCCAGCCCTGGCCCCGCTGGTGGCTTCCCACGGTGGCCGACATGAAGCTGGGTAGTTCCCTGCTGCGCCAGCTCAATGGCGATTTTTCCTGCCTTGAGGGGATCGAGTGCCACAGCTACTACTGCCGCACCGATCAGATGGTGATCCCCCCCTGGCGGGGGGTGTTGCCGGTGGGGTCGGTGCGGGCCTTGCCAGTGCTGGCCCACAAGGACCTGATCATCAACCCCCAGGCCTTAGGCCCAATCGTGGCTGATTTACTGGTGCCTTAACGGCAGGGTTCACCTGGAACGCCGTCGGCCCCATCAGGCGGCCACCAGGCCGGAGTGGCGGATCAGGGCCTCGGTGGAGGGCTTGCGGCCGCGGAAGGCCTCAAACACCTCGGCCGGGCTACGGCTGCCGCCCAGGCTGAGCACGGTGTCGCGGAAGCGGCGGCCCGTGGCCTGGATCTGGGCTTCATTGTCTAGGCCGCCGTCCTCAAAGGCGCTGAAGGCATCGGCGCTGAGCACCTCGGCCCACTTGTAGGCGTAGTAGCCGGCCGCATAGCCACCAGCAAAGACGTGGCCGAAGCAGCAGAGGAACGCATCGGCGTCGATCGGGGCGAGCACCGTGGTGGTGGTGGCGATGCGGCGACGCAGCTGCTCGGGCGTCTCGCCGCAGTCCGGGGACCAGTCGCTGTGGAGGCGCAGGTCGGTGAGGGCCAGGTGGACCTGGCGCAGGGTGGCCGATCCGCCCATGAAGGTGCGGGCCGCCTGCAACTTGGCGAACTCAGCCTCGGGCAGGGGCTCGCCGCTCTGCCAGTGGCGGGCCATGCCCAGCAGGGTGGCCCGGTCGTAGCACCAGTTCTCCATGAACTGGCTGGGGAGTTCCACCGCATCCCATTCGACGTTGTTGATGCCGGCGGCCTGGGGCCGATCCACGGTGGTGAGCATGTGCTGGAGACCGTGGCCGAACTCGTGGAAGAGGGTTTCCACCTCTTCAAAGGTCATCAGGCTCGGGCTGTCCCCCACCGGCGGGCTCTGGTTGCAGATCAGGTAGGCCACGGGCAGCACCGGTCTGCCATCGGGGCCGAGGCAACGCCCTAGGCATTCGTCCATCCAGGCGCCACCGCGCTTGCTGCCGGGACGGCTAAACGGGTCGAGGTAAAACGCGGCGATTGGCTGGCCGGTCCGGGCTGAGGGGGCTTGGGGCGCACCGGGCTGAGGGGCCTGGCCGGCTGCGGATGCTGCCCCATCACTGACCTCGAGCACCCGGAAGAAGCGCACGTCGGGATGCCAGATCGGGGCCTGGCCATCGGCGGCCTCGATGCGGATGCCAAACAGGCGGCCGCAGAGGGCAAACAAGCCCTCCAGCACCGCCGGCAGGGGGAAGTAGGGCCGCAGGGCTTCGCTATCGAGCGAGAAGCTCTCCTGGCGCAAGACCTCGGCCCAGAAGCTCACATCCCAGGGCTGCAGGTCGCTGGCTTCGGGGGCGTCGTGGCGGGCGGCGCACTGGCGCAGCTGCTCGAGTTCCGCCCCGGCCATGGGGAAGGCCGCGGCGCGCAGCTCCTCCAGCAGGGCCTCGACGCTGGTCACCGAGTCGGCCATCTTGGCGGCCAGGCTCACCTCCGCCCAGTTGGCAAAGCCCAGCCGGCGGGCCTGGTCGCCCCGCAGGGTGAGGATTGTTTCGATTAGGGGCCAGTTATTGAGCGGGCCCGCCTTGGGGGCTTCATGGCTACTGGTGTCGCTGCTGGTGGTGCTGCTGGCATCGGCGGCCTCGCCCTGGCCGGAGGCCCGGCTGACATGGGCTCGGTAGAGCTGCTCGCGCAGGGCGCGGTTGCGGCTGTACTTGAGGAAGGGGGCGTAGCGGGGCATGTCCAGGCCCAGCAGCCAGGGGCCGCCCTCGGAGCTGGGCTCGGCGCCATCGGCGGCCTTGAGGTCGGCGGCGCGGGCCGCTTGGGCCAGCTGGTCGGTGAGGCTGGTCGGTAACCCCTCGATCTGGGCAGGCTCCTCCAGGGTCAGGGTCCAGCCGTTGGTGGCATCAAGCACCTGGTTGCTGAAGCGGGTGGAGAGCTCGGCCAGCTCCTGGCTGGCCTGGTTGAAGGCGGTCTGAACTGCGCCCTCCAAGCCCACACCGCGCAGCTGCATGTCCCGCAGTTCCGCCGCCAGGATCCGCTGCTGGGTGCCATCGATCCGGCCCGGGGTGCCGATGTTGGCGGCCTGGTGCTGGCGCTCCAGGGTTTGCAGGGCTTGGAAAATCACCTGGCTCTGGCCGGCCCGGCTGCCGAATTGAACCACCGCCGCCTGCTGGCTGGCATGGGCGAGCCGCAGCTCCGGGCTATTGCAGACGCCGTTGAGGTGGCCGACCACTCCCCAGCTCCAGCGCAGTTGCTCGCCGAGCCGTTGCAGCGGGTCCATGACTTCGGCCCAATCGAGCAGGCCTCCTGCGCCCAGGGCTTGGGAGAGCAAAGCTTCAAGGACATCAAGCTCCGCGTTAAGCAGGGAGAGCAGCTCGGGGATGTGCTCTTCGACCTGGGCCGCAGTGATCTCGCCAAAGGCCGGCAGGCCCTTGCCCGCTAACAGGGGAGAAGGCACAACCTTATTAATTCCGCTCATCGTTTAGGGACCTGACTGCCCTTATTTCAACCTGCAGTCCCGAAGCTGTGTGGTTTAGCCGAGGGCGGGAAGCCGGCCCAAGGCCACCAGGCTGTGGCGGGCCAGGTCACTGGCCAGGGCTGTCGTGCTGGCCCCGTAGAAGTCGATGGCCACCCGGGGCCAGAAGCCGATGGTGAGGGTGGGCACCAGCAGGCAAAGGCCGATCACCAATTCCCGTGGCTTCATGTCACCCACCACAGCCAGGGCCGGAATCCGGGGCCCAAAGAAGACGCGGCGGCATAGTGACAAAAGATACATCGGTGTCAGCACCAGGCCAATGGCAGCAAGCACCACCGCAATGATCCGGAAGGGAACAGTGAAGGCGCCGTTGCTGGTGACCCCAAGAAAAACAGTGATTTCGCTGACAAAGCCACTCATGCCCGGCAGGGCTAGGGACGCCAGGGAGCTGGCCAGGAAGAAGGCAAAGGTGATCGGCAGCACCTTTGCTAGGCCGCCCATGTTGGGAATCGAGAGGGTTTTTGTGCGCTCGTAGAACACGCCAGTCACAAAGAACATGGCGGCGGCGATCAGGCCATGGCTGATCATTTGCAGCATGGCTCCACTGAGTCCCAGGCTGTCTACAGCGCCGATCCCCAATAACACAAAGCCCATGTGGCTCACCGAGCTGCAGGCAATCCTGCGTTTAACGTTATCTTGGGCAAAGGCGTTGAGGGCCCCATACACAATATTGACAATCCCAAGCACAATCAGGGCCGGCGCTAATTGGACATGGGCCTCGGGCAACATTTGCACGTTGAAGCGCAGTAAGGCGTAGCCGCCCATCTTCAGCAACACCCCCGCCAGAAGCATGGACACCGGGGCATTGGCCTCACCATGGGCGTCAGGCAACCAGGTGTGCAGAGGGAACATCGGCAGCTTGACGCCAAAGCCGATCAGGAAGCCGAGATAGCACAGCAGCCCAAAGGTTCCCCCCGGTGAGCGGGTTGCCAATTCCGACAGGTTGAGGGTGAAATGGTCGCCGGAGAGGGCCAGAGCCAGGCCGCTGAGCAGGATCAGCAGCGAGGCGGTGGCGGTATAAAGAATGAACTTGGTGGCGGCGTACTGGCGCTGGCTGCCTCCCCAGATCGCAATCAGTAGGTACACCGGCACCAGTTCCAGTTCCCAGGACAGGAAAAACAGCAGGAAGTCCTGGGAGAGAAACACCAGGGCTTGGGCCGAGGCCTGTAGGAGCAATAGGGCGAAGTAGAGCCTGGTTTTTTGGTGGATGTTCCAGCTGGCCGCCACCGAAAGCAGGGTCACCAGCCCCGAGAGCACCACTAATGGCGCCGAGAGCCCATCGGCCGCCAGGGACCATTCGAGCCCCAGGGAGGGCACCCAGGGCACCCGCTCCACCAGTTGCAGGGCGCTGCTGGAGCCGTCAAAGCGCTGGCTAAAGACCCAGATCATCAACAGCAGATCCGCCAGAAGCACGCCGAGGGCGATGCTGCGGGGCAGGCGGGGATCGTTGGAGTCGCCGGGGAGCAGCATCAGCACCGGCGCCATCGCGGCCGGTAGCAGGCAAATCAGGCTTAACCAGGGCCAATTGCCAGACAGGGAGGACGCGGCCGACAGGGGCAAATTCGCGTCCATCACACAACTGGCCTGCAGGGAGACATGAAGGTGGGCTGCGTCCCAGCTCCAACTCCAAGATGATATCAACCTATCAGTTTGAGTCTTTTTACTCAGTCCAGCCCAGGGCGCCAGGCCGGGTGCTTGGGGGCCTGGGCGCCAGCCAGGACGGCCCGGATCTCAGAGGGCGCGCCAGTGGCTACCGGTTTGTTGCAGGGGCAGGACCTCGGAGCGGGAGGCCACGCCTTCCGATTCCCAGGCCCGAACCATGGCCCGGCTGACGGCCTGGGCCTGGGCTTCGCAGCTCAGGGCCATCAGGCTCGGTCCGGCGCCGCTGATCACACAACCCCAGGCCCCCGCCTCCAGGGCGGCGCGCCGCACCTGCTGGCCCCCCTGGATCAGGCCCCAGCGGTAGGGCTCATGGATGCGGTCGTGCATGCCATCGGCGATCAGGTCGCCATTGCCGGTGCGTAGCCCCTGCAGTAGCAGGGTGAGGGAGCCCAGGTTGACGACCGCATCGGCCACGGAGATCAGCTTGGGCATCACCCGCCGGGCCTCGCTGGTGGCCAGGCGAATGGCCGGGATCGCCACCACCACCTTCACCTCCGGCGACCACTCACAGCGCACTACCCGCCAGCGGTGGGAGGCGGCCTTGGCGGTCATGCAGAGGCCGCCCAGCAGGGAGGGCACCACATTGTCCGGATGGCCTTCGATGTCAATCGCCAGTTCCAGTAGTTTTTCGCGGCTCAGGGGTTCGCCGATCAGGGCGTTGGCGCCGATCAGCCCGGCCACGATCGCCGTGGCGCTGCTGCCCAGGCCCCTGGCTGGCGGCACCCCCAGACGAACCCGGGCCTCAATCGCCATCGGCTGAACCCCAGCCTCTTTCCAGACCCTCTGGGCGGCCCGATAGACCAGGTTGTCGGGGCCGCCCCGTAGGTGGGAGCCTTCGCTGCCCTCAATGATCAAGTCGAAGCGCTCCTGATCGCCTTCGATGCTGCGCAACTCAAAGCGGTTGTTGAGTTCCAGCGCTGCGCCCAGGCAATCAAATCCCGGGCCTAGGTTGGCTGTAGTGGCGGGGACATCGACCACAACCCCCTCTCCGATGTCGGGGCGCACCATGGAATCCTTACTTCTCAATTCAGTGTCCCACCCCCTGGGACGCCAACCCTGTCAAGGGCCGCTGCCTGGAACCACCCCTTCTTGGCCTGCCTGCGGACGCTGGCCTGCTCAGGCCAGCAACATCCTGGCCCGACAGGCGGCGCTGAAGAGGCCGGCCTCTGGATCAATCAGGGCCTGGATTGGCACCTGTTGCACAATCGCGCCCATGCGTCCCTTGGCGAACAGGGGATCGAGGAATCGGGGGGAGGAGAGTTCTGGGATTAGCTTTGCCGCCGTGCCGCCGCCCACCCAGAGGCCGCCTAGGCAGAGGCTTTGCAGGACCAGATCGCCCGCCGCCGAGCCGTAGGCCCCTAGCCACAGGCCCAGGGCGCGATCGGCCAGCGGGTCACCGGCTGCCGCCGCCTGCTGGGTGCGCTCGGGCAGGTCGGCCAAGGGAACAGCCTCTAGTTGGTGGGGATTGCTGGCCTGGTCGCTGCTGAGCAGCCAACGCATTACTTCGCCCAGGCCCGTGCCGCTGACGATGCGCTCGATCGAGACCCGCTCCAGGCCCTGGTCAGCAATCAACCATTGCTTGAGGTCCCATTCGTCCTGGGTGCGGGGGGCGAATTCGGCGTGGGACGCCTCGGTGGCCAGGGCTACCAGGCCGTTCTCCGTTGGCACCCCCAGGGCCACCCCCAGGCCCGTGCCAGCCCCCAGGATCGCAACTGGGGCATGGGGATCCCCGCCGCTGGCCGGTTGCCAGAGCGGGGACTGCTGATCGCTGGCCAGGTGGGGCAAGCCGTAGATCAGCGCGGCGAAATCATTGACCAGCTCCAGACGCTCTAGGGCAAAGGCCTGGCTGAGGTCGACTTCGTCGAACTCCCAGGGCAGGTTGGTGAATTTCACCCGGCCCTGGTGCACGGGCCCTGCTACGGCCAGGCAGCCGGCCCTGGGTTGGACCTCGCAGCCCGCCAAAAAATGGGCCACCAGCGCCCTGAAATCGGGCCATTGGCCCGAGGCATAGCGCTCCGATCGGGTTTTGATCAGGTGGGTGCCGTCAACCTGGTAGGTAGCTAGCAGGGTTTTGGTGCCGCCCAGATCTCCGGCCAGCAAGGTGATTGGGACCATGGGAGCGGATTGGGGTCAAGGTTGGGGACGAGCCGGCTTTAAGGCCTAGCTGCTTTTGGGGAGATTTAGGGGACTCAGGCTGGCTGGCTGGCGGCGAGACCCAGGCTCGGCGCCCGCTCCCGGTTGGCCTCGGTGGCGGCCGTCAGCAGGGTTTCGATAGCCACGGCGCCCAAATCGCCATCGCGGCGGCTGCGCAGGCTCAAGGTGCCATTTTCGGCTTCCTGGGCGCCAATCACCGCCAACACGGGAATCTTTTGCTGCTCGCCGTTGCGAATTAACTTGCCAAGCCGGTCCCCACTGTGGTCAATGGCGGCCCGAACCCCGGCGGACTTGAGTTGGGCCAATAAGCCTTCCGCGTAGGGCCGCACCTCATCGGTGACGGGTAGCAAACGCACCTGTTCGGCCGCCAGCCAGAAGGGGAAATCGCCGGCATAGTTTTCGGTCATGATCCCGAAGAACCGCTCTAGGGAACCGAAGATCGCTCGGTGAATCATGATCGGTCGCTGGCGGCTGCCGTCGGCGGCTACGTATTCAAGTTTAAACCGTTCGGGCAGGTTGAAATCCAGCTGAATGGTGGAGCATTGCCACATCCGGCCGATGGCATCTTCGATCTTGAGGTCGATCTTGGGCCCATAGAAAGCGCCTCCTCCCTCATCCACCTTGTAGGCCCAGCCCTTGCGATCAAGGGCCTCAATTAGGCCTTGGGTAGCAAGTTCCCAGACGGCATCGTCGCCGATTGATTTCTCCGGCCGGGTTGAAAGGTTGATCTCATAAGTTTTAAAATCGAAGGTGCTGAGGATTGTTTCGGTGAGATCAAGGATCCGCAGGATTTCATCGCCGATCTGCTCGGGCAGGCAGAACACATGGGCGTCGTCCTGGGTGAAGCCGCGCACTCGCATCAGGCCATGCATCACCCCGGGCCGTTCGTAGCGATAAACGGTGCCCAGCTCTGCCCAGCGGATCGGAAGTTCGCGGTAACTGCGCAATGTGCTGGCGTAGGTGAGCACGTGGAAGGGGCAGTTCATCGGCTTGAGCTGGTATTGGCGCTCATCCACCTGCATGGGGCCGAACATGCTTTCGGCATAGAAATCCAGGTGGCCCGATGTTTTCCAGAGGCTGATGTCGGCCACGTGGGGGGTGTAGAGCAGCTCATAGCCATCGGCGAAGTGGGCCGAGCGCCAAAAGTCCTCAATCAGTAGGCGCATGCGGGCGCCGCGGGGGTGCCAGAACACCAGGCCGGCTCCGGCTTCATCCTCAATCGAGAACAGGTTGAGGTCCGTGCCGAGGCGACGGTGGTCGCGGCGCAGGGCCTCTTCCTTGCGGCGTTTGTATTCGGCCAGTTGCTCCTGGGTTTCCCAGGCGGTGCCATAGATCCGCTGCAGCTGGGCCCGTTTCTCATCGCCGCGCCAGTAGGCGCCGGCCACGCTTTCAAGCTCAAAGGCCTTGGGGTTGAGTTCGCTGGTGTTGGCCACGTGGGGACCGGCGCAGAGGTCCCACCAGTCGTCCCCCAGGGTGTAAAGGCTGATGGGCTCCTGGATGCCCGCGAGGATTTCCAGCTTGTAGGGCTCGTTCTGGGCGCTGATGCGGGCTTCCGCTTCGGCCCGGCTCACGTCTAGCCGTTGCAGCGGTAAGCGCCGGCCGATGATCTTGCCCATCTCCTTTTTGATCGCCTTGAGATCGGCTTCGGTGAAGGGTTCCGGGTTGTCAAAGTCGTAGTAGAAGCCTGATTCGGTCCAGGGGCCGATCGTGACCTGGGCCTTGGGGAAGAGCTTCTGAACCGCCATGGCCAGCACGTGGCTCATTGAATGGCGGATGCGCAGCAGCTGGGGACTTTCGCTGGTTTTTGGCAGGCTGATCGCTACCGTTGACTCGATCGTTACCTCAATCATCGCCTCGCCAGGAGCCGCAAGCGGGGTGGTGGCGGTGCTTGTGGGGGCCGCGCCGTTGCTCAGGGCTGGATCGGCGGAGCGGCTGGCGGTCACGGCTGATGGGAAGGAGGATTTTGATCCTACCCAGGGCGAATCGCTCGATATAGTTGCTCCGTGGATCGTTCCTTGCCCGCTCCGGATTCAGGCCAGCTGCTGGAGGATCTGCTCGAATCCCTGCTGGCTGATTTCGAGTATTGGTTCCGCCGCGGCCTGAAGTTGCTGGAGCTAGCTCCCGATTCCCTGCTGCCCCCATCCGAGCAACGTCGCCTGGCTACGGCCTTGACGGCGGCCTTGGCGGAACTGGCCGCCGCCCGGGCCCTGCGCCGGGCCAGTCCCTGTCCCATGGCCCTCGACATGGATGCCATGGTCCCCTGGCACCAGCTGATGTTGCGGGTTTGGAGCCTGTCTAGCCTGTTGCGTCAGGCGGGGGTGGGGCTGGTCGAACCCGAGCATTCCTCCCCCAGCCTGTCGTCCGAGGGAGGGTGGGGCCCTTGGGGCCTGAGGGCTTAGGCGGCGCCCAGGAAGCCCAGGGCTGCCTTGGTGCGGGCCAGGGTGGCCTCTGCAACCTCACTGGCCCGCTGCCGTCCCCGGGCGAGCACCCGATCCAGTTCGGCCGGGTCGCTTGCGAGCTCGGCGTAGCGCTCCTGCACCGGCTGCAGGGCGGCTACGGCCGCCTCGGCTAGCAGGGGTTTGAAGCGGCCCCAGCCCATCTCGGCGCATTCACTGGCCACAGTCTCGCGGGCTTGGCCACTGAGCAGGGCATAGAGCCCGAGCAGGTTGTCGGTTTCGGGGCGCTCGGAATTTCCGAATTCCAGACCCATCTGAGGGTCTGTTTTGGCCCGTTTGATTTTTTTGGTGATCAGCTCGGGGGGATCAAGCATGTTGATGCGAGAACCCTCGTTGGGATCGCTCTTGCTCATCTTGCTGCGGCCATCGGTGAGGCTCATCACCCGGGCCCCCTCCTTGAGAATCATCGGTTCGGGCACCTTCAACACCGGCGCTTCTTCCGTGCCGAAGCGGCTGTTGATCCGTTGCTGGGCGATGTCCCGGGCCAGTTCGAGATGTTGCTTCTGGTCCTCTCCTACCGGCACCAGATCGGCGTCATAGAGCAGGATGTCGGCCGCCATCAACACCGGGTAGTCGAGCAGGCCCACCGAGACGTTGTCGCCCTGCTTAAGGGCCTTTTCCTTGAACTGGATCATGCGCTCAAGCCAGTTGAGCGGCGTGACGCAGTTGAGCAGCCAGCAAAGTTCACTGTGGGCGGCCACCTGGCTTTGCACGAACACGGTGGCCTTGGCAGGGTCAATGCCGCAGGCCAGGTAGAGGGCGGCCGTGCTGCGGGTGTCGGCCGCCAGCCGGGCCGGATCGTGGGGCACCGTGATTGCGTGCAGATCGACAACACAGAAAAATGTGTCATGGCTGTCCTGCAGGCTCACCCAGTTGCGGATCGCCCCAAGCCAGTTGCCCAGGTGTAAGGCCCCGGTGGGTTGCACCCCTGAGAGAACCCTTGCGCGTGCCATCTGGCTCCAATCTGATCGGCGGATTCTGCCCTGCCGGCCTGGGGCAGGCTTGATGGCGACTAGGGATGACGGAAGACGATTTCTGCCTGCATCAGGGCCATCGATGGCCATCCCCAACCCCTATCTCTAAAGGGAGAGATCAGGCTTCTTCTGGGGCTGCTTCGGAGGCTGCTTCAGCTGCAGGAGCTTGATCAGCGGCGTCCGCCGCCGTCTCCACGCCTAACTCTGGGGCTTGGTCTTCGAAGCTAGAGGCCTCAGTAGCCGGCTCTTCGGCAGGCGCTTCATCCGGGGCCTCGACAACGGTGACGGGCTTGCTCGGACGGGCGAACGGGTTGGGACGGGAGTTTCCAGCTGGGCGATCGCCACGGCCGCCAGCAGGGCCAGCGCCCCGGGGTTCGCGGCGGCCCTCGGATCGTCCTCCGCCCTCAGGCCGGGCTCCGCCCTCAGGCCGGGCTCCGGCCTGGGCCCGGTGGGCGGCGACGATCTCGCCCAGCTGGCCATCCTCAAGCAGCTGGGCCACCGTGCGCAGGGAGAGGCCCAGGGCTGCCACGGTGGAGCGCAGGCCAAAGGCCTCCTGGATGGCGCGGGCGGCGCGCAGCTCGTTTTCGCTGAGGCGGATGCGGAAGCCGCCGGGTTCCCGGTTGCCGCCTTCGCGGCCTCCCCCCTCACGAGCGCCATCGCGAGCGCCTTCACGACCACCGCCCTGCCTTCCGCCACGGAAGCCACCGTCCTGCTGGCCCTGGGGGCTGGCTGACTGGATGGATGCGTTCGTCTCGTCCGCCATCACCGCAGCACTGGAAATCAGGAGCCAGTGTGACGCATGGGGGTTGGTGAAGGCCAACACCACTCAATCCGGTGCGGCTCCGGGGCACCGGCGCGGGCCAACACCACCAGGGGAATTGGTTTGCGCCCATCGGCCTCCATCCAGCGGCGGTATTCGGCCACAAAGGCCAGGTAGCGATCCAATGTCCAGCCGTGGTTGCCCGCTTCCTGGGCGCTCCAGAAGCGCCGCAGGGCCTGCTGGAAGGCGTGCCGTCCGAATTCTTGCCAGCAGAGCTGCTCGGCCAGGCAGGCCTCAAGCCCTGAGCGGTGTAGCTCCCGAAAGTGCACCAGCTCCGGCGCAGCTCCGCTTGCATCGGGGGGGAGTACCTGGCCCAGGCTTTGCACACTGACGGGCTCGAGCCGTAACCAGCAACGCTCAAGCAAGAGAACCGGCAGGTCTCCCTGCCAGCCAAACCCCTGTTGCAGAACTAGCAGCGCATCGGTGCGCTGGCGCTGGCTCGAGCTGAGCAGGGTCCGGCCGTCGTTACGGGCCTGGCTGGTCGGCGCGGACCCGAAGCCGTGGTGGGTCATGGCGACGGCGTGGTCTGGACCTCACCCTATGGGCAATTCCCACCAGGGTTGATGTCGGTGGCGGCGCTGCGCCTATCCAGGCTGCGGCGGTTGAGCTAGATAGGCTGAATTGGAGCCCGTCTTGTCTTGAGCGTCCAAGCCGATTCCATCTCCCCCCCGGATCGCATCCCAGAGGGTTCCGGCAGCTCAGGCAGCCTGCCCCTATCTAGCCCGTTGACGCCTCAACGCAGTTTGCCGCCCCAGTTGGAGTTGACCAAGACCCAGAAAGGCAAGGCCCTGCAAGGCCAGGCCTTGCCGAGGCTGCTGCTGGGGCGCTGGTGGCCCCTGGCAGCCACCCTGGCCGGCGGCTGGGCCTTGGCCGAAGGCCTGCATTTGTCGTCCGTCCTGCCCCTGGTGGCCGCTGGTGCCGGCTGCTGGTTGCTGGCCCGTCGGCGGCCTGTCGTGGCAGCCGCCCACCTGCCCCGCTCCAGCGAGGGCTGGATCGCCCGCTGCCAAACGGTCTTGGCCCAGTTCGAGCGCCTAGAGGGGCTGGGTGCTCCGGGTCAAGCCCAACGGCTTGGGGACTTGGAGGCGCTGAAGCAGCAGCAACAGCGCCAGCGGCTTGATGTCGCCCTGAGTGGCTGCAGGTTGCCGCAGGCTGGCCACCAGGCTGGGATCACAGCAGCGATCACGGCCAACCGGGCCAGCCGTTTGCCGATGCGCCTGCATTGGAGCCATCCCCTGCCAGCCCAGAGCCCTGATTGGCAGTGGCCCCTGGCCTTCAGCCATTGCGATCACCTGCTCTATTGCCTGGAGCTGCCGCTCCAGGCCGCTGATCTGCGCTGGCTCGAGGCCTTGCCGCTGAAGCAGTCCACTTGGCTGCTGGTCAATCTTGGGGCCGCCGGCCTGCTGCCCGAGCGCCAGGCCGAATTGGAGGCCCAGCTGCCAGCCCCCTTACGCCAGCGTTGGTTCACCTGGACCGGCCCGGCCGACCTTCAGGGCCAGGAGACCGCCCTCGTGGACGCCTTGGCCCCCCTAGTGCAGGCCCTCGAGTGCGGCGGCCTAGCCCAGATTGATGCCACGGTTTGCCGCTGTTTTGAGGCCCTGCATGGGCGCTGGCAGGCGGAGCTCGAGGGCCTGCGGCGGCAACGGTTGCAGCTGCTGGTGGGCCAAACCCAATGGGCCGTGGCGGCCGGGGTTGTGTTGGCGCCGCTGCCCAGCCTGGATCTGCTGGTGCTGGCCGGGGCCAATGGCCTGATGCTTCAGGAGATGGGGCGCCTCTGGGAGAGTCCCTGGACCCTGGACCAGCTCCAGGCCGCCGCCCAGGAACTGGCCAAGGCTGCCTTGCAGCTGGGGGTGGTGGAGTGGAGCAGCCAGGCCCTGGCGGGGTTCATCAAATGGCACGGCGCCACCTGGTTGGTGGGCAGTGCCGTGCAGGCCCTCAGTGCCGCCTACCTAACGCGGGTGGTAGCGAGGGCCATGGCCGACTACCTGGCCCTGGCCTCCGGGGTTGCTGAAGCGGACCTGGCCTTGCTCAAGGCCCAGGCCCCCCTGTTGGTGGCCCGGGCGGCGGAAACGGAAAAGCTCGATTGGTCGGCCTTTTTGCAGCAGGGCCAGCAATGGCTGCGCCACCAAGCGGCCCTTGCCTCCCCAACTGCTTGAGGGCTTTGGGAGGAGTCCCATCGGGGGGGGCGATGCCAGCGGCTGATTGGAATGACGCTGGGATCACAGTTTTTGTTAGTCAGCTTTTGTCAGTCAGCTTTTGTCAGTCAGCTTTCTGAACTTGCGTTGCGAGGCCAGGAGGTATCGCAAAGAAATTTAAAGGCGCCTGAAGTTTGTTGAAGGGCTTTGACGTTTGGTTTCGCCCTGTTGTGATTTGGCCGGAAGTTCTTAGCGTTGAAAGACCGCTTCTGGCGGCCAACCCGTTCTCTTTCCTTCCATGACCACTGCAATTCGCAGCGGCCGCCGCAGTAGCTGGGAAAGCTTCTGCCAGTGGGTGACCTCTACCGACAACCGCATTTATGTGGGCTGGTTCGGTGTGCTGATGATCCCCTGTCTTCTCACGGCGACCCTCTGCTTCATCATTGCCTTCATTGCCGCTCCCCCCGTCGACATCGATGGGATCCGCGAGCCCGTTGCCGGTTCGTTCCTGTATGGCAACAACATTATCTCCGGCGCTGTGATCCCCTCCAGCAACGCCATTGGCCTGCACCTCTACCCGGTCTGGGAAGCGGCCAGCCTCGATGAGTGGCTCTACAACGGTGGCCCCTATCAGCTGGTGGTGTTCCACTTCCTGATCGGCATCTCGGCCTACATGGGTCGCCAATGGGAGCTCTCCTACCGACTGGGCATGCGCCCCTGGATCTGCGTTGCCTACAGCGCCCCGCTCTCGGCTGCCTTTGCCGTTTTCCTGATCTACCCCTTTGGGCAGGGCTCCTTCTCCGATGGCATGCCCCTCGGCATCTCCGGCACCTTCAACTTTATGTTGGTGTTCCAGGCTGAGCACAACATCCTGTTGCACCCTTTCCACATGCTGGGTGTGGCTGGTGTCTTCGGTGGCAGCCTGTTCTCCGCCATGCATGGTTCGCTGGTCACGTCCTCGTTGGTGCGCGAAACCACAGAAACTGAGTCCCAGAACTATGGCTATAAGTTTGGCCAGGAGGAAGAGACCTACAACATCGTGGCTGCCCACGGTTACTTTGGTCGCCTGATCTTCCAATACGCCTCCTTCAACAACAGCCGCAGCCTCCACTTCTTCCTGGCCGGTTGGCCGGTGGTGGGCATCTGGTTCACCAGCCTGGGCGTCAGCACCATGGCCTTCAATCTCAACGGCTTTAACTTCAACCAGTCGATTCTGGATTCCCAGGGACGGGTGGTGAACACCTGGGCGGACATCCTCAACCGCGCTGGTTTGGGCATGGAAGTGATGCACGAGCGCAACGCCCACAACTTCCCCCTCGATCTGGCTGCCGTTCAGACCACCCCCGTGGCCCTGACCGCTCCCGCCATCGGTTGATCGCTAGCAGGAGGTCTCCCCCGGATCCGCCAGCCAGGTCTTCGCCGGCCCCCTGCCATGGCAGGGGGCCTTTTTGTGGCTAAGGGCCTGGGGCTTGGCACAAGGCCCCTCGGGTGCGGGATTCGCTTGCGAGGATGGGGAACCTGCGTGCCTGCCCTGGTGGATCAGCACTGGCCCTGGTGGCCCCTGTTGCCGCTCTATCCCTACGGCCGGCGCCCCACCCTGGTGCGGGAACTGGTTCCCGGTCAGGTTTGGAGTTTCGAGCAGCTCCAGGGGATCTTCTACGTGGCGGTGCCGATCCGCATGACCGTGCTGCGGCTGCGCGAAGGTCTGCTGCTTTATGCACCCGTCGCCCCAACCCAGGAGCTGCTGGGCCAGCTGCACCAGCTGGAGGCGACCTATGGGCCCGTGACCACGATTGTGCTGGCGACCAGCTCGGGGCTCGAGCACAAGCTGCCCCTGCCGTCCCTGGCCCGGGCCTTCCCCAGGGCCCAGGTGTGGGTGAGTCCTGGCCAGTGGAGCTTCCCTGTGGGCCTGCCCTTGCGGTGGCTAGGTTTTCCAGCGGGCCGCACCCACACCCTCCTGGAGGACGGCCTGCCCCATGGGGACCAGTTGGTGTGGGACTCGCTGGGACCGGTGGATCTGGGTCTGGGTCGCTTCATGGAAGTCAGTTGTTTCCATAAAGCCAGCGGCAGCCTGCTGGTCACCGATGCCCTGGTGGCGATCGGCGCCGAGCCGCCCGAGCTGTTGGAGGCCGATCCCACTCCCTTGTTGTTCCATGCCCGCGACCGGGGCGATGAGCCCCTTGTTGATAGCGCCGAGCAGCGCCGCAAGGGCTGGCAACGACTGGTGCTGTTTGCCTCCTATTTCCAGCCGGCGCCCCTGGAGGTGCTGCCCTTGGGCCAGATCTGGTCCCAGGCGTTTCGGCCCGGGTTAAGGAACCCCAGGAGCTATTTCGGTTTCTATCCCTTCCGCTGGCAGAACGGCTGGCAGGAGGCCTTCTCGGCCCTGCTGACCAATGGCCAGCCCCGGCTGCAACTAGCCCCGGTGCTTGAGCGGCTGGTGTTCCCCCGCCACCGGGGCCTCCTGCTCGAGTGGCTGCGGCGCCTGTCGCGGCTGCAGGGCATCAGCCAGATGGTTGGTGCCCATTACCTGGCCCCGATGGCCTGCAATGGCACTGATTTCGCCAGGCTTGCAGCGGAACTGGAAAGCAGGCCCTGGGCCCCCAGCAGCGGCGATTGGGCCACCCTGGCCGCCATCGATGACCGGCTGCTGGCATGGGGGCTGGTGCCTGGGGCCCGGCCAAAATGAAGGGCGAAAAAAAGACATTGCGGCTAGAAACCCGCAATGGGATGCCCCATTGGGCTGGTCCCTATCGATTGGGTTGGGATCCCAGGTCTGGTACGGACCTTGGGACCTAACCCTGCAGGTCTTCAGAGTTCCAGTTCGCCCGGATCGGCGTCCAGGCTGTCCTCGCTAAATAGGCTGGCTTCTAGCTCCATGCGCTGCTCCATCTGGCGCAGGAAGTAACCCGTCATCATCGCTGAAGCCAGCAGGCCGGCGAGGTTATCTCGGCTGGCCTGGATTTTGACTTCAAATTGTTCGCTAGGCAGCATGCCCAGCAGGCCATGAACGTTATGACGAATGATGTCCTGGATCTCGGAACTGGCGGAGCGGGCCACCCGTTGGAGCACATCCGGAGATTGCTCCTGGAGGTACTGAATCAGGGAATTGTTATGGGCTGATTCGCTGTCCGTCGTAAGGAACTCCGGGTTGAACATCTCCGGTCTGCTCCGTGTCACCTCCATCACCTTACCCCAGCTGTAAGGCCTGGGCTGGGGGATCGTTTGCGGAAAACCGAAGCAGGCCGATGCGGGTCCAGGGCCAGTAGCGGACCAGGGCCGTGCCGATCACCTCCTGGCTGGGCAGGGGCCCCCAAAGGTGGGAATCGAGGCTGGCATTGCGGTTGTCACCCAGCACCAGCAGGTTGCCGGTCGGCACGGTGACCGGGCCAAAGCGGTAAAGCATTGGTTCGGCTAGCCAGGGTTCGACCACCGCTTCACCATTGCGATAGAGCTGGCCGCCTTTCACCTCAACGACATCTCCGGAGCGGCCCACCACTCGCTTGATCAGGGCCGCCTTGGGGTCGTAGCCAGCGGCCAGCAGGGCCTCAGGGGGATGGAAGACCACGATCGTGCCCAGGGGTAGGGGTTGGCCCAGTTTGGGTCGCACTTTCTCCACAAGAACCCGGTCCTGGAGCTCCAGGGTGGGCAGCATCGAGCCCGACGGGATCCAGCGGGGCTCGACCACCGCCCAGCGCAGCAGCAGGGCCAGGGCCAGCCAGAGCAGGAAGGAGGCCCACCAGGGCTTCGGCGCCGCCGGGATTGGGGGAGCCGATGCGGTTGCTGCTGCCGCCTGGTCGGCGGGGTCGGGAGGGGCTGCGGCCATCGGCGATTGCGAGGTGAGGGCAAAAGGACCGGGACCCTTCCGGCGCTTCAGCATGATCGGCTGATCCCCACCCCCTCCGCTGTGGTGCTGGCTGACCCCACTCCCCCAACGGCTGAGGCCAACCTGCGGGCCGCCCTGGGCCTGCTGCAGGCCCTGAGGCGCCAGGGACTGGAGCGTCTAGTGCTGTGTCCCGGCAGCCGCTCGGCTCCCCTAGCGGTGGCGGCGGGGCTGCTGGAGCGCCATGGCCTGCAGCTGTTCACCGCCGTGGATGAACGCTCAGCCGCCTTCTTCGCCCTAGGACTGGGCAGGGCCGCTGGCCTGCCGGCTGCGGTGGTTACCACCTCGGGCAGCGCCGTGGCCAACCTGCTGCCGGCCGTGGTCGAGGCGGATTGGGGCGCCATCCCCCTGCTGCTGCTGAGCGCCGACCGACCGGCGCGGTTGAAACAGCGCGGGGCTAACCAGACCGTCAACCAGGAGCAGTTCCTGGCCCCCTGTTGCCGCCTGATGCTGCAGGCCAGCCCTAAAGGTTTGGCCCAAAACGATGGCGCCAGCCTGGAGTCCCTGGCCAGGCGGGCCTGGCAGGCCTGCCTCGGCAGTCCCCTAGGGCCCGTGCACCTCAACTTGCCGATCGAGGAGCCGCTCCATATCGGCGCCGAGGCCCTGTCCTGCCTGGCAGGTGAATTGGCCGGGGAGTTGGCCTTCGCCTTCCTGGCCCAGGAACCTGCCCAGGAACCGGCCCAGACCCCATTCAAAGCACTGGTTAAGACAATCGTCGCGGGGCCGTCTTCCTTTGGGCTGGCTGAAGCTCCGATTCCCCAGTTGGATCCGGATCGACCTGGGGTGGTGGTGGCCGGCCCCTGGCGTGGCACGGCAGGGCAGCTGGAGTGCTTTGCCGCGGGCCTGATCCGCTGGCAGCGCCGCAGCGGCTGGCCGGTGCTGGCCGATGGGCTCTCGGGCCTGCGGGGCTGGCCGGATCTGGCCACGATCTCGGCCTACGACCTGCTGCTGGATGTCCCGGCGGCCGACCTGGCCCCGGGCCAGCTGCTGCGGCTTGGCCCCATGCCCGCTAGCCGTCGCCTTCAGCAGTGGTTGGCGGCTGCTAGCGGCCCCCAGCTGCTGATCAGCGAGGCCGATCCCCGCAACGTGGATGCGGCGGTCGGCGATCCCCTGCGCTGGTGCCAAGGGTTGCTGGCCTGGCTGGATCACCTGCCCCAGCAGTTTTGGCAAGGGTTGCCTGCGGCGGGAGCCCAGGCCCAAGGGGCCCACTGGCTCGCCGCCGAAGCGGACGCCCAGGCCTGGTTGGACCGCCAGCTGCCAGGCCGCGGCCCGGCGAACGAACCGGCCCTGAGCCGGGCGCTGGGATCCCTGCTGCCCCCTGGGGTCCCCCTAATGCTGGCCAGCAGCAGCCCCGTGCGGGACTGGGAAAGCTTTGGCGATCCCCGCGGGCCCCAGCGGCGCGTTTATGGCTTTCGCGGGGCCTCCGGCATCGATGGCACCCTCTCGATCGCCTGTGGCCTGGCCGAGCTGGAGGGGCGGCTGCTCTTGCTCACCGGCGATCTAGCCCTCCTGCACGACAGCCATGGCTGGCTCTGGAAGCAGCAGCTGGGCGGCCAGTTGACCGTTCTGTTGGTGGACAATGGCGGCGGTGGCATTTTTGAGCAATTGCCGATTCGCCCAGGGATTGGAGGCGGAGCCGGCCCGCAAGCTCGCCAAAGCGGGCCCCCTGGCGATGGTCAAGGTCCGGGCCGTCTTGATTTCGAGCGTTTGTTTGCGATGCCCCAACCGATTCGCCATGGTCCCCTGGCGGCGGCGTTTGGCGTGCCCTGGCGCAGCCTGGCGGGCCTGGAGGAGCTGGCCGAAGGGCTGGCCTGGGCGGCCGGAGAGCGCCTGGCCTTAGTGGAGCTGCGCACGGACCGCCAGGCCGATGCCGTCCTGCGCCATGCCCTGCGCCAGGGTTGGCGAACGGGAGGGTCCTGATCCCTGCCATGCCTGCGGCCCGAGCAGGGGCTCCCTGGCCCGGCGCTTGCCCAAGGGGCCAGGCCATGGCGCTTGGGAGTTGCGGCGCAGAATGGCCGGGCCGCCAATCCTGGGCTGATGGCTTCCGTGGTGCCGTGGATCCCCCAGGGGACCTATTCAGACATCCTGTTTGATCTCAGTGAGGAGGGCATCGCCCGCATTGCGATCAATCGGCCCGAGAAGCGCAACGCCTTTCGGCCCCGCACCGTGAGCGAGCTCTATGACGCCTTCTCGCGGGTGCGGGACAACCCGGCGATTGGGGTGGTGCTGTTCACGGGCGCCGGTCCGGCAGCCGATGGGGCCTACGCCTTCTGCTCCGGCGGGGACCAGAGCGTGCGCGGCGACGGCGGCTACCTGGATGACGAGGGCCTGCCCCGGCTGAATGTGCTCGATCTGCAGCGCCTGATCCGCAGCCTGCCCAAGGTGGTGATCGCCCTCGTGGCCGGCTATGCCATCGGTGGTGGCCAGGTGCTGCACCTGCTCTGCGACCTCAGCCTGGCGGCCGACAACGCCGTGTTTGGCCAGACCGGCCCCCGGGTCGGCAGCTTCGATGGCGGCTTTGGCGCCAGCTACCTGGCCCGGGTGGTGGGCCAGCGCAAGGCCCGGGAAATCTGGTTCCTGTGCCGCCAGTACGGGGCCGACCAGGCCCTGGCCATGGGCCTGGTCAACCAGGTGGTCCCCCTTGAGCAACTCGAGGCCGAGGGGGTGCGCTGGGCCCGGGAGGTGCTGGGCCACAGTCCCACGGCGATCCGCTGTCTCAAAGCGGCGTTTAATGCCGAGACTGATGGCATGGCCGGTCTCCAGGAGCTGGCTGGCCAGGCCACCCACCTCTTTTATCGAACCGAGGAAGGTCAGGAGGGACGCAATGCCTTTCTGGAAAAACGGCCGCCGGACTTCTCGGCCTCTCCCTGGCTGCCCTGAGTGGGGCAGCGTCGGCCGGGCCGTATCCCATGGCTGCGTGCGCCTCTTTGACGAGGACGTGCGTCACCCGTTTGAGCAGGTGGATGTGGGAATTCCGGTGACCGTGTTGCCCTGAAACAAGAATGGCAAGTTCGCCTACGGGGGGCCAGGAAGGCCCCCCGTAGAGTTGGATTCCTTCCGCCTGTCCCGCCATGCGCGTGCTGTTCGCCGCAGCCGAATGCGCCCCGATGGTCAAGGTTGGAGGCATGGGGGACGTGGTGGGCTCCTTGCCGCCCGCCCTAGCCGGCTTGGGCCATGACGTGCGGTTGATCATGCCGGGCTATGGCCGGCTCTGGAGCAAGCTTGAGATTCCGGCGGAACCAATCTGGCGGGCCCACACCATGGGCACCGATTTTGCTGTCTATGAGACGCGGCACCCTACTAATGGCCTGCCCCTTTATCTAATTGGCCATCCAGTTTTCGATCCCGAGCGTATTTATGGCGGCGAAGACGAGGATTGGCGTTTTACCTTCTTCGCCAGTGCCACGGCGGAATTTGCCTGGCATGTTTGGAAGCCCGAGGTGCTTCATTGCCATGATTGGCACACCGGCATGATTCCAGTCTGGATGCATCAAGATCCAGAAATTAGCACCGTTTTCACGATCCACAATCTCAAGTACGTGGGTCCTTGGCGCTGGAAGCTGGATCTTATGGCCTGGATCCCCTGGTATATGCAAGGGGATAACACCATGGCGGCAGCCCTGCTCTACGCAGACCGTATTAATGCTGTTTCGCCCACCTATGCAGAGGAAATTCGCACGCCAGAATATGGCGAAAAGTTGGACGGTTTGCTCAACTTTGTTAGCGGTAAGTTGCGCGGCATCCTCAATGGCATTGATCAGGAGGATTGGAATCCGCTGAGCGATCCCAGCCTGCCGGCCAATTTTTCCGCCGATGACCTAGCCGGCAAGGCGGTCTGCAAGCAGGCCCTGCAGGAACGAATGGGCCTCGCCGTCAACCCCGAGTCCTACCTGATGGGACTCGTGAGTCGGCTTGTGGACCAGAAGGGGGTGGACTTGCTGCTTCAGGTGGCCGACCGGGTGCTGGCCTATTCCGATAGCCAATTTGTGGTGCTTGGCACCGGCGACCGCAATATTGAATCGGGTTTGTGGCAGATGGCTGCCCGCCATCCCGGCCGTTTCTCCGTATTCCTCACCTACGACGACGCCCTCTCGCGTCTGATCTATGCCGGCAGCGATGCCTTCTTGATGCCGAGTCGCTTTGAGCCCTGTGGCATCAGCCAGCTGCTGGCCATGCGCTACGGCTCGATTCCGGTCGTGCGCCGGGTCGGCGGCCTGGTGGACACGGTGCCGCCCCATGACCCAGCCCACCACAGCGGCACGGGCTTCTGCTTCGACCGCTACGACCCGCTCGATTTCTATACCTCAATCGTGCGCTCCTGGGAGGCCTACCGCCACAAGGACAGCTGGCGCGAACTACAGCACCGGGCCATGGGCGCCGACCACAGCTGGAGCCGTTCTGCCTTGGACTACGACCAGATGTACCGGGAGGTGCGGGGTGTCAAGGAACCCACCCCCGATGCCTATGCCGTTGAGCAGTTCTCCCGCGGACAGGATGCGGACCCCAGCCGCGCCGGAGCGCTGGGTTCTGATCAGGAGCCAATCCAAACCCAGGGCCAGACCAAGGCCGAGGTC
>CAMCMT010000028.1 GCA_945875915.1 Synechococcus sp. UW140 | reverse complement strand
GGCACCTTCAAGGGCAAGCAGGCCCTCAGCCGCTTTGAAGCCGCTGCCCTGCTCAACGCCTGTCTCGATCGCGTCACCGAAGTGACCGACGAACTGCGCCGCCTGCAGAAAGAATTCAGCAAGGAGCTCGCCGTCCTCAAGGGCCGCGTTTCCGGTCTGGAAGCCAAAGTGGGCAAACTGGAAGCCACCCAGTTCTCCACCACCACCAAGCTTCAGGGTGACACCTTTTGGACCCTCGGCGGCCTCGGCTTTGGCGGGAACAACAATGGTATCGGTGGCCAAGTTGGTACCAATAGCGTCGGCGGAACGAACGCCAACAGCCAGACAGCTGGTGGCACCACATTTAATTACGACCTGCGCCTAGCCCTCAACACCAGCTTCACTGGTAAGGACTTGCTGTTCACTCGACTGCGGGCTGGCAACTTTACTGGAAGCGGTTTTAACGGTACTCCTTATACTCTTTCAAGGCTTGACGTTGCCTCCCCTGGCAGCTCAGCAGTAAACAACACTGTATTTATTGATCGTTTGTTCTATCGCTTCCCCTCTGGGAAAGAGCTCACCTTTATCGTGGGCCCAATCATGCGTAACACGGAAGCTCTGGCGGTCGAGCCTTTCTACTACGGCGATCTCAAGCTCCTTGATGCCTTTACGGTTCATGGCGCTCCCGGGACTTACAACAAAGCCACCGGTGGTGGCGCTGGTGTGATCTGGAAGCAGAACGTCAAAAAAGGCGCTCCCTTCTTTGGTGCTTCGCTGTCTTATGTTGCTCAGAATGCCCAGTCCGCAGATCTGACTGCGTCCGGTGGCATCATGAACAACAGGAGTCAGAGCAACGTCACTGCTCAGATTGGTTATCAGGCTCAGCAGTGGAAAACCACCTTCGCTTGGCGCTACGGCACCTGCGGCACGGCCGCTCGTGAGGGAACCCAGGCTGCAGTCGCTGCAGTATCCTGCCCAGTTGCAACTACCAATACAACCCAGCCTAATTCGGGCTGGAATGGTAGCAACATCGATGTCAACAACTTTGCCTATACCGTCGCTTGGACTCCCAAGAAGAATGGCACGATCGTTCCTTCGATCAGTGCTGGCTGGGGTTACTCCGCTTATAATCAGTCCGGATATCTTGCTCCCAGTGCAAGCGTGTTTACGACCCCGGGCACATCAACAACCGCTCCAGGAAATCTCGCTGGTGTTTCCAGCCAGTTAGCTGTTAATAACATTGCTGCCACCCAGTCCTGGACAGTGGCTCTGCAATGGAAGGATGCCTTCATCAAGGGCAACTCCGCTGGCATGGCCGTTGGTCAACCCAACTTCGTGACAGCCCTGCGTAACGGCCAAACCGCTCAGGACGGCAACTACGTTTGGGAGTGGTGGTACAAGTTCCAGGTCACCGACAAAATCTCGGTGTCTCCGGCCCTCTTCTACCTCAGTAACCCTTCCAGTGCCGGTACCTCTTCTGGTACGTCAGCCAGCACAGGAGCCAACGTGTTTGGTGGCCTAGTGATGGCCCAGTTCAAGTTCTGATCTTTTGTTCAGAACGGTTCGTTGGGTCTGAGCAGAACTTTCGCTCGAATTGCGTCTGTCCAGATCGGGGTCGGCTACGGGTCGACCCCAACCCTCGAATCCTCAATCACTCCTTCACACACCCTCCTCGGGCTCTCACTCACACACCTTTCAGCCTCCCTTCACCGGGGGGCTTTTTTATTGAGCACGGGCCGCGGGGTCCGGCCTGGGGGCAGGATGGCCCTGTTGCTGCCCGGCCACCGCCGCCATGGGGTCTCCGCTCGCGTCCACGGTTGCCGATCCCTACCGGGTGTTGGGGCTCACGGCCGCCGCCAGTGGCGCCGAGATCAAGGCCGCCTACCGGGCCCTGGTGAAGCAGCACCATCCCGATGCCGGCGGCGACCAGGAGCGGATCATTGCCCTCAATGCCGCCTGGGAGTTGCTGCGCGATGGCGAGCGTCGCCGCGCCTACGACCTGCGCTATTCCCGCGTCCCCGGGCCCTCCCAGGGGACTGCGGGCGTGCGGGCGCCTAGTCGTGCACGCTCAGGCCAGGCCCGCGCCGCCGATGGGGAGCTCTCGCTCTGGTTGCAGCAGGTGGTGGCGCCGATCGATCGCCTGCTGGCCCAGGTGATCAACCCCTTCCCGGCCCAGCTGCGCGAGCTCTCCGCCGATCCCTACGACGACAGCCTGATGGAGGCCTTCTGCGCCTTTCTCAGCCAGAGCCAGGCCAAGCTCGAAAAGGTCGAGAGCCTCTACCGCTCCCGGGCCTGTCCCGCCGGCGCCCAGGCCTTCGCCCTCAACCTCTACCACTGCCTCAGCCAGGTGCAGGATGCCCTGCGCGACCTGGAGCGCTACACCATGGGCTACGTCGACAGCTACCTGCGCGATGGCCGCGAGTTGCTGCGCGAAGCCAAGCGCCTGCGCAGCCAGCTCCTGGCCGAGCGGCGCCAGCTGGAGCTCTGAGCGGCCCTAGAACCGCCTAGAAGGCTTCGAGTTGGTCGAGCCGCAGCCAGACATCGGGCACGGGCCGGCGCCAGCGCAGTTGGGCGTAGGCGCCCTTGATCGCCAGGATTTCGCCGGGGCCCTCCAGCAGGTAGGCCGGGGGGGTGGGGTCGCTGGCGCCGGCCTCCAGGCTGCCGCCGTAGGCCGCTCCGGACACCTTGACCAGGCTGCCCTTCTTCAGCGCTGCTGGCGCCGGGGCGGGCGCAGGGGTTGGCGTTTCGGCCATGGCGGCAGCGGCTCGCAATCTCGGCCCAGGCTAGGGCCTCCGCCGGGGCCCCTAGCCTGGCGCCACTGAAAAATCCCGGAAGGGCGTGTATGCAGATCCTGCTTGTTGGCTGCAGCGGTTTTGTTGGCCGGGAGCTGGTGCCCCTGCTGCTGGGCCAGGGCCATGGCCTCAGCCTGCTTAGCCGCCAAGCCCGGCCCTTGCCAACGATCTCCAATTCCGCCCTGGAGCGCCTGCAGGGGGATCCGTCCCAGGCGGCCACCTGGCAGCAGCCGGAGCTGCAGGCGGCCCTGGCCAGGGCCGAGGCGGTGATCAACTTGGCCGGTGAGCCGATCGCCGAGAAGCGTTGGACCCCGGCCCAACGCCAGCTCCTGTTTGACAGCCGGGTGGCCACCACGGGGCACCTGGTGACGGCCCTCGGCGCCCTGGCGGCCCAGCCTGGGCAGCCCCGGCCGAGCGTGGTCATCAATGGCTCCGCCATCGGCTACTACGGCACCAGCCTCAGCGAGAGCTTTGGCGAGGCCAGCCCCGCCGGCAGCGATCTGCTCGGCCGCCTCTGCGCCGCCTGGGAAGCGGAGGCCGAGAAGGCCGCGGGCCTCTGCCGGCTGGTGATCCTGCGCACGGGGATTGTGCTGGCGGCCGATGGCGGCGCCCTCGGCAAGATGCTGCCGATTTTCCGGGCCGGCTTTGGCGGGCCGATCGGTTCGGGCCAGCAGTGGATGAGCTGGATCTCCCGCCGGGATTTCTGCCGCCTAATCAGTGCCGCCCTGGGCGATGCCAGTTATCAGGGCACCTACAACGCCGTGGCACCGGAACCCTGCTCGATGGCCCGTTTCGCGTCCCAGCTGGGCCGGGCCCTGGGGCGGCCCAGCCTGTTGCCCGTGCCCGGGCCGATCCTGCAGCTGCTGCTGGGCGATGGCGCCCAGGTGGTGCTCGAAGGCCAGCAGGTGCGGCCCGAGCGGCTGCTGGGCCAGGGCTTTGTCTACGAAACGCCGGATCTCAGCGCTGCCCTCGCCGCCGCCACCAGCCCAGCACCCCGCTAACGATCGCCGCGGCCATCAGCAGGCTGATTGCCGGCAAAAACAGCGGTTGCCAGAGGCGCTCAAACAGGTGGAGTGGTGCCTCCACCCCGCGGCTGTGCAGTACCACCGCCAGGCCAAACCAAAGGGCGGCGCCGATCACCAGGAACACATTGGCCACGAGCAAGCCATCGAGCCAGTCCTTGAGGCGCTCGGCCAGGGGCTGCGGTTGGGGCTCCGGTTGCGGTGCCGGGGGAGTGCCTTTGGGATCAGCCATGGGGGCCTCCGGGGGCCGCTTGGCCCAGGGTTTCAATAATGGCGTCTGCAATCCTGGCGGTGCCGCCGCCGGCGCCAATCCGTTCGAGGCCGTTGCGATGGCAGCGCTCGGCCAGGGCGCCATCCCGTTGCAGCTCCCCGAGCAGTTGGGCCAGCAGGCGTCCGGTGCCCTCCCGTTGCTCGGCGCTGCCGCTGCGGCCTGCGGCGCAGAACAGGGACGGCCCCAGCAGGCGCCGCTGGGCCTCGGCGAAGTTGTCGGTGAACTGGGGGCCCGAGCCCACCAGCTGCAACACCGGTTTGCCCAGGCCCACGGCCTGTTCGGCGGCGGTGCCGGTCATCGAGAGCACGAGGTCGCTGTGTTGCAGCACCGCTGCGAACCGTCCCCAGACCAGCTCCAGCCGCAGGGGACCGCGGCGCAGGCGCGTGATCGTGCCGGCCTCGCTATCGAGGCGCCAGCCGAGCCGGCTGGCCAGGGGGGCCACCTCCTCCGGGCCCAGCCCGCAGACCAGGGCAGCTGAGAGCCCGAGCTGGTCGGGCTGTTGCAGGTGCTCGGGCAGCTGGGCCAACACCGCCAGCATCAGTTCCAGGTTGTGCAAGGCCTCGGGCAGGCGGCTGCCCGGCAGCAACCCCAGCCGCTGGGCGGGGGCCGGCTGGCCGGCGACCAGAGGCTCGCTGGCCGCCACGGCCGCATCGAAGAAGGGGTTGCCGAGGAACTCCAGCGGCCGGCCCAGTTGCTCGCTCAAGTCGCTGGCCGTGAGCGCATCGCGGCTGAGCACCCTGCGGAAGCGGGCGCTGGCCAGGCAGGCACCACTGGGCCAGGGCAGGCTCAGCCGTCCTTCGTAATGGCTTGAATAGGCCACCAAATAGGTGACCACCGGCCGCCAGCTCAGCCAGGCCGCCGCCACCGGCAACACATCGCCCACGACCACCACCAGGTCGTAGCGGCGGGCGATGCGAAAGAGCAGGGCCAGGCGCCGCAGCAGGTAGCCCACCTGGCCTTGGAACACCTCCGTGAGCCGGCCCCAGAGGCTGGTGTAACCGAGCCCACCGGTGCTGTACTCGCGGGTGCGGCCGAGCAGGGGAATCCCCGCCTGGTCGTAGGCGCGGCCGTGGCCCACCAGGGGCAGGGCGTCGGCCCGATAGCCCCGGGCCCGCAGTTCGGTGGCGATCAGGGCGCCACTGAGATCTTCGCCGTGCCCGTTGCTGAGCAGCAGGATGCTCGCGCCTGGGCTGCTCACACCGCTTGTGCTCACACCGTCAGCCAGGCCTTGACTTTCTCGAGGGCCTTCCAGCCGGGTTTGCGAACCAGGCCATCGGCGATCGAGTTGTCGAGTTCGGCGGCGAGTTCGGGCGCCATCAGCCGCATGCGTTGCACCAGTTCGATGTGTTCGCGCACGCCCTTGGCATTGGTTTCCAGCATTGCCAGACTCAAATTGATGCGGGCCTGGGGATCCTGGGGGCTGAGCTTGACTGCGAAACGGGCCGAGCGCAGGGCCTGCAGGGGCTGGTCATCGAGGAGTTCCAGCCAGGCCAGGCAGGTCCAGGCGGCCGAGAGGCGCGGCTCCTGCTCGGTAATGGCGCGGAAATCGGCCAGCACCTCGGCGGTGGGTTCACCGCGTTGGTAGCGGCCCAGGGCCTGTTCGAAGGCGGATTCGCCAGCGGAAGTGGGGGTTGCCATCATCGATCTGCAGCAAGATATCTTGCCCTCAGATTGCCACCTGGCTGGCTAGGCCCGGCTCAAACTGCAAACGAGCTGCCGCAGCCGCAGGTCTGGGAGGCGTTGGGGTTGGTGAAGTTGAAGCCGCCGCCGATCAGGGCACTGGAGAAATCCAGCTGCATGCCATAGATGTAGAGCAGGCTTTTGGGGTCGCTCACTACCTTGAAGCTGGGGGCCCCATTGGGTTCGTAGACATATTCCTCATCATCGCTGCGTATCTCGCCGGCGTCGATGAAGTCCATGGTGTAGCTCATGCCGCTGCAGCCGCCCGAGCGCACGCCCACCCGCAGCACCTTGGCCTCCCCCTGTTGCTGCATCAGGCCGGCCAGCTGCTTCATCGCCGGCTCGGTCACCAGAATGCCCTTGCCGTTCTTGGCGGTGTGGGGGGCGGGGCTGGCGGTCTCCAGGGAGGGGGCTGGGGCCGGGGCGGTTTCAGTGCTCATGGCGGCGGGCTACGGAACATCCAGATTCACCAACTCTATGGAGTCCCGGGCTGGCTTGCCCAGGGGGCGGTTGGGGCGGGTTGCCTGGGGCGGGTTGGCGGCAACACCGCACGGGCTGCCTGCCCCTCCATAGAGTCGGTCCACCAAGGGAATGCAAGGGTGCGCGTCGCCATCGTGGGTGCGGGTCTGGCCGGTTTGGCGGCGGCGGTTGATCTGGTCGATGCCGGCCATGCCGTGGACCTGTACGAGGCCCGGCCATTCATGGGCGGCAAGGTGGGCAGCTGGGTTGATGAGGGCGGCAACCACATCGAGATGGGGCTGCATGTCTTCTTCTTTAATTACGCCAACCTCTTTGCCCTGCTGCGCAAGGTGGGCGCCCTCGATAACCTGCTGCCAAAGGACCACACCCACCTGTTCGTCAACACGGGCGGCGACCTGCGCGAGCTCGACTTCCGCTTCCCGATCGGTGCCCCCTTCAATGGCCTCAAGGCCTTCTTCACCACCCCCCAGCTCGACTGGATTGACAAGCTGCGCAATGCCCTAGCCCTGGGCACCAGCCCGATCGTGCGCGGCCTGGTCGATTACGAGGGCGCCATGGCGGTGATCCGCGACCTCGATCGCATCAGCTTCAAAGCTTGGTTTACTGGCCACGGCGGCAGCGAGCGCAGCCTCGAGCGCCTGTGGGATCCGATTTCCTACGCCCTCGGCTTCATCGATTGCGAGGCGATCTCAGCCCGCTGCATGCTGACCATCTTCCTGATGTTCGCCACCAAGACCGAGGCCTCCAAGCTCAACCTGCTCAAGGGCTCGCCGCACCGCTGGCTCACCGCTCCGATCCTCGATTACATCACCGCCCGCGGTGCCCGCCTGCACCTGCGCCACCGGGTGGGCGAGGTCCATTACGAGGACAGCTCCCCTGGATCCAGCCCAACCCGCGTCACCGGGTTGACCCTGTCCACTCCTGAGGGGCCCCTGCAGGTGGAGGCGGACACCTACCTGGCCGCCCTCGATGTGCCCGGGATCCAACGCCTGCTGCCCGAGGCCTGGCGCCGTTACCCCCAGTTCGACAACATTTACAAGCTGGACGCCGTGCCGGTGGCCACGGTGCAGCTGCGCTACGACGGCTGGGTCACCGAGTTGGGCCAGGACGCCGCCGCAGAGCAACGCCGCTACGACGTCGCCAGCCCCGCCGGCCTCGACAACCTGCTCTACACGGCGGATGCCCAGTTCAGCTGCTTCGCCGACCTGGCCCTGGCCAGCCCCGTGGATTACCGCAAGGATGGGCTTGGTTCGTTGTTGCAATGCGTGCTCACCCCCGGCGATCCCTGGATCCCCAAAAAAACAGAGGAGATCGTGGCGGCCACCGATGCCCAAGTGCGCGCCCTCTTCCCCTCGGCCCAGGGACTCACGTTGGTGTGGAGCAACGTGGTGAAATTGGCCCAGTCGCTCTACCGCGAGGCCCCCGGCATGGAGCCCTACCGGCCCGACCAGTCCACGCCCGTGGTCAATTTCTTCCTAGCGGGCAGCTACACCCGCCAGGACTACATCGATTCGATGGAAGGGGCCACCATGAGCGGTCACCTGGCGGCGGCGGCGATCCTGGGCCAGCCGGCCAAGCTCGCTAGCCTGGCCTCCCTGGTAGGGCCGGCCGCAGGCCGGACCACCACCGTTGGGGTGAGCTGAGATGGGCCGTTGGTTAGAGCACAGTGTCACTACCGAGATCCAGGCGCCGGTGCAGCGGGTGTGGACGGTATGGAGCGACCTGGAGGCCATGCCCCAGTGGATGCGCTGGATTGAGGCGGTGGAGACCCTCGACGATCCCGATCTCACCGACTGGACCCTGGCGGCCCAGGGCTTTCGCTTCCACTGGAAGGCCCGCATTACCCAGCGGGTCGAGGCCCAGCAACTGCATTGGGAATCGGTGGGGGGCTTGCCCACCAAAGGGGCTGTGCGCTTTTATCCAGGTGCAGCCGATCAAACAGCTGTGAAGCTCTCGGTGAGCTACGAGTTGCCGGGAATATTGGCGCCACTGATGGAACCCACCATCCTCGGAAGGATTGTCAATAAGGAATTGCAGGCCAATCTCGATCGCTTCGGCGACCTAGTGGAAAGCGGCTATGGCGAGGCCTGATCCGGAGGGGGGACGATTGGTTGGTCGTCTGCCGTTGGGCTGGGGCCCCACGATCTCAGCCCTGGCGCTGCTCCTGCCCCTGATGGCCCTAACGGCCTGTGGTGGTGATGGTGATGGCGCTGCTACGGGCGCAGTCCCGGCCCCGGCCAACGGCACTGATGGGGCGGTGCCCCCCCCCCGAGCCCCATCAGCACCGGGCCCGGTGCTCCTGGGCACCGCGGCCGGATTTACGCCCCTGCCCTCCCCCCAGCAGGTGATTGAGCCCCTGGCAAGGGGCCGGCAAGATCCCTTTGCCCCCCTGCCCCTGCCCCAGGCCAGCAGCCCGAAGGCCAGCCTGCCGCCTGGCTTCGGATTCACGGGGGTGATCCAAAGCCGGGGCCTAACCCAGGCCATCGTTCACCTCGGTGGCACCGAAACCACGATCTCTGAAACGGTCTCCAACGACGTTTCCATGCAATTGCGGGCAGTGGGAAATGAACAGCCAGCCACCACCATTTGTGTGGGCCCTCGGGGGCTCTGCCCTGGGGATGATCCGAAAGCCCCCCCCTTGCCACGGGGTTGGAGCGTTACCGGAATTGATTTGCGCAACGGGGTCCTGGCCATGCGTCAGGGCAGCCTTGCTGTGACATGTCGGCTTGTGATGGCTTCCACTCGGCCTCCGTTTGCGTCTGCTGCTTTGACTTCAAGTTGCTTTGGCCCTGGTTTGAAAGCGCCCACGCCATCGTCCGTCGCTAGCAGCTCCCCTAGTCCCCCTGGGCCGGCCGGCCCAGGCCTTTCTCCGGCCACGGCCAACACGACATCGTCGGCGAACGCCTCCCAAACTCCTGCTGCGACCCAAGCTCCCAACCCAGGTAGCCCGACCCCACGCTGAAGCGTTCCTGGCGCTAATTAGTTCATGCAGCGGCCGCAGGCGGCCACCAGGCCGTCCAGGTCGTGGGGGCTGGCCTCGCCATCGACCCGGCCCAGGATCTCCAGGCAGCTGCGGCTGGTCTGGGGGCCGATTGAGACCAGGGCCACGCCGTTGAGCTGCTCCAACCAGCTGGCGCCGAAGTGGGCTTCGAGCAGCTGGGCCGTGTGCTGCACGGTTTTGCCGCTACTGAAGGTGATGGCATCGAGGCCGCCGGCTTCCAGGGCCGCCAGGGTGGCCGTTGGCAGGCTGGTGGGGCAGCGGGATTCGTAGGCCGCCACTTCCACCACCCGGGCGCCCGCTTCACCAAAGGCCTCGGCCAGCAGGGTGCGGCCGCCGCTCTGCACCCGGGGCAGCAGCAGCCTGAGTCCCCAGCCGGAGACCGGAAAATGCTCGATCAGGCTGTCGGCGACGAACGCGGGCGGCACGAAGTCAGCGGGTGCCCCCAGGGCCTCCAGTTGGGCGGCGGTTTTACGGCCCATGGCGGCGATTTTGAGGCTGGCCGGCCGGCGGGCCAGGCTGCGGCCCCTCCGCTTCAGGCGCGCTTCCACCGCCTCCACGCCGTTGGCGCTCGAGACAATCAGCCAGTGGAAGTCTTCGAGTTCGTCCAGGGCGTCATCGAGGGCCCCCCAATGGTCTGGCGGGCCGATCACCAGGGCCGGCAGGTCGAACACCTGGGCGCCGGCTTGTTCGAACAGGCGGCGGGCCGACCCCAGTTGTTGTTCCGCCCGGGTGACGGCGATGCGGCGGCCCTTGAGGGGCTCAGGTTCAGGCACGGGCTCAGGCCTCCAGTTGCACCATGGCGCCAGCCTGCTGGCGCAGGTGGGCAGCTTCGCCTGTCCGGCCCTGGCTGCTTAGCAGGGCAATGGCCTGGCGGAAGCTGGCGCGGGACGCGGCAATGTCGCCGGCCAGCAGCTCGGCCACCGCCAGGTTCTGGTGGGTTTCGGCATGCTCAGGGTTCAGGCGCCTGGCCTGGCCATAGGCCTCTAGGGCGCCCACCAGGTCGCCGCTGCGGCGGCTGACCAGCCCCAGGTTGTACCAACCCAGGCCCACCTCCGGGGCCACCACCGTGGCGGTGCGGCAGAGGGCCTGGGCCTCCACTAGCTCGCCTTGCTCCAGCAGCACGGCGGCCAGGTTGAGGCGGGCCCCCAGGCTGACCCGTTGGGGTAGGGGCAGGGCCAGGGCCTGGCGATAGAGGCCGGTGGCGCCGCTGGGATCCGCCTCGGCAGTGGCGATCGCCAGGTGCAGCAGCAATTCGTAGCGTTCCGGATGGGCCTGGGGCGGGCAATGCTCCAGGCCGCGCCGCAGGAGGGCAATCCCCTGGGCCCGGTGCCCTTCGCCCACCTCGAGGCTGCCGAGCTTGGCGCAGGCGTAGGCGTCGTTGGGCCGCTGCTCCAGCTCCTGCTCCATGGCCTGGCGCAGCCGCTGGGACTTGCTTCCCTGGGCCAGGAGCTCGGGGCGGTAGCCGTCGTGGAGCAGGGCTGGCACGCTGCAGTCGACCACCCGCCAGTGGGGCTCCTGGCGGTGCAGCTCCGCCACGCTCTCATCAACGCTGGAGTGGTAAGGCCGGCTCCAGCGGATCGCCGGATGGCGGCGAAACAGGCGGCTGACCCTCGAGTAGGGGGATTGGCGGGCGCCCAGTTCGAAGCGCAGCAGGTTGATCAGCAGCACATCCGGTTGGGCCATCAGGGCCCGCAGCGGCGCCATCGCTTCAGGGCGTAGCTGTTCATCGCCATCGAGCACCAGCACCCAGTCGCCCTTGAGCCACTGCATCGCCGTGTTACGGGCCGGGGCAAAATCCCCGGGCCAGGGAATCTCATGCACGGTGGCCCCCAGGCTCTTGGCCAGGGCCACGGTGCCGTCCTGGGAGCCGGTGTCCACCAGCACCATTTCATCGACAAAGCCTTGGACCGAGGCCAGGCAGCGCTCCAGCCGTTCGGCCTCATCGCGCACGATCATCGAGAGGCTGAGCATGGGGCCCGGGGCCAGGGGCGGCCTGCTGAGGCTAGGTGCTTCTGGCAGGGGCAGCCGCTGGGGACTGACCTCAGTCGGTGAAGCCTCCCTCCAGGGCCGCAGCGGCCAGACCGAGGCGATCCAGCAGCAGGGCCTGGGCTAGGGGCATCTGGCCGGGGCTGTAGGCCGCCGGCAACGAATCGGGCAGCAGGGGGCCCAGGCTCTCCCAGAGATAGGGGCTGCCGTAGACGGCCAGGGCGGCCAGGCGGCCCGTGGCCAGGAGCTGGCTCACCACGGCCGGCCAGGGCTCCTCGCCGCCGGCACTGCCGCGGAAGGGATTGCCGCGCACAAACAGCTGCAGCAGCACCGGGCCCCCTGGCAGGCGGTCCAGGGCCAGGGGCGCTTGGGGATCGCCGCTCCAGGGGCTGGGGCTGCGGCTGTCGATCAGGCAGCTTTGGTAGCCCGCCCCCGCCGGCCGCACCAGGGCCGGCGCCATCGCCGGCAGGAAGGCGCAGGCCAGGCTGTTGTCGAGCCGGATCAGGTTGAGGCCGGGGCCAGCAGCTAGGGGTGTGGGCGGGCTGGATCGGGCTTGCCCCTGGGCGGACCCGTGGGTCTCCAGGCTCAGCTCCACCAGCTCGCGGGCCAGGGCGGCATCGGCGGGGGAGATCAAGTCGCCATTGGGGTCGCCGCCCAAGCTGCCTGTGGGCCCCACCGCGGCCAGGGCCCGTTCGCGCCGCTCCAAGCTGGCCTCCAGCCGCTGGCGCGGGATCGCCCCGGAGTCGATGGCGGCCACTAGGGCATCGATGGCGGCATCGGCATCGGCGGGCATCAAAATCAGGTCGGCGCCGGCCGTGAAGGCGAGCAGGGCGGCTTCGCCGGGGCCGTGGTGGGCGGTGATCGCCTCCATCACCAGGGCATCGGTCACGACCAGCCCCTCGAAGCCCAGCTCCCGGCGCAGCAGGCCATCGAGCACGGCCGGCGCCAGGGTGGCGGGCCGCTCGCCGTCGAGGGCCTCCAGCAGCAGGTGGGCCGTCATCACGCTGGCCACCCCGGCGGCGATGGCGGCGCGGAAGGGGGGTAGCTCCACCGCCTCCAGCCGGGCGCGGCTGTGGGGCAGCCGGGGGAGTTCCAGGTGGGAGTCGCTGGCGGTGTCGCCGTGGCCGGGGAAGTGCTTGGCGCAGCAGAGCACCCCTTCGGCCTGGGCACCCCGCAGGAAGGCCGCGGCCAGGCTGGACGCCGTGGCCGGGTCCTCGCCCCAAGCGCGCACGTTGATCACCGGGTTGGCTGGGTTGTTGTTGACATCGCAGACCGGCCCCAGCACCCAGTTCAGGCCCAGCTGCCGGGCCTGGCGGCCCGTACAGCGGCCGTAGCGTTCGGCCAGGGCTTCGGGGTTAGGGGAGGGGGCTGCGGCTGCAGGGGGCCTCTCTTGGGGCTCCGGGACCAGGCCCTGGGCTCCCGGTTCTGCTTGGGCGCTCGGGACGGGTTCCGCAGGAGCTTCGGCTGCAGCCCGCGGACCGGTTGAGGGTGCGGCTGAAGCGGCTTCGCTGCCTGGGGGCTGCGGTTGCAGCAGGCGGCCGATCGCCAGGGGCGGCACCAGCCAGCTGGCTCCTTCAAAGCGCTGGCCCACCCCCTCCTCCACGTCGGCGCAGAGCAGCAGGGGCTGGCCGGCCCAGGCCTGCAGTTGGCGGCAGCGCAGGGCCAGCTCCTGGGCGCTGCCCCCCAGCAGGATCACGCCGCCGACCCCATCGCTGAGCAGCCGTTTGAGGTCGGCATTGGGGAGCTCCCAGCGGGGGTAGCGCCGTTGGCCGTCGCTGGCATGGCCGCTGGCGCGAACCACCAGCAGGCGGGCCACCTGCTGGCGCAGGCCGAGGCCACGCCAGTCGGATCCGGGGGCAGGGGCCGGCTCAGTCGCCATCGTTGGCTAAGTCGTCGGCTAAGTCGTCCGCGCCATTCGGCTCGACATCGCTACCGGCCGGCACGTCGCCCTTCTCCAGCCGTTCCGCCCCGAGCTTGTTGATCAGGCCCAGCACCGTGGTGCCCTTTTCGATGCCGCGATCGAGCAGGAAGATCACTTCCGGCGTGCGGCGCATGTTCAGGCGCCGGCTGAGCTCGCCTTTCACGTAACTTGAGGCCGAGCGCAGGCCTTCGAGGGCCTGTTGGCGGTCTTCTTCGGTGCCGAAGATGCTCACGTGCACCTTGCAGTGCTGCAGGTCGCCGGCCACATCAACGCTGGTGACACTCACCATCGCCATGTTGACCCGGTCGTCCTTGATGCCCGTAACCAGCAGCTCGCTCACCTCGCGGCGAATCGAGGCGGCCACCCGTTCCACCCTGCGCCCCTGGGCCATACCTATGTCACCGGTCCTGTGGTCACCATGGCACGCAGGGTCAGGGCCAGGCTGAGACCGCCGCTGACCAGGGCGCCGATCAGGGCCACGGCCGTGACGGGGTTGCTGCGCCGATCGGCCAGGGGCTCGACGACGGAATTGAGCAGCCCCAGGCCAAAGGCCACCAGGTAGCGCGGGTAGCGCGTCACATTGACGAAGAACTCCCTCATGGCGCAGGCGGCGGCAGCAATCCAGATGCAGCGTTACTCTGCCGCCCAATGGTCTTGGTTGCCCAAATGCTGGAACTACATCAGTTCCGCCATTCCGCTTTCTGCGAGAAGGTGCGGTTGATCTTGGCGGCCAAAAAGCTGGCCTACAGCGTGGTGGAGGTGACCCCCGGCCTGGGCCAGCTGCAGCTGCTGCGGCTCTCGGGCCAGCGCCAGGTGCCCGTGCTGGTGGATGGGGCCGAGGTGATCGCCGATTCCAGCGCCATCGCCCTCTATCTCGAAGCCCAGGTGGCCGAGCCGGCCCTGCTGCCCGCCGAGCCGGCCCAGCGGGCCCGGGTGTTGCTGCTCGAAGATTGGGCCGATACGGCCCTGGCCGCAGGTGTGCGCCTGGCCCTGCTGCAAGCCGCCATGGAGGATGCCGATCTCAGGGCTGCCCTGCTGCCGGTGGCAACGCCCGCGCCCCTGAGGACCCTGGTGGGGGCGGTGCCCGGCTCCTTGCTGGCGGGCCTGGGCCAGGCGGTGGACCAGGGCGGCCTGGAGCAGTTGCGCCACAACCTCAACCAGCTCACGGCCCTGGTCGCTGCCGGCCCCTACCTGGTGGGCGCCCGCTTGTCGTTGGCGGACCTGGCCGTGGCTGGCCAGCTGTCGTTGCTGAAGTTTCCCGAGGCTGCCGGCGCCCCCCTGGCCGGTTGGGGTGTGCCGGGGTTGGCCGACGATCCCCAGCTCGAGCCCCTGTTCCAGTGGCGCGACCGCATCGGCGCCGAGCTGGGCCGGCCCTGAAGGGCACCAATCCCTTGAGGGCACCAAATCCCTTGAGGGAAACGCCGTGGCCCGGCCTGCCGCGCCAGGATTGAATCCCCAGCGGTGAGCGGCCATGTCCGACCCCTTAATCCGCGCCTGCGACCACTACGTGGTGCTGGAGCCGGCCGGGGCCGAACGGCTGCTCACGGCCGCAGAAACCCTCGATTGGCTGGTCGCCCAGCTGGAGGCCTTAGACGAGGTGCCAGCGGACCTGGCCTCCCTGCCGGATGCCCCGAGCCGGGCCCTGCGCCTGCTGGAAACGGCCTGCGAACTGGAATGGGAGCCGGGGGTGAGCGTGCAGTGGTTTGCGGTGCGGTTGGACCCGCCTGGCTCTTAGGGGTGAACTTGTGGCGGGAGTTGCCGGTCTTGGCGGCCGTCCCTGGCAAAGGGTTGGTTGCTATGCCGTCTTGGCGCCAAGGTAGGCCCGATCCATGCCTAGGGATGGGCCGGTGCCAATCAGCAGGTCGCGATTAGTTGAGTGAGCTGGCGATGGCCCCGTCGCTGTCGATCAGGGCCACGGGTTCGGTTGGGGCGGCGGGGCGCTGGCGCAGGATCGCCGGCAGCGCTGCGATCACCTGCTGGGCCACCGCATCGGCAGGGCGGCCGTCCTGGAGGATGCGGAGATCGGCCTGGGCGTAAAGGGGGCGGCGCTCCTGGAGCAGCTCGGCCAGGCGGGTGGCCGGATCGGGGCAGGCCAGCAGGGGCCTAGGCGTGGGATCGGCTGTAAGTCGCTCCAGCAGCAGCGCGTCCGGGGCATCGAGCCAGATCACCACCCCTTGGTGCAGCTGGCCCCAGTTCTCCGGCCGGGTCACCACGCCGCCACCGGTGGCCACCACCAGGGAATGCCAGGCGGCGATCTGGTTCAAAACGGCCGCTTCCAGGGCCCGGAACCCTGCCTCGCCGTCCCTGGCGAACAGCTCGGGGATGGGCTTGCCGGCCACCTGTTCAATGCTGGTGTCGGCATCGAGGAAGCGGTAGCCCAGGGCCTCGGCCAGGGGCCGGCCCACGGCACTTTTGCCGCAACCCATCATGCCGATCAAATAGAGGTTCACCCCCTGCAGGCGCCGGCGCAGGTCCAGGGCTGGATCGGCTCCTGAGCTGGTTCCGGGGCTGGGATGGGGCGCAGTCATCGACAGGGGACACCTTCATAGAATGTTGCCTCATGTCTTGCGCTGCGATGACCCCGCCCGTGCTGGCGGCGCCCCCGGCGCCCACCCTCCGCGCCCATGGCCAGGGCAGGCCCTGTGTGATCACGCGCCGGGCCACCTTCAGCGCCAGCCACCGCTACTGGTTGCCGGAGCTGGGTCCTGAAGAGAACGCCAGCCGGTTTGGCCCCTGCAGCCTGGCCCCCGGCCACGGCCACAACTACGAACTGATCGTGGCCATGGGCGGTGGCCTCGATGGCGATGGCATGGTGCTGAACCTCTCGGATGTGAAGCACGCCATCCGCCGCGAGGTGACCGGCCAGCTCGATTTCCGCTGTCTGAACGACGCCTGGCCCGACTTCGACCTGGAGCGGCCTGACGGTCGCCTCCCCACCACCGAAGCCCTGGTGCTGGCCATCTGGCAGCGCCTCGCTCCGCACCTGCCCCTGATGGGCCTGCGCCTCTACGAAACCTCCACCCTCTGGGCCGATGTGCTCGACGACTCCATGGAAGCCTTCCTGACGATCCGCACCCATTTCGCCGCCGCCCATCGCCTCGCCCGCCCCGAGCTGAGCCAGGCCGAAAACGAGGCCATTTACGGCAAGTGCGCCCGGCCGAATGGCCACGGCCACAACTACCTGCTCGATGTCACCGTGCGCGGCCGGATCGATGCGCGCACCGGCATGGTGGCGGACCTGGCCGTGTTGCAGCAGCTGGTCGACGACCTGGTGGTGGAGCCCTTTGACCACACCTTCCTTAACAAGGATGTGGCCCATTTCGGCCAGTGCGTGCCCACCGCCGAGAACATCGCCCTGCACATCGCCGATCTGCTGCTGGCGCCGATCGCCACCACCGGAGCCAGCCTGCACAAGGTGCGCATCCAGGAAAGCCCCAATAACGCCGCCGAGGTGTTCGCCGAAGCGCCCCTGCTGGACATGCGGCCCCTGGCCCTCGACGCCCTGGCGGCGGTGTGAGTGCGGCTGGCGCCGGGTCTGGCTTGGGGCCGTTGAGGCTGCCCCAGGTCCGGTTGGTGCTGGCGGTGAGCCTCGATGGCCGCTTGGCGCCCCCCGACGGTGGGGCCGCCCAGTTGGGAGAAGCGGGCGACCGGCGTGCCCTGGAGGAGGCCCTGGCCTGGGCCGATGGCTGCCTGATTGGCGCCCAGACCCTGCGGCTCCATGGCAGCACCTGCCTGATCCGCCAAGCCGACCTGCTGGAGCGCCGTCGCCTGCAGGGGCGTCCGCCCCAGCCCTGGGCCCTGGTGGTGAGCCGTAGCGGCAGGCTCGATCCCCAGCTGCCCTTTTTTCACCAGCCTGTGCGGCGTGCCCTGGTGGTTCCGGCTGGGGCTAGCTCCAGCCCCCCTTCGGGCTTTGAGCGCCACTGGACCTTGCCCCCCGATGCAGAACCGCCGCCTGGGTCTGCCGCTGAGGCCAACCCGCTCCAAGCGGGGAGCCGGGGTTGGCCGGGTCTGTTGGCTGCCTTGGCGGCCGAGGGAATGGATCGCTTGGTGCTGCTGGGTGGGGCGAAGCTGGCGGCCAGCCTGCTGGCCCTTGATCTGGTTGACGGGCTGCAGCTCACCCTGGTGCCCCGGTTGCTGGGCGGCGCCCACAGCTGGCTGCCGCTCGCTCCCTTGCCGGCCGCCGGCCGCTGGCAGCTGGAGGAAAGCCGCCCCTTAGGCCAGGGCGAGCTGTTGGTGCGCTATGGGCGCCTTGGCCGCCGCCCCTAGCGGGACTGGGTCTGCACCTGGGGCTGGGACGGGGCCCTGAATTGGTTGGCGATCTCCCGCAGGGACACCTCCCGCAGGCTGTCGGGGGGTAGGCCCAGTAAACGGGCGGCGCAGCGTTTGACCACCAGCTCACTGCTGTCGCCTAAGCGGCCGCTGAGCATGTCTGACACCACCGCCAGGCTGTTGCCGCTGGCATCGGTTTCCTCCACTAGGCAGCGGCTCACAGGGCCGGCCAGCTGGCGGCAGGGTTTCTCCAGGCTGGCGGCCAGGGCCCCGTCGGCGCCGCCCAGCCAGCCCACACACAAGCTGGCGATCCGCGCTTCCACCTGGGGTCGCAGCAGCTGCAGCACCGGTCGCATCAGGCCGGCCTGGGCCGGAACTGCCTGCAGGGGCAGCAGCAGGGCCGTGGCGACTCCTAGCGTTGTGGCCCTGCTGCTGCCCCGAGACGCCCTGCCATGGCTGAGCTTCAAGCCCGCTGGCACGGGTCGATCGCCGAGATTCCCGAGGACCAATGGCAGGCCGTGACGGCGGCGGTAGGGCTTCCCTTCTACTCCTGGCCCTGGCTGGAGCGCCTCGAGGCCTCCGGCAGCATCGTGCCCTCCCAGGGCTGGCAGCCCATGCACCTAGGGCTATGGCGCGGCGAGAGCCTGGTGGCGGTGGCGCCGCTCTATGTCAAAGGCCATAGCTACGGCGAATTTGTGTTTGATCAGGCCTTTGCCCAACTGGCCGGCCAGCTGGGACTGCGCTACTACCCCAAGCTTCTGGGCATGAGCCCGGTGAGCCCGGTGCTGGGCTACCGCTTCCACATCGCCCCCGATGAAGATGAACCGGCCTTAACGGCCGTGCTGCTCGCCCTGATTGAGGACTTCTGCCGCAAGCATCGTATTTTGAGCTGCAATTTTCTCTATGTGGATCCGCTTTGGCAGCCCCAGTTGGAGGCGGCCGGCTGGGCCCCCTGGTTGAACCAGCAGAGCCTGTGGACTAACCAGAATTACACCGGTTTTGAGGCCTATCTGGCCAGTTTTAATGCCAATCAGCGCCGCAACATCAAGCGGGAGCGCCGCTCGGTGGCCGCCGCTGGCCTCACGGTCACACCCCTGCTGGGGGAAGCGATCACCGATGATTTGATGGCGCGCATGCATCATTTCTACGCCCAGCACTGCAGCCGCTGGGGGGCCTGGGGTAGTAAATACCTCACCGAAGCGTTCTTTACCGAAAGCCCGAAGGAGTTGCGTCAGCATCTGGTCTTATTTAGTGCCCATGCGGGCGATCCCAGCGATCCCCTGGCCATGTCCCTGTGTGTGCACAACGGAGACCAGCTCTGGGGCCGCTATTGGGGCAGTGATGTGGAGCAGGAGAACCTCCATTTCGAGGTTTGCTATTACGCGCCGATTGCCTGGGCGATCGACCGGGGCATCCGCCAGTTCGATCCCGGCGCTGGCGGTAGCCACAAGCGCCGCCGCGGCTTTGTCGCCCGCCCCCACGCCAGCCTGCACCGCTGGTTTGATCCCCGCTTCGATCGGCTGCTGCGCCAGTGGTTGCCCCAGGCGAATGCCCAGCAGCTGGAGGAAATCGAGGCGATTAATGCCGAGTTGCCGTTCACGGCGGAGCCGCCCCCCCTCGGCGATCCCGTTGCACCCCAAAGCTCCTGATTAGCATCGCCCCATGGTTCCCACCCCCCCAGATCGCCAGACCCTCGACGACCAGCTTTCGCATCGCTTTATCGCCCTAGATCCGAGCGGCTACTTCCTGATCAAGCTCGATCGGGCTGCGGGCGAACTGGTGGCCGAGCATTACGGCAACGGCATCGACGAGCGGGGCCTGGCCACCGATCCGACCACGGGCGAAGTGCTGCAATGCCGTGGCGATGGGCCCCGCCCACCTAAGGCCGTGTTTCGGGGCCGTAGCGCCAAGGAACTGGGCATCGCGCTCAGCGAAGGCGAGGGTCCCTGGCCGATCAGCCGGCTCGACCACGCCCTGTACCTAGGCCGGGAATTGCAACGGGCCGAAGGCTGCCTGGCGGACGGTAGCAATTACATCCAGGACTGAACAATCTGGCCGGCTTGCCCCTCGCGTTAGGCGGGCTGTAATTCCCGCGGGGCCATGGTTGGGGTGGAGGGGGGTTCGGGCGGCAGCGACGCCAGCTGGTCCTGGATTTCCTTGGTGACGACCCCGCGATATTCCTGGAAGTGCTCGTTGTGGGCCAGGGTGATCAGGAACTGCTCCAGGCACTTGGGATTGCGCCGGGCGACCGTGGCTAGGGATTTCCAGAAACGGAAGCGGGTGTCCCGTTGGAGCCCTTGGCGCCAGACCACAATCGAGAGGGCGCGCAGATCACGCCAGCCAGGGAACACTGATTTATCGGAGTTTTCTGCCTTATAGAAGGTCTTCCAGCGGGGTTCACCCATCTTTAGGTAGTAGTGGGTGACCCGGTCGATATAGGCGTTCGGCTCATAGAGCTGGCAGAAGGCATCCACGTATTCGTTGGCGATGTCGCGGATTGGCCGGGTCGGCAAGAAGTTGAGCAGGTTGGTCTGGTTGACCCCCTTGGCATCGGCCTTTTCTTCGATCAGGCGCCCTTCTTTTTCGAGGCGATGCCAGAGACCGGTGTTGGGAAGGGCCTGCAACATGCCCATCATCGCGGCAGGGATGCCGGTGCGGCTGACAAAACGCACGATGCGATCGCCGGCGCCTGTTTGTTCGCCATCGAAACCAATAATGAAGCCGGCCATCACCCTGATGCCGTAGGAAGTGATCCGATCAACGGAGTCTTCCAGGGAACTGCGGGTGTTCTGGTGCTTGCCGGTCAGGGAGAGGCTGGCCTCATCCGGGGTTTCGATGCCGAGGAACACCGCCTCGAAACGAGCTTCAGCCATCATCTCCATCATCTCGTCGTCTGCGGCGAGATCCACCGAGGCTTCGGTGGTGAAGGTGAAGGGGAAGCCCCGCTCAATCTGCCATTCCTTCACGGCTGGCAACAGCAACTTGGCATTGCGCTTATTGCCGATGAAGTTGTCATCCACCAGGAAGATGGCCCGGCGCCAGCCCAGGTCGTAGAGGGCCTGAAATTCGGCCACCAGCTGCTCGGGGCTCTTGGTGCGGGGCTTGCGCCCGTAGAGCACGATGATGTCGCAGAACTCACACTGGAACGGGCAGCCGCGCGAGAACTGCACGCTCATCGAGTCATAGGCATCTAGCTCGAGCAGGTCGAAGCGGGGGATCGGGGTGCCGGTGACATCGGGCTTCACCCCATTGGAGCTGAAACGGCCCTGACACTCACCCCGTTCGATTGCTTCGATAAACAGGGGCAGGGTGATTTCGCCCTCATCGAGGATCTTGAAATCGGCTAAGGCCAGTTCCGGCGCATCGGGGGTGGAACTGGCGAAGGGGCCGCCCACAGCGACCAGGATGCCGCGGCGCTTGGCTTCGGCGATCTGGGCGGCCATGTCGGCCTTTTGCACGATCATTGCGGAGATGATCACGAGCTCCGCCCAGGCCCAATCCGCCTCTTGCACCTCGGAGACGTTGCGATCGACCAGCTTCATCTCCCAGGTTTGGGGCAGCAGGGCCGCCACGGTCACCAACCCGAGGGGCGGCAACAACACCTTGCGATTCACAAGCTCGAGAATTTTCTCGTAGCTCCAGAAGGTCTTGGGAAACTCTGGGTAGATGAATAGCGTGCGCATGCCGACCGGTCTCAAGCTGTGGGGAATGACGCTCTGGCCGAACGGTTTGGCGGGGCTGGCACGCAACCATCAGGGAGGGACCACTGAGGGAAGGGTGGCTGCCAAGACGTCCTGGCTGGGGATGGGGCTAGGGACCTAGCCAGCTAAAAGGAAGCCATTGGCAAATCGTGGCCCCACCTTAGGTGGTTCGGTGAAGGTTTCGGTCTGGGGCCGGCGCCCTTCTGCTGTAATGGCTTGAACATTGCCCCAGTGACGCCATGGGTCCCGTGATCTATCTGCTTCTTGTTGCCGGTGGACTCACCGCCGCCGCCGCCCTCGCCTTTGTGGTGCGCAGCGCCAAGTTGATCTGAGCGGGTCTTGGTTGTGGTGGGGTGCTGCTCAGGCTTGTCGGCACCCCTAGCCCAGGTCCTGCTCCAGCCGCTGGGACCCGCGGCTGCGCAATTCCCACACCGCGATCACCAGTCCAATGGCGCCCAGGAGGGCGAAACAGGCCTGCAAGCCATAAGCCATGGTCAAGCTCGCGGCCAGGAGGCCGCTGAGGCCACCGCCGCCGAGGAAGGCCACCTGGGCGAGGCCGGCCATGCGGCCCCGCAGCACCTGGGGAGTGGCCACCTGGGTAATCAGGTTGGTGCCCGCCAACAGGCAGGCCGTGCCAGCCCCGATCAGAAAGGCCATGGCCAGGCTGGTGGGAACCATGGCGGCCGTGCCGGTGGCCGCTGCCATGCCCAGCTGGGCTACAGCGGTGATCAGGGCACTGGTGCCAAGCAGCAGGGCGGGTCTGCGGCAGAGCTGCTGGGAGCGCCGCTGCAAGATCACCCCACCACAGATGCTGCCCGCAGCCAGAACGCTGGTGAACAGGCCTAGGGCCAGGGGACTGGGGCCGAGCAGCTCATTGGCGATCAGGGGCGCCAGGCCCGGGTGGAAGAAGCCCACCAGGCAGGCCAGGGCCGTGAAACGCAGCACCTGGCGTAGGGCCGGGCCGCAGTCCCGCCAGGCCGTGGCCACGCTGGCCGCCTGGCCCCGCTGGCTGAGCTGCTCCCGTTCCCGGTGCGGTGCCATCAACCAGGTGAGGGCGGCGATCGGCAGCAGGTAACTGGCCGCATCAAGGCTGAGGGCTGCCACCGGGCCCAGGGCGGCGACCAGTAGGCCGCCAATCGGCGGGCCCACCAACTTGCCCACATTGAACACCACCGAAAAGCTGGTGAGATAGGGACCCAACTGGTCGGGCCCATCCACCAGCAGGGCGCAGAGCTTGTTGCGGGCGGTGAGTTCGTAGGCGCTGGCCAGGCCCACCCCCAGGGTGCTCAATAACAGCAGGGCGATCTGGAGGGGCCCCTGGCTGATCGGGATCGCCACGGCCCCGAGCACGCCAGCTGCAAACAGGCCCCACTGGGCCCGAATCAACACCGTTTCACTGCCGAACCGGTCGGTGGCGACCCCGGCTGGCCCGCTCACCAGCAGGGTGGGCAGGCAGAGGGCGGCAAAATTCAGGGCCAGGATCAGGGGGTTGTGGCTGCCGTGCATCAACAGCCAGCCCTTGGCCGTGAGCCCGGCAAAGGAGCCGGCCGTGCTCAGGCCAGAGGCCACCAGGAAGGTGCTGCGCTGCTGGCGGATAAGTCGCTGGCGGATTCGCCCGAGGGCCTGGCTCAAGTGCTCCCCTGGCGGGCGGCTAGGGCGTCGCCCACCATCGCCTGGGCCCCCACCACCACGCCCACCAAGTCGTAGGTGTCGGCGGCGGTGATGCGTACCGGAACCATGGTGCCGGGGGCGGCGCAGAGGCCGCCTTCGCCGGGCAGCACCCGCACTTCGCCATCCACTTCGGGGGCGTAGCGGGAGCAGCGGCCCAGCATCTCGCCGGTGGAGGGGTTTTCCTGCTCGATCAGCACATCCACAATCCGGCCCACCCAGGCGGCGTTGCGCTCGGCGGCGATCGGCTGCTGCAGGGCCATCAGGCGGTCCTTTCGTTCGGCTGCCACCTCGGCGCTCACCGGGTTGGGCAGCTCGGCCGCGGCGGTGCCCTCCTCGCTGGAGAAGGTGAACACGCCCACGTGGTCGAAGCGTTGTTCGACCACAAAATCGAGCAGGTGCTGGAAGTGCTCCTCGGTTTCGCCCGGAAATCCCACAATGAAGGTGGTGCGCAGCACGGCCTCGGGCAGCTGCTCGCGGATGCGCTTGAGCAGGCTGCCGGTGACATCGGCTTGCCAGGGGCGGTTCATGGCCCGCAACACCTCGGGGTGGCTGTGTTGCAGCGGCAGATCTAGGTAGGGCAGCACATTGGCCACCTCCCGGTAGGCAGCTAGCACCTCGGATGTGAGGCCGGTGGGATAGGCGTAGTGGACCCGGATCCAGGGGATCTCCACCGCGCCCAGGGCCCGCAGCAGCTCGGCCAGCTGGGGCTTGCCGTAGAGGTCGAGGCCGTAGTTGGTGGTGATCTGGCTGATCAACACCAGCTCCTTTACCCCCTGGGCCGCCAGTTGCTGGGCCTCGGCCACAACCGATTCGATCGTGCGCGAGCGCTGGTCGCCGCGCAGTTTGGGAATGATGCAGAAGGCGCAGCGGTAGTCGCAGCCTTCGGCCACCTTGAGGTAGGCCACCGCCTCGCTGGTGGTGCGGTAGCGGGGCAGGTGTTCATCGCCCACGAAGACGGGGGTGGCACTCACCTGGTGCACCCGCTCGCCCGCCTCGACCCGCTCCAGCACCGACACGATGTGTTGATAATCGCCCGTGCCCACAATCGCCTTAGCTTCGGGCAGGGAATCAAGCAGTTCCTGCTGGAAGTGTTGGGCCAGGCATCCAGCAATGATGAGTTCCTTGCCCTGCTCCGCCAGCTCCACCAGGGTGCGCACCGACTCTTCGCGGGCCTCCTGGATGAAGCTGCAGGTGTTCACCACCACCACGGCTGCGTCGTTTTCATCGGCGCTCACGCCGTAGCCGGCCTCGGCAAGCAAACCGAGCATGTGCTCGGTGTCCACCCGATTTTTCTCGCAGCCCAGGTGGGCGAAGGCCACGGTGGCCTTGCGGGCTGGGGCTGCTGTGCTGACAGCGCTGGGCTGGCCTGGGGCGGGGATCGGGCTCATCGTCAGGGGGGCTCCAGGGGCTGGCAAAGGAGCCAATCTCCCACCCTAACCAGGGCCCTCGCTCGAGTTTAAACGTCCCCAAGGCACCGAATCTACCTGCGGCTGCGAGAATCCCCCCAGCAAAGCTCTCGCCTGTGACCTCCTCCAAACTGGGCAGTCGTCTCAGTTCCCGCCGCCGCAGCGATCCAGGCCTGCGCTGGGTGCGGGTCGTGATCGCCGTGCTGGCCACGGTTGGAGCGATCGATACCGGCGCGATCACCCTGAAGAAGTGGGGTCTGCTCGGCGCCCTCAGTTGCGGCAAGGAGGGCTTCTTCGGCTGCAACGGCTGCGAGAAGGTGCTCGCCAGCGCCTGGGGCTCGATCGCCGGCCAGCCCCTGGCCCTGTTTGGTTGCCTGGCCTATCTGGCGATCCTGTTAATGGCGGTGGTGCCTCTGGTGGTCCAGGGCGAGACCCGGGTCAGCCTCTCCCAGCGCAGCTGGTGGGGAATGGCCCTGCTCAGCACCGCCATGGCCGTGTTCAGCCTGGTGCTGGTGGGGGTGATGCTGTTTGGGCTGCAGGATTGCTGCCCCTTCTGCATCCTCTCGGCCCTGCTGAGCGTCTCGCTCATGGTCTTCAGCCTGGTCGGCGGCGACTGGGAGGACACCGGCACCCTGGTGTTTCGCACCGTGATCACGGCCCTGCTGGTGGGCGTCGTTGGCCTGGGCTGGGCCGCCTCCGCCAACCGGCCGGCGGCGATCACCGGCAAGGGCGTGCCGCCCGCGGTGGTGTCGGACAGCAATCCGGCCAAGCTGGCCCTAGCCGAACAGCTCACAGCCAGTGGCGCCGTCATGTATTCGGCCTACTGGTGTCCCCATTGCCACGAGCAAAAAGAACTGTTTGGTCGCCAGGCCACCGAGAAGCTCGAAGTGATCGAATGCGCCCCGGATGGCCGTAACAGCCAAAAGGCCCTCTGCGATGCCAAGAAAATCGAGGGCTATCCCAGCTGGGAGATCAAGGGCGTGATCTCATCGGGCGTTAAACCCCTGGAGCAACTGGCCGATAAGAGCGGTTACACCGGCTCCCGCAGCTTCTAAGCCAGTAGGCCCGAGGGGCCTAGCCGGTGCCTATTTGGCGCGCTTCTTTTGGGAAGGGAGCCTGGTTGCCGATGGGCTCGGTGCGGATCCGCTGGCCCCTTTCTTGGAGGCTGTGGCATTGCCAGAAGGGGGCCCGGGCCGGTGCATCCAGGCGGTAGTGGCCGCCGCGGCTTTCCTGGCGGAACAGGGCGGCTTCCAGTAGGGATTCAGCCACCCTCAGTCGCTGTAGTAGGTCGTGGGCCGCTGCTAGGGCGTTCGCCCCGTCGGGTTCCAGGGCCTGGGCCTGCTCGCCCGGGCCGTGGTCCAGGCAGGGGCCCAGGCCAGGGGCGCTTTCCAGTTCGGCCCGCTGGCGGTGCACGCTTTGCAGGGCTGGCGCCAGGTCGCCGCGGCAACGCTCCACCCCCGCCACCCGCCAGCAGGTGAGTCTCAGCTCCTGGTTGGCCCGGGCCAAGGCTTCGGAGCTGAAGGCGGAGGGGGCGCCGGCCGGGCCCGGGGTTGGCATGGCCCGGGGCTCCTGGGCCGCTGGCGGCTGCTTGGGACCCTCTCCCAGCTGGATCGAGGCCAGTTGGCGGGCGAACACCAGGCATTCCATCAGGGAATTACTCGCCAGCCGGTTGGCGCCATGCACGCCGGTGCTGGCCACCTCGCCTACGGCATAAAGCCCGGGGATCGAGGTGGCGGCCTGCAGGTCGGTGCGGATGCCGCCCATCCAGTAGTGGGCGGCCGGAGCCACCGGGATCGGTGTGGTCGTGGGTTCCAGGCCCAGTTCGCGGCAGCGGCCCAGGATCGTTGGAAATTGCTTCTCCAGCCGCTCCGTGCCCACGGGCCGCAGGTCGAGCCAGAGGTGATCCACCTGCCGTTCACGCATGCGCCGCACCAGGGCGCGGCTAACGGCATCGCGGGGGGCCAGGTCACCGCCCGCCAGTTGGGCCACCGGGCTGGCGCCAGCGGCATCCATTAATCGGGCGCCTTCGCCGCGCACGGCTTCCGAGATCAGGAAGCGGGGCGCCCCCGGCAGCATCAGGGCCGTGGGGTGGAATTGCACAAATTCCAGGTCTCGAATCAGGGCCCCGGCCCGGGCCGCCATGGCCACGCCATCGCCGCTGGCCTGGGCCGGGTTGGTGGTGTTGGCGAATAGGTGGCCGCCACCGCCCGTGGCCAGCACCACGGCCCGGGCCGCCAGCCAGCGCACCTGCCCCTGGTCGAGCACTTGCAAGCCGCAGCAGCGGCCGCCCTCTAGCCAGAGTTGCAGGGCCGTGCTTCCCAAGCGTCGTTCCAGGCCTGGGCGCCGCAGCACTTCCCTTTCCAGGGCATCGACCAGGGCTCCGCCCGTCCGGTCCTGGGCGTGCAGCACGCGCCGGTGGCTGTGGGCCGCCTCCAGGGTGGTGCTTAGGCCATCGCCGTTGCGATCAAAGGCCATGTCGAGCTGCAGCAGCCGCTCCACACATCCCGGGGCCTTGTGCACCAGCAGGGCCACTGCAGCTGGATCGCAGAGGCCGGCACCGGCCTTAAGGGTGTCCTCGATGTGGCTTGCAAAGCTGTCCTCGGGGCGGGTCACGGCGGCAATGCCGCCCTGGGCCCAACGGCTGGCGGAGCGGGGCGCCCGTTCCTTGCTCAGCAACAGGATGCTCAGGCCCTTGGGCAGTTCCAGGCAGGCCATCAGGCCGGCGGCCCCGCCTCCCACCACAACCACATCCCAGCTGGAGTGCAGGGGGCCATCGACCGGACGCTCAGCCATCAAGTGCCAGGGACCAATAAAAAAAGCCGTCGGCCTGATGGCCCGACGGCTTGCACCATCGAGTGAGTTTAGGGCTCAGCGGTAAACACCGTCGTTGATGCGATCAAAGCCTTCGTTGAGGGCAATTGAGGGCTGGGTGACGGTGAAATTAGACTTGTATTTCTCAAACAGTTCCTGCTGACGCTCGCTCAAATCGAGCTTGAGCACATCATCCACATTGTCGTAGGGGCCGCCAAGGACGATCTTGCCAGCCAGGGTCGGGTACATGCCGGGATACACCTGAAAGCGGCGTACAGAGCAGTTGTTGAGGTCGATTTTGCCGCCACTCTCGGCGATCTTGTCGTCGACAAGGTTGCGCAGTTCGGCCGCTTGCACGCTAGGGGCCATCACCAGGCCTAGCAGCAGGGCGGCCAGGAGCACGCCACCCATGAGCCATGAAACCAGGCGTTTCATTGAAAACTCCGTCTGATGAGAAACCACACGCTGCCTAGAGCCAGCACGGGCAACCTACAGCCCAAGGTCCGCAAATCTGGTGACCCAGCCCCAGGCTTTTGCAGTTCTTTAGATGGCGGCCTGGCCTGGGCCTCAGATCAGTCCACTCAGTCGTGGTGCGGACAGGGCCGCCGCCAGGAACAGGCCATCAACGCAGAGGGTGGTGGCCAGGGCCGAGGCGGCTAGGCGCCAGGCGGGGTCGGGGTGGCTCCAATAATGGCGGCAGAGGCCGATCAGGCCACAGCCCGCCAAGCCGACCACCGCCAGCGGTAGGGGCTCAAGAACGCCCAGGGCTGCTTGGTGCAGCAAGGGTGCCGCCTGGTCCAGGGGCGCCAGCAATACCTCTCGCCAATGGGTCATCACCCCGGTGATCGCCATCACGCCATCGGTGCAGGCCGTGCCCAGGAGCGAGGCCAGGTAAAAGCTGGCGGCCAGGCGCCAGCGGCCCTTGAGGCCCGCGAGGGCCAGGGGCAGGGCAAAGGCCTCGATCGGCAGGTGCCAGAGGGGGTGGAGCCGGCACCAGCCCCAGAACAAACAGCCCCCCAGCCAGCTGCCGCTGAAGCCCACCAGCAGGGAGCCGGCCGTGGACCGGCCTTGGTGCCGGCGCTGCTCCAGCAGCACCCCAACCAGCACTAGGGGCAGGGTGAAAACGGCGGCGCTAAATGGGGCGAGCCGCACCCAAGGGGCCTGTAGGAACACGGGTAGGGCCACGAGTAGGGCGCCGGCCGCAGCGAGCAGGTCTAGTCGGGAGGTGGCTGTCGTTAGGTCAGCAGTGGCGGGTGCGAGGGGGGCGATCGGCACGCTGAACCGTCCATCCAAGGGACGCCCAGCGAGATCCACTAGGGCAACGCCCATGGATTCGCTAACAAGGCTGGGCTGAACCCCTACCACCGGTTGTGAAGAAAGGTATCCAACCTTAAAGGATGCGTCCGCCGGCAACGGCTGGCCAGCGGCCCCTGGCCGCCATAGGGTCGGCGCCATTGTTTCCGCCGCAGCCTCCATGCCCCCGCTGGAACCCGCCCCAACCCTGGGGTTGTTTGAGGCTTGCTGGCACTACCTGGTGCTGGGGGTCGTTCAGGGGCTCACCGAATTTCTGCCGATCAGCAGCACGGCCCATCTCAAGGTGGTGCCCGTGGTGCTGGGCTGGGGCGATCCCGGGGTGGCCGTTACGGCTGTGATCCAGCTCGGCAGCATCGTTGCCGTGATTGCCTTTTTCCGCCGCGACCTAGTGGAGGTGTTCGGTGGCATGGTCCAGGCGCTCCGCCAGGGCGACTGGCAGACGCCGCCGGCCCGCCTGGGCGTTGCGGTAGCTCTGGGCACGTTGCCAATCGTGGTGGCGGGCCTGGCCGTGGAGCTGTTCGTGCCCGATTTCGATAACTCCCCCCTGCGCAGCCTCCATTCGATTGGGGCTGTGTCGATCGGGATGGCGATCCTGTTGGGCCTGGCCGAACAACTGGGCCGGCGCCGACGTGTTCTGGGCGACGTTCAGGTGCGCGATGGCCTGTTGGTGGGCCTGGCCCAGGCCCTGGCCGTGGTCCCCGGCGTTTCCCGCTCCGGCAGCACCCTCACTGCCTCCCTGTTTGAAGGCTGGCGCCGCGCCGATGCGGCCCGTTTTTCGTTCCTGCTTGGGATCCCTTCCATCACTTTGGCGGGGCTGTTTAAACTGAAATCGGCCTTTGCCGAGCCGATTGCCGGCGGGGCGATCCCCCTGCTGGTGGGCATCGTCACGGCGGCGCTGGTGTCCTGGCTGGCGATCGCCTGGTTGCTGCGCTTCCTGCAAAGCAACAGCACCTGGTGGTTTGTCGGCTACCGCCTCCTGTTTGGCCTGTCCCTACTCCTGTTCGCCGGCCGGTTTGGCGCCGCCGCCAGCTGAGTTCCTGGTCTGCCCAGGCCCCCCCCCCCCCCCGCTCCAAGCAGCCCGGCCGCGGCGCAGACTGGGTTCAGCTTGTCAGTGGTGGAACGGCCCGTGTGGAAGGAGCCCTCGGCGGGTGTGAGCCTGGCTGATCAATCAGGCGAAGCGCGCCTGCCCCAGCCTGCCGTAGTCGACACGGTTGAACCGGGTTCGATTGGCGAGGAGCTGGGCTTCCAGCCGGGCGACAAGTTGCTCAGCATTAACGGGGTGCGGCCCCGGGACCTGATTGACCTGCAGTGGCTAGTTGGGGTTGAGGAGCTGCGCCTGGAGGTGGAGGATCCCGATGGAACCCTGCACGAAGTGGAGTTGGAAAAGGAGGCCGATGAGGGCCTGGGCCTGGGCTTCAGCGAGGCCCTGTTCGATGGCCTGCGCCAGTGCAATAACCATTGCGCCTTCTGCTTCATCGACCAGCAACCCCCCGGCCATCGCAGCAGCCTTTACCTCAAGGACGACGACTACCGACTCAGCTTTCTCTACGGCTCTTACCTCACCCTCACCAACCTGATGGCGGCCGACTGGCAGCGAATCGAGGAGCAACGGCTCTCGCCCCTGTTCGTCTCCGTCCATGCCACCGATCCGGCGCTGCGCAGCCAGTTGCTGGTCAATCCCCGGGCCGGCTTGCTAATGGAGCAGCTCGCCTGGTTTGCCGAGCGCCACCTGCAGATCCACGCCCAGGTGGTGGTGTGCCCGGGCCTCAACGATGGGGCTGCCTTGGAGCGCACCCTCACCGATTTGGCGGGATTTGCTGGTGGTGATTGGCCGGCCGTGCTGTCGGCGGCGGTGGTCCCCGTTGGCCTCACTCGCTTTCGGCCGCCAGAAGATGGCCTGGTGCCGGTGGATCGGGCCTGTGCGCGCCGGGTGATTGCCCAGGTGGAGCCCCTGCAGCAGCAGTTTCTCCAAGACTTCGGCAGCCGCTTTGCCTGGCTGTCGGATGAGTGGTATCTGATGGCGGGCCTGGCCCTGCCGTCCCGCGCCAGCTACGAACAGTTGCCGCAGCAGGAAAACGGCGTTGGCAGCATTCGCGCTTTCCTCGAGGCGATGGAGCAGGCCACGGCCGACTTACCGCTAGCCCTGGCCCAGCCCCGGCGGGTCAGCTGGGTGGTGGGCCAGCTGGTGGCCGAAGCCCTGCAGCCGGCGGTGGAGCGGCTCAATCGGGTGATTGGCCTGGAGCTGCTGCTCCATGGTCTGCCTAGCCCCTACTGGGGCCAGGACCAGGTGGTGACCGGCCTGCTCACGGGCCAGGACCTGATTGATGGCCTGGCGGGAAAGGATCTGGGTGAGGAATTGCTGCTGCCGGCGGTGGTGTTGCGCCAGGGGGAGCCGGTGTTCCTGGACGATCTGACCCTGGAGACGGTCAGCCAGGCCCTGCCGGTGCCTCTGCGGTTGGTGCAAGGGGCAGATGAGATCGTGGCCGCCTGCCTGGTGTCTGAGGCGGTTATTACCTAGGCTTGGGGCACGCAATGTATTGGGTAAGGCTCTGGTGGCTCCTCGATTGACTTCCTGGTTGGCCTTACTGGGCGCCGGGTTCCTTCCCTTGGCAGCCGTACCTGGCCTGGCAGCTGTGCCAGTTCCCGCCAGTTCGAGCCAGGGTGCCCCAGGGGCGCCCCTTTCGCCCTCGGCCCGTCTCGATCCAGCTCCCCAGATCTTGCCCCTGGCCACCCAGGTGAAGGGAACCCGGCCCAAATCCAATCCCTCGGTGCTGGCACCAGCCGCCACCCAGCTCGAACCCGATCTGTTGCGCCTCAGCTCTCCGCCCAGCCTGGCCCTGCCAACCAGCCCGGATCAGGTCAGCATCCGGGCCCTGCGGCCCCTGGGCCTGGGAGAGGTGGAGAACCTGGCTGAGGTCAACAACCCCAACCTCAAAGCCATTGCCTCCCAGGTGGATCAGGCCAAATCCAACCTGCGGGCCCAGATTTCGGCTTGGTATCCAACGTTGAGCTTAACGGCGTCTAACCTGCCAGGCTTTTTTAATGGTGAATCCTACAATAGTTTGCCCGATGGTTCCTTTAATTCCACCTCTACGGGTATAAGTAACACGCGCTTGAGTGGAGCCAAGGGCGGTGTGGGAATCAACTGGGCCCTGATCAATCCCCAGCGGGTTCCCCAGATCGCCGCGGCTCGCGATCAATTCGAGCAGGCCAAGAATCAATATCTAATCGCCCTGCGGGAGCTGCGCTTGCAAGCCGCCCAGGCCTATTTCCAATTGCAACTCTCTGATGATCAGGTTCGTATCGGCCAGGAGTCAGTGCGGGCCTCCTTGGTGAGCTTGCGAGATGCCCGGGCCCGCTTCCAGGCGGGGGTGGCCACAAAGTTAGAAGTGCTGCAGGCCGAAACCCAACTGGGTCGCGATGAGCAGCTGCTCACCAATTCGATCGCCAGCCAGAGCATCGCCCGGCGCAGCCTGGCTCGCCTCCTCGACCTCCCTCAAACGATCACTCCCACTGCCAAGGAACCCTTGCGGGTGCTTGGGGTGTGGACCGCTTCGCTGCAGGAAAGTATTGTGGCTGCCTATGCCTTCCGCGAAGAGCTCTCTAACGCGATCTTGGATATTTCCGTTGCGAATAGCAATGCCAATTCGGCCCGCGGCGCCGTGCAGCCATTCCTGAATATTTTTGACAACTTCAGTGCAGAGCGCTATTCAGGAGGTGTGACAACCAACACCCCTTCGCTTTTCTCGGTGACCGGAGATGGCCCTGGTGCCTATCAATATAATGTTAATAACACCGTTGGCCTCAACTTCTCCTGGGCCATCTTTGATGGCGGCAAGGCCATGGCTCAGTCCCGCCAATACAAGCAAAAGGCGGCTGAGAATTCCTTCAAATTTGCCGATCAGCGCGACACCATCCGCTTCCAAGTGGAGCAGAGCTTCTACCAACTCCGCCAGCACAACCGCGACATCCAAACCACCTCGCGGGAGGTGATCTCGGCCCGGGAATCCCTGCGCTTGGCTCGCCTCCGCTACCAGGCCGGCGTCACCACCCAGCGGGAGGTGGTCGATACCCAGCGGGACCTCACCCAGGCTGAAGTGGCCTACGCCTCGGCCCTGGCCAACTACAACACCAGCCTGGCCGAACTACGGCGCCGCACTGGCCTCGACCAGGTGGCGGTCTGCCAGCCGCCGAAGCTGCCGGCGGAGAAGCCGGATACGGGCATCAAAGTGCCCGTGCCGCCCGAGCCCCTGCAGCCCGCTTGCCAGGCCAACCTGCGCCGTTTGGGCCAATCCTGAACCCAAAGGGCGGCATTTAATCCTTGTTCTCAATAGGGCCGCTGCTGGTTGGCCGCCCCCGTTCCCCTTCTCGAGCCTGACCGTTGTTGCCTCAGGACCTAGCCCTTGAGCGGCTGAATGCCTTGATCGATCAGGTGGCAGAGCGCCAACGGCTGGATTTCGGCCAGCTGGATTCGGAATCCAAGGCCGATGGCAGCTTGATCACCGCCTGTGATCGTTGGAGCGACGCCACCCTGGTAGCTGGCCTGGCGGAGCTCTTCCCGGGCGAAGGGGTGCTCAGTGAGGAGGGGGACCAGTCCGTGCCGGCCAGTGCCGCCTACTGGGTGGTGGATCCCCTCGATGGCACCACCAACTTCGCGGCGGGCATCCCGTTTTGGGCCATTTCGATTGCCCGTTTTGAGCAGGGGGTGCCCGTGCTTGCCGTGCTGGATGTGCCGCCCCTGCGCCAACGGCTGGTGGCGATTCGCGGCCAGGGGGCCTGGCGCAATGGCAAACCGATCGCCCAGCCCTCGGCCCGCACCCAGGTGGCAGGCTGCGCCTCGCTTTGCAGCCGTTCGATCGGGGTGTTGCAGAAGCTGCCCCAGCGGCGCTTTCCGGGAAAAATCCGCCTGCTGGGGGTGGCCAGCCTCAACCTGGTGAGCGTGGCCCTGGGCCAAACCGTGGCGGCCCTGGAGGCCACCCCGAAAATCTGGGATTTGGCAGCGGCCTGGCTATTCCTCAGCGAATTGGGCTGCCCGCTGCGCTGGTTGCTGCGCGATCCAGCCCTACTTGAGCCGGGCGCGAACCTCACCAGCACCGATTACCCCGTGCTGGCGGCCCGCAATGAGGCCACCTTGGCCCGGTTCCTGCCCTGGGGTGAGGCCCTAGTCGCACCCGACTGCGCCCTAGAAGGCTTTATCCAAGTGCCAGAGCCCCCCCTGGAGTGAGGGGTTGCTTGCTCGTTGGGAGGAAAAAGTGGTATGGTTTTGGACTGCGCGCCAGGAAAGGGGTTCATCCCCCGGTTCTGGTGTTAGCGGGACCACTGAGAAGCCGAAAGGCCTTGATGTGGTCGGACCAACCAGTTGAGGGAGGCGCAAGCCGCCGATGCTGTAAGTTCAAAAGGCGGAACCGAGAGGCACCGCAGCCTGAAGGAAACCCGAGAAGCCGAGAGATTGGCTTTGAGAGTTTTGGAAGGGCGCACCTGGACAACTAAAAAAGTTTAGGAACTGACGCTTTTGTTGCGTCATGGACCTAGGGCTGTAGGGACTCGCTTGACGTGGGCCACCCAGTCTTGAGTTCGTGGCCGAATAGCAGCAGAGGTGTGAGGTCCCGTCAAAAGAAACAAGCAATAGAGATCTGTTGCGGTTGTCTGGGAAACCTTCTCACGAGGCAGACCAGATGAATGGCTGT